>DAOUUI010000142.1 GCA_030668225.1 Deltaproteobacteria bacterium
CCGTCGACGCTGATCCGAACGGCGGTCTCGCCGAGCCGCCTCCGCAGATACGAGGCGTAATTGTGGAACCGAAGATCCGGATGGATGGGTGGAAACAAGGGGAGTCTCCCCGGTTACCCGCCGACCCGGGACATCGGCTTGGGCAGCAATGGCGGACTGTACAGGCCATGTCCGGCCGGGTTGTCGCCCCCTTCCCCCCGGAGGACACACCGGTCGGGGAGCGAGACAATCCGCTGTTCGATAAAGTCGAGAAACATCCTTTTATTTTACCAAAGGGGGCGACGCGGAGGAGGGGAATCGCCCCTGGAGTTCCGCACGGTGGTCCCGGATCTCCCGGAGAACATCGCCCGGACACCCGGGTTACCCCTCCTCGAGGCAAAGGCGCTCCGCTTCGGCGAAGGACTCCTCCGCGACGGCTGGCTGTCCCATGTGCATCCGCAGCACACCGTTCGTGTCGAAAAGGGTCGCGGTGCGGTTTTCCTGCCGGGAGAGGACCGCTTCCATCCTCGCGGCGGCATCCTCCCTGGCTTCTCCGGAAAGGATCGCGGCCCATGCAAGGTTGTTGGTCGCCTCGGGATCGCCGGGCC
Source organism: Deltaproteobacteria bacterium (assembly GCA_030668225.1). Lineage (GTDB taxonomy): Bacteria > Desulfobacterota > Deferrimicrobia > Deferrimicrobiales > Deferrimicrobiaceae > CSP1-8. The sequence goes on from DAOUUI010000142.1 coordinate 588, forward strand.
GAACCGAAAGCGCTTTCCGGTATTCCGCCCGCGCCTTCCCGTACTCCTTCTTCGCCAGCCAGACGTTGCCGAGGTTTACCCTTGCCTGGAAAAACGTCTCGTCCTTGCGGAGAACCTTTTCGTATTCCCGGATCGCCAGGTCGAATTCCCCGTTGCGCTCGTACGCCACGCCGAGTGCGAGGCGCTCCTCTGCGGTCAGGGGATCCGAAAGCACGATGATGCGGGGCACTCTCCCGCACCCCGCCGCCGCGAGGACCGCTTGCAGAAGAAGGAGGGAAAGCGGCAGCAGAAGAACAGCCTTCCGGCTGCGTCGGCACCGAAATCCCCTGCCTTTCACCTCGCGACCCTTTGCACGATGACCGCCAGCCTCCCCATCTTCGACCACTGGGCCATAAGCGTGGGGAAGGGAATCACCTTCCCCTCCTCCCTGCCCGAGTGGGCCACCACCCCTTCGGGAGTCACGCCGAATGCGAGCAGGTAGTGCGGTCGACTGAAAACCCACATCCCGAGATCCACAAGAAGGATCACGGGGGTCCCCCCGGAAATCCTTTCCCGCAGGCGCGCGAGGTCGAGGTCCACGACCTCGGCCTCAAACCCCCGCCGCCTCGCAGCCGCCGCCAGATCGGTGATGAGCGTTCCGCGCAGTCCGGCGGTCCTCGTCTCCCGCACGATCTCCCCGGTCTGTACGTCGCTCCCGAGAAACCGCAGAAGCATCGCAAGCGAGGAGGGGCCGCAGGTGTCCTCCTCCTGGGGCAGGAAGGGAACACCCGGGATGACGGTCGCACCGGCCGCCTGGACGCGCGGCTCCGTCCCCGGGTTCGGGGCGTCCCGCCCCCGGATGCCGGCATCCCCCGCGCATCCCCCCAGAACGAAAAAAGCGCCGCCCGCAAGCAGGGCGGCGCCGGTCAAGCGTCTCCCCATCGTTTTCAGCGTATGATGATCTCCTTGTTCATAAGTTTGACGATCACGATGATGAGGATAATCAGAATAGCGATGCCGATCAGAATACCCACTCCGCTGTCCGCGCCCTCGGCCACCCTGTCGCTAAGGGAAGCAAGACGGTGCAGGTCCTTATCGCTCATGGAGCGGATCTTGCCCATCGCCTCTTCCGGGGACACCCCGTAGTCCGAAAGCTTCTGGAGGACGATCTTCTGCTCCAGGAACGTCTGGAGTTTCCCGAGGTCCACGTCCCGGAACTCCACGCCATCGGTCCCGTGAGACGCGATGACACCCGCCAGCGCCGTTCCCCGGAACGACCCGAGGACCCCCATCCAGAACGCCATCATCAACGCCAGCGAGATAAACCAGCCCGCCCTACGGATGGCTTTCATATACCGACCTCCTTATGAGGATATTCCGCACGTCTTGGTTCCCGTTCCCCGTATATTGGCAAAATTCCGCCTCCCGGACAAGAAAAAGACGCCATTTCCCCCTGCCTTAAAACCTGCCCCGGAACGGGTAAGCGGAGGGAAACCTTCAATGGTAGCGGGAGAGGAGGGTCGTAAGCTCGGCCAGGGCCTTCTCCATCTCGGTCCGGCGCGTCTCCCGGTCCTGCAGGGTGAGGCGTTCCGCGTTCTCCATCACCCCTGCCCACTTCTGCCGGTCTTCCCGCAGCCGGCTCACAAACCCGTTGAACGCGGAGACGAGCTCCGGCACCAGGTCGCCGTGGCGCATGAAGAACGGCCTGACCGGCGCCCCTTTGAGATAGGTCCGAAGAACCTTCTCCAGCCCGAAAATCGGCCCGGCGATCTTGTGGAGCAGGTTGATGCAGAGCCAGGCCGCGGCCCCGCTCAGGAAGAGGACGTAGGCCAGGAGGGAAAGGGCAACGACGGGGAGCATGGTCTCCGCTAAGTGGCGAAGGGCGTAATACACCGCGGCGTACCCGCCGGGGACGGGGGGCGTGAGGTACAGGTAATGGAAAAGGAACAGGAGCAGCGTTCCGAGCCCAGAAGAGGCAAGCCAGAAAAGAAGGAATCGTCCCCAGAACGCACGGCCCGCGGCAGGGTCACTCCTGCCCCCTCTCCACGGGCTCACGGTACGATCCTCCCGATCTTCTCCTTGAGCGCTTCCCATCGCTTTTCGAACTCCCCATACGACAGGTCGGACGTCCGCATCGCCTCCGCTTCCCCCCGGACTTCCCCGATGAGGGCAAGGGTATAGGATCGGACCTCATCGATTTCCGCCCCGAAATCGACGAACTCCTTGAAGCCCCGGACATTCGACGGGGAAGAGAGATCCCCCTTCTCCGCAGCCTCGAAAGCCTCTGACAGCCGGGATATCCCCAGCCGCATCCTGCGCACGTACCACAGGAACGCGAGAGACCCTCCCGTGAAGACGAGGGCGAACAGGGCAAGAAGGTGCCGGACCAGGATGCCGCTTACGATCCGGAAGGGGGTCGGGAACCCGAAATGGCCGCTGACAGAAGCGTCCCCGAGGGCCTGCCGGATGTCACGGAACAGGAGATGCCCGGCCAGCGCGCCGGCGGCTATGACGACGGCGATGATGAGAATCGCGGCCCCTCCCTGGAACTTCGGGCTGACCAGCTTGTTCCGTCGCCGAAAATGGAAGTGGGGATTTCGCCTCATCGTTTTCCGTGGCACTCCTCGCACAGCAGCACGAACCCCCGAACCGGGTCGGACCTCCTCGCAAAGTAAGTACGGTAGACGGGTTTCGTGCCTGCCGGGGCGCCCGGATTCGCCGCCTTCTGGGCGGCGAACGCCCTGGTCGGGGAGAGGAACGGTCCGTGCGCGTTGTGGCAGGTAAGGCAGAGCATCCTCCCCTGGCTGTCCAGCCGGAGATCCTTCGGAACCGCCATGCGGTAGGCCTCACCCCCGGGACGTACGTTTTGCGGATGGGTTATCCCCAGTTCATCGATCGAGTGGCATCCCAGGCAGAATGCGTCCGCCTCCGGGAGGAACCGGTCCGGTTCCAGCACAGACTTTACGGTAACGTGGCATCGGGGGCATGTCGCGGAATTTTGGAAATATGCGTGGGGTTTGAGCGCGGGATCTTCGGACCCTTCCCCCGATGCCGGGGAAACGGGGAACAGCAAAAGGAGCAGAAGCAGCGCCAGGAGGAGTTTCTCCGTTTTCCTTCCCGCCATCTCCCAGCCCACCTCCCGGCCCGTCATACGGCTCCGACTTCCATTCTTCCCCATTTCCCGGGGGAATCCAACCGGAGACACCCTACAGCACCCGTACGGGCATGATGATCATCGGCAGACCGTGGAACACGAGCTTTCGCTGCGTGAGAAATGCCGTCTGGTTGTGGAGCACCCGGTTGATGAAGCTTTCCTCCTCGAAAACGAGCTGGCCCGCGAAGAACGTGATGTTGGGGAACTCGCCGGCGATCTCCGGCGCCAGGCGGTCAATCACCGTGATGACGTCGGTCCCGACCTCGCTTCTCGCCTCGGCGTAGTAGCCGTGCCCCTTTGCGAACTCGATGTATTTCTGAAGCTGCCTTTCCAGATCCGCCCCGAGATTTTCGATCTCCTCGACCCCCTTGAACGTGCTGGAATCGATCACGCCCGCGGAGAGAAAGACGAAGTTCCGGAACATCCCCGGGAACGACCGGATCACCGAGAAAAAGACGTGCATGCCCATTCCGTTGTAGCCCGAGACCATGATGGCGGCGGTGGGACCGTCCTTCCGCAGAGCCGGCTCCTGCTCGGACGGCACCGTCACGGAGGGGAGTCCCGTCAGAAGTTCGTCCAGCCTGCGCATGTGCCCTTCCACGCTCCTGTAATGCCGCCTGATCAAAAAGGAAATCGCGATGAACGCCCCCGTGATCAGCA
>DAOUUI010000183.1 GCA_030668225.1 Deltaproteobacteria bacterium
GCCCCAATTTCGGTTGAGTCGCCTCACCCCGGAGAGTAAGATGGAAGCCGTCGTATCTCCTAAAGGGGGGAATTTCGCATGCGTCTGCGCGCGGTTTATTCGTGCCTTGTCATCCTGCTGATCGTTTTCTTCATCGCCGGGTGCTCCAAGAAGGAGGAGCCGAAAACCGCACCCTCGGAACCGGCGGTAGCCGCCATGGGGGAGGGGAAGACCCTCTTTGAACAGAAGTGCGGTGTCTGCCACAATCTTGACCGGGCCACGGCCCGGACCGAGACAAAGGAGAAGTGGTCGGAGATCATCAAGGAGATGCAGGGGAAGAGGGCGGACTGGATCTCTGACGATGATGCCGCGAGGATCCTCGATTACCTCACCTCCGCATACGGGAAATAACGACCACCCGGAACGAAGAGGGAAAAAATGAGAGGGAAACGGTACGGTGCAATGCTTTTCGCTTCGGTTTTCCTGGCCGGTGGGCTTGCCTTTGCGGTAGAACCGGCCCCGGGATCCGCGAAGGCACTGTTCGAAGCCAAGTGCTCCATCTGCCATCCCTTAAGCCGCCCGCTCGGAAAGACCAAGGACAGGAAGGGGTGGACCGCAACGGTTACGCGGATGCAGAAGGTGAACGGGTGTCCCATCACGGACGAGGAGGCGCAACGGATCATCGGCTACCTCGTCGCGGAGCGGGGTCCGAAGGGGAACTGACCCGCGTGACACCTTTCGGGAAAGACGCGTCGGCGGTAGCGGTCCTGCTTCTTGCGGGGTGGATCTTTCCCGGATCCGTCCCGGCTGTTCGTCCCGACCCGGCTGGACTTCTGGCGAAGGGGGGGGGTGACGACGGGGAGGAAGGACACCGCGGCAGGCACCGCCGCGGGCGGGGCGGCGTGGACGCGGCCCCTGCGGTGTCGGTCGACGACCCTGAAGCGAAGGGGCTGTTCGAGGCCAAGTGCTCCCTCTGCCATCCCTTAAGCCGCCCCTTGCGCAAGAGCAGGGAGCGGAAGTGGTGGATCGAGACCGTGACGCGGATGCAGCAGGTGAACGGCTGCCCCATTACGGATGAGGAGGCCTGGAGGATCATCGACTACCTCGCCATTGTCCGGGGCCCGGGTGCGCCGCGGGGACCCGACGACTATGGAGATCACGAAGGAGAACGGGGGGCGCCCGCACCGCGAGGGGAACTGGACCCCGGACCGGCTGCCCCCTCCACGGGCGGCGGCGCCCCGGAAACCAAGGCGCTGTTCGAGTCGAAGTGCTCGATTTGCCATCCCGTCAGCCGCCCTCTCGGGAAGACCAAGGACCGGGCGGGCTGGACAGCGACGGTGACGAGGATGAAGAATGGAAACGGATGCCCGATCACCGATGCGGAAGCCGGGGTGATCATCGATTATCTGACGAATATACGCGGTTCGGTGGCGAGGTAGCGCCGGGGAAGCTCCCCGGACGGACCGCGAGACGTACGGACGATTCGGGATGGGCGACCCTGCTTCCGCGGGTCGCCCGTTTTTCGTGGGGACGGGAGGAACATGAACATCCTGCAGGCGGTTCTGCCGGTTTTCTTCGTGATCGCCATCGGCGCCGCCGCACGCCGGTTTCGGTTCATCGAGGAGCCCTTCATCGACACGGCGAACCGGCTCGTCTATTACCTCCTGCTCCCCGCTCTCCTGTTCTACAAGATCGGCACCTCGAACTTCCGGGAGGCGTTCAACGCCCCTCTCGTCATCGGCGGGTACGCGGCGACCTTGACGACGTTCCTGGTAGCTTTCCTCCTCTCCCGGAAAATGGGCATCACGCCCGGAGAGCGCGGCTCGTTCGTCCAGGGGGCGGTCCGGGCGAACCTCGCCTACCTGGGTTTGCCGATCGTCTTCTCCGCGGTCGGGGATATCGGCCTCCGGAAGGCCGGGATCCTCCTGGGCTTCATGGTCCCCCTGATCAACTCCCTCGCAATCGTCGCCCTTGTCACTCCGCACGGCAACGGGAAGGGGAGAGCAAGAGAGAACGCGGCGCAGGTTGCGTACCAGCTCGCCATCAATCCCGTCCTCCTTTCCGCCTTCTTCGGGATCCTCTGGAGCCTGTTCAAGGTCCCCCTCCCCGCACTGGCGGACAGGACGCTTGCGATCCTTTCCGGGACCACGCTTCCGCTGGCCCTTCTCTGTCTCGGGGGGTCCTTCTCCTTCGAGAGGGCCCGCTCGGGCTTTCGCCTCGCGGCGATAGCGGCGGGGATGAAGGTCCTCCTGATGACAAGCCTCGCGGTCGCCATCTACCGGTGGATGGGTCTTGCGGGGGACGACCTGCGCGTGGGAGTCATCATGATGGGATGCCCGACGGCGGTGGTCACCTACGTGATGGCGTCGCAGCTTAAAGGGGACACGAACCTCGCGGGCACGATCATCGTCGTGTCCACGCTAGCCTCGGCCATCACGATATCGGGCTGGCTCTTTCTCCTCCACGCGGCCGGGTGGTAGTTCTCGCTACAACGCCTCCCGGCCCCGCTCGCCCGTCCGGATCCGGACGACCTCCTCCACGTCGTAGACGAAGATTTTCCCGTCGCCGATCTTGCCGGTGCGGGCGGAGGTTAGGATCCTCTCGACCACCGCGGGGACCGTGTCGGCCGCCACCGTCAGCTCCATCTTCAGCTTCGGAATGAACTCGACGATGTACTCGGCCCCGCGGTAGATCTCGGTGTGCCCCTTCTGGCGGCCGAACCCCTTTACCTCCGTGACGGTCATGCCGGACACCCCGATCTCCTGGAGTGCGTTCTTGACCTCCTCGAGCTTGAA
>DAOUUI010000160.1 GCA_030668225.1 Deltaproteobacteria bacterium
AGGGGGAAAAACGATGCCATTTAAGGAAGCGTCACTCATTCTTCAATGCCCGAAGTGCGATGTGATCAACTACCTTGATCCGTTCACCTTCTGGAACTTCAAGGGAAAGATCAAGTGCGCCGGGTGCGACGCGATCTGGGAGTACGCGCTGGTGAACGGCCACCGGCAGGGGCCCCCGACGGAAGGAAAGGCGCCCCACGACAAACTGCCCGGATTCGCGCAGACCAAGGACTGGAAGCCGATCACCACGAAGGGGAAGGTGGCGGACGCGCCGCAGGCCCGGGAGGACTTCCAGGGAAAGCCGATCCCGATCACCAAAAGCGTCCGCGGCAAGGCCGTGTCCGGCAAGCCACTGAGCGCCGATGAGCTGGTTGGGAGCGTCCCGAAGATGTTCTACACTGGCATCTGACGAGGGCCGAACGAACGGTCCATCTGACCATTTGGAGACAGGAGGAGATACCGTGGCGAAAATCGTTCCAGACTGCCAGAACTGCCAGAACTTCAGCAAGGCCCTCGACCCCGAGATCAGCAAGGTGTACATCGGGGCGTGCACGAAGCTCGAGTGGCCATACAACATCAACATCCCGAAGGACGACGGGATCGAGGGGGAGTGCGGCTTCTTCGAGAAGAAGTAAAAAAGTTCTCTTGAACCGACCGTCGCCGGTCTGGTAGATTCGCGACGCGGCAAATCCACGGCCGTTTGGAGAAACATCGAGAGCGGCCGTGGATTTTGCCTTTTATGAGGGGAATTCTTCCGTCCATCATTTTTTCCAAAGGAGGGTCTACGATCATGAAAGTGGAATTCTATTACGACAGCACGGTTCCTCCCGGCGCCACGTTCACCACCGACAACGCGAAGGCGGTCGAGCTCGTAAATCAGCTGGCGGCAAAAGGCGTAAACGCCAAGGCGATCGACCTCAAGGGCGAGCAGGTTGCCTTCATGACGTACAATGCGGCGCTGACGGGTCCCAAGGCGCCGGTGCGCGCGGTGTTCGGCGCGAAGGGAGCCCTCCAGGAAGACTTCGGGAAGAACGTGCCTGCCCTCCTGGTGTTCGAAAAGGAGGCGGACCGCTACCCGGTGGAAGCCTTCCCCCGGTCCGACAAGGAACTGCAGCGCACCCTGGGCTGTGAGGAGGTGCTGCAGCAGCTCCTGGATAAAGCGTAGATCGATCAACCCGAACGGCGAGGCGGGGCCGGGGGGTCGCGGCCCGCACCGCCAAATGAGTGAAGGAGGGACGGACGGATGGGGAAGATACCCGAGAGCTATCTGCCGCCGCCGGAGTTGCGGCCCAAGCGGACCTACACGCTTGAAGAGTTCAAGAACATACCGCAGAAGTTTAATTCCACCGAGGTCCTGCTCGACCAGACCGCCGCGAAGTTCGGCGACAAGGTCGCCATCTACTTCGATGATCAGCGGATCACCTACAAGCAGCTCCAGGCAAGCGTCAACCGCGTCGCCAACGGGCTCAAGAAACTCGGCGTCGGGGAAGGCGACAGGGTATTCCTCCGGATTCCCAACATCCCCGCGGCCATCGTCTGCAACTTTGCCATCATCAAGATCGGGGCGGTCTCGCTGCCCACCTCGGTGTTGTTCGCCCGCACCGAGATCTCTCACGTGGCGAACCTGTCCGAAGCGAAAGTCATGATCGTCGCCCAGGCGATGCTCGGCGAGGTCGAAGCGGCCAAGGCGGACCTCAAGACGGTGGAGAAGATCGTCGTCGTGGCCCCGCCGGGGTCGAACGAGGACGAGATCCGGGCGAAAGGGTACGTCCCGTACGCGGACCTCATGAAGAACCCGGACCAGTGCGAAGCGGTCAAGCGGGACCGGATGGACGTTTCGGTACTGCTGTTCACCTCCGGGACGACGGGTCTGCCCAAGGGGACGGCCCACTTCATGGAGGAATCGCTGATTGTCGCCGACGGGTTCGGGAAGTATTGCTGGGAGGTCACCGACAAGGACGTGATCGGCGGCCCTGCGCCGATCGCCATGGCGGCCGGCTACTCCACCGTGGCGGTCATCCCGTTCCGGTACGGCGGGGCGGTTTCGCTGATTGCCCGGTTCGATCCGGTGGCGATGGCCAAGAACATCCAGAACCACAAGATCACGATCATGTCGGCCCTGCCGACCGCCTACCGGAAGATGCTGGTCGACATCGACCCGAAGGATTACGATTTTTCCTCCATGCGGTTCTGCACCGGCGGCGGCGAAGCGCTGACGGGAAAGACGTACCTCGACTGGAAGGAGAAGTTCGGGCTCGAGATCTACGAGGGGCTGGGCACCACAGAGATGATGTTCGTCTTCATCTCCGCCGCGGTCACCAAGAAGGTCAAGCCGGGGTGGATCGGCTCCGCGTGCCCCGGGTACGAGGTCCGCGTCGTCAACGAGAGCTTCGAACCGGTCAAGCCCGGCGAGGTCGGCAAAATGATCGCCCAGGGGCCCACGGGGACGATCTACTGGCGGGACAACGACAAGCAGAAATCGGCGGTCCGGGACGGATGGTGTCTCGCCGGCGACGTCGTGACGATGGATGAGGTTGGCAACGTCCAGTTCCTCTCCCGCGAGGACGACCTCATCAAGTCGTCCGGATACCGGATTGGACCGGAGGAGATCGAGGAGGCGCTGGTCATGCACGCTTCGGTGGCGGACGCGGGCGTCGTCGGTGTTCCCGATCCCGTGATGGGACAGAAGACGAAGGCGTTCGTGGTGCTGAAAGCCGGCACGGCCCCCTCGGACGACCTGAAGAAGGAGCTGATCGAGCATTGCAAGGGGAAGATCGCGGTCTACAAGCTCCCGCGGGATATCGATTTTATCGACGCCATGCCCCGCACCGCGGTGGGAAAACTGCTGCGACGGATGCTGCGTCAGCGGGAGATCGAAAAGACCAAGGAGTAGAGCGGGGAGGACACTCTCACCGGGGACATTCCTGATTCATCTCCGGAATGCGGGAGAGGAGTGTCCCCGCTTTAGGAATGTCCCCCAAAAGACCGGAGGCCCGGCGGGTGTCACACCGCCGGGCCTTCCTCCTTTTTCCCCCGACGTGGCACGCGCATTTTATGGTATGAATGCCGGAAACGGTGCCAATGCAGAGGAGATCCCGGGAGGGACGATGGCCACTCCATCCCACACCATCGAAATCCGGGTCCGGTTCGGCGAGACCGACCCGTACGGCGTGGCGTACTTCGCCGCCGTCCTCGACTACTTCAAGCGCGGGATGGACGAGTTCCTCCGGTCGCGGGGACTGCCTCCCGACGGGGTCTACCGGAACGTCAAACGGAGGTTCGGATTTCCCGTGGTCGCCACGCAGTGCCGGTACCGGTCCCCCGTCCGGTTCGACGACCTGCTGACCCTGCGTACCCGGATTAGCCGGGTCGAGGAGAAGGGGGCGACCTTCGGATTCTCCCTCTTCCGGACCGTGGAGGGGAAGGACATCCTCGCCGCGGAGGGGAAGATCTCCTGCCGCTCCATCGACGCCTCCTGGAAGCCGATCCCCATCCCGAAGGACCTCAGGAAAGCCCTAACCGGCTAGACTCCCCGTCGCAACCGGTGGGGCCGGCTCCACAGCCTCGGAGGGGGACTCCGTTCGTGGCTCGCCGTGCGATGAACCCGCGCACGGCTGCGCTCTACCTCACTGCGCCCCCCTCCTGCGGCTGTTACGCCGGCAACCAAGGACCCGGGTCGCCGGCATCACGGGACACCCCCTCCTGC
>DAOUUI010000028.1 GCA_030668225.1 Deltaproteobacteria bacterium
ACCCGGGGGACGAGCGGTTGCGTTTACTGCGACAACGACTCCTTCACGGGAGGGATCCTGTTTCCGGGGTTGCCCGTCGAGGAGCAGGTCCGGCGGACGATCCTCTCCCCCGGGAGGCACCGGAATGCCCGCCGACTGCTTGTATATTTCCAGCGGTACAGCAACAGCTATGCGCCTCCGGAGGAACTGGACCGGTTATACCGGGCGGCCTTCTGCCATCCCGACGTCGCCGGGATCGTCGTGGGCACCAGGCCCGACTGCCTCGGCGAGGAGGTGCTCGACGTGCTGGAGGGGATCGGCCGGAGCGGATACGTATTCGTCGAGATCGGGCTTCAGTCGAAGTCCGACGCCGTCCTCGCGCGGGTAAACCGCGGGCACACCGTCGCCGAATTCGTGGCCGCCGTCGCCGCCGTGCGGGCCCGGGGAATCGACGCCGGGGTCCATCTGATCTACGGTCTTCCCGGGGATACGCGGGAGAACTTCGTGGAAACGGCCACCTTTCTTTCCGAGCTCGACGTGCAGGGGGTGAAACTCCATCACTTCCACGTCGTAGCGGGGAGCGCCATGGCCCGGGAGTGGGAAAGAGGAACGGTGAGAGTGCCGGAATATGGAGAATATGTCTCCGCCTGCGCGGATTTTCTCGAACGGCTTTCCTCCGAAATTGCCGTGCTTCGGCTGATCGGCCAGGCTCCCCCCGGGAGGCTGATCGCCCCCCTCTGGGAGAAAGGGGGGAGGGAGATGGCGCAGGATGTGGCGGCCGAGCTTGCGAGGAGAGGCACCTGGCAGGGCGCCCTCCGGTAGGGCGGCAGGAAAGGAGAGAAGATGGGCGACACAGAGAGGGAATATCTTCCTCATTCGTCCCGATGCTTCATCTGCGGGGACGAAAACGGGTGCGGTGTGCGCACCCGGTTCTTCGTCGAGGGGGATGCCGTGCGGGCGCGGGTGGTCCTCCCCCGCCACGTCAACGGGTACAAGGACGTCGCGCACGGGGGCGTCATCGCGGCCCTCCTGGACGAGTCGATGGGGTGGGCGGCCACGGTGTTCGGGGGAAAGCACCCGATGTACCTCACGGGGGAATTGACCGTGAAGTACCTTTCCCCCGTCCCGGTCGAGGAGGAGATCGAGATCGCGAGCCGCCTCGAGGAGGACTCGGGGCGTATTGCCTACAGCACCGGGGAGCTTTTTTGCGGCGGAAGGGTTTGTGTGAGGGCGAGGGGAAAGTTTCTCCCGATGAGCCGGGAGGAGACAGGGCGGGTGATTCCCTACCTCAAATTCGACCTTTGCCGGAAGTACCGGACGCTGTTCGACTACGCAGGAGAGACGGAATGAAACGGAGGCGGGACGTCGCCGGCTCCCCGCGCGGCAGGAGAAATCCCGCAAGCGGGAGAGGCGCACAGGCGGTTGCCCGGGCCCCCGCAGGCGGGGAGTTTATCTGACGCGGATCCGCACCGTATAGACGACGGTGCCGGAGGACGAACCGGCGGAGGTGTCGGTTTTACCGGGCATCCCCTCGGGGGGAATCGTCCCCATCCTTCCCAGTTCTTCGAGAAAGTTGGCTTCGGAAGCGGCCGGGACGCTGACCTGCATGATCTCGCTGAGGATCGTCATCTCCCCGGGTCCACTGCCGGCGGTGAACGTTCCTCCCCGTCGGACCACCCCTCCCAGGCGCAAGGCGAGTTTGGTGATGCGGTCCTCCATTCCGATCCGGTCGTTCCGGGCGACCTCGATCGTTACTTCCTTCCCATACGGCGACGGCCTTTCAAGCCGAGACAGCTGCTCGCCGACTCCGCGGGGTTCCGGGGCTTCCTTGGCAGGGGACTCCCGGGGTGTTGCGGGTTCGATCGTCCCGCCCTTGGTGCTCACACGGGATGCAAGGCCCGCCGGAATTTCCGATTTCGCGAGGAGGGGCGGCTTCACGGGAGGGGGGGCGGGCGTGCTCGCCTGCTCCGTTTCGAAAGGTGTTTCCTCCCTGGGCTCGACGGCCGCCTTTTTCGCCTCGACCTTCCGGTCGGCGACGTCGGCCGCAAGCCTGGGGGAAGCGTCGGCCTTCCGCCGTCCCGCCTGAATATCGGCGCCCGGCGCCGGCTTTCCTCTCTCGACGGCCGCGGAGGGAGACGGGGGAGCCTTCGTTGCCGCCATCTCTTTCGCGGGAGGAGACGAAGGGCCCTTCGTCGCCGGCATCTCTTTCTGGACTCCGTACGCGAGGAGAAAAATCAGCGCCACGGCCGCCGCCTCGAGCGGGATCTTGATGTGGAGGGGCAGGAACAGTTTCTTCCACAAGGGAACCGTCTCCTTCTCCTGCCCGATGCGACGGCGCACCCCCTCGAGCAGTCCGGGGGGTGCTTTTTCGGCGGGAAGGTTCCGGAGCAGGGACAAGGTTTCCTTCAGGGCCTTCTCCTCCCCGGCGCACAGGGGGCATTGCCGAAGGTGTTCCGCGAATCCCTCCCGTTCTCTTTCCGGGAGGTCCCCGTCCAGGTACGCGGAGAGAAGGTTCTCTGTCCTGGTGCATTCCATCTCTGTCACCCGTTACACGACCGGCGCCAGCATCTTCCGCAGCGCCATCCTCGCCCTGTGAAGCTTTGATTTCACCGTGCCCAGGGGGATTCCCACGGCACCTGCGAGTTCCTCGTACGAAAAGCCCTCAACGTCCGACAGAATTACGAGCATCCGGGAATCCTCGTCGAGCCTCGCGATCGCCGCTTCCAGGATCTTCCCGGTCTCCCGGGTTTCCACCAACCGGTCGGGCCGGTCCTCCTCCCTGCCGGGAGGCTGGAAGGAGGAGTCGTCGTTTCCTTCCGCACCGCCTTGCACAACCTCTCTCGCGGCCCGGGCGGCCCGCTGGCGGATGCGGTTCAGGCACCGGTTGGTCGCGATGCGGAGAAGCCACGTGGAGAGCGAAGCCTCTCCGCGGAACCCCGATAAATTCCGGTAGGCCGAGAGGAAGACTTCCTGCGCGATGTCCAAGGCATCCTCCCGGTCCGACAGCATCCGGACGCAAAATGAATACACCCTGTCCTGGTGGGTCCTGACGATGGCGTCGAACGCCCCGGGTTTCCCTTCCCGGAAGGACTCCACCAAGAGGTCTGCGGGTCGGCTGTCCGCCTCGTTCACAGGGTTCTTCGGGCGGGTGAGCGCAGGAGCGTCTGGATCCACGGCGACCCCTTAACCTACTGACAATCGGCGGGCGGCTTCGGTTCCGGCGAATACCGGGCGGGCTCGAAGCGTCCCCCGTGCCGCCCATTGTACTTCACCAATGGTTGCGGCGGGAGGGTATTTCCTGTACTTTAATGACGGTATCGGAGAACTCGCCTCATTCGATAGCGATATTTCAACAAAAAGGGGGGTTCGGTTTGGTCACCCTGTCGAGTCTGTTGACGGTTCTTACTCTTGTGAACATCGTGTTGATCGCCATTTTTACCTGGGCGATCTGGAAACTCCTGAAAACCATTGAGAAAATGGGAAGCCGCATCGATGAATCTCTCCGGGAGTTCGAGAGGACGGCGGAAGACCTCCGAAAGACGAATGCCATCGTCCAGGGGATCCTGATCCATGCCGAGAAGAGCGCGGGAAACGTCGAACACGTGACGGATGGGGTGCGGAAGTTACGGAAAACGCTGGATGCGGCCACGGGAGTTCTGGATTTTGCAGTCCTTCCGGTCCTGGGATCCGTGGCCGGCCTGCTGGCCGGATCGAAGACTGGCATGTCCCATGTTCTTAAACGGATTTTTCGAAAGGAGGGTCGACATGGCGGAGGATAACTGCAATGCAGGAGGGGTATTCATGGCGTTCCTTGCCGGCGGCCTGATCGGCGCCGGGTTGGCCCTTCTTTACGCTCCTGTCGCCGGACAGGAGGCGCGGGTCAAGATCACCGACGTCGTGGAAGACATGAAGAAGAAATCCGAAGGGTGGGGGGTCGACATCAAGAAAAAGGTCGATTCCTTCATGGAGGAGGAAAAGGCGGTCATCAAGGCGGCTTACGATGCGGGCAGGGACGCGATGGAGAAGGAAAAAGCGAAGTACGTGAAGCCCGAGTCCGAGTAGCCTGTCGTTCCCGTTTTTCCCTCACACGGCCTAAAGCCGACCGCTTGGAAGTTCTGCGTAATGACTTGGGGGGGAGGGGATTTCCCTTCCCCCTCGCATTCCCGCCCCCGGTTCCTTCCCGCCCGGCGCGCTTCCTACCGCCGGAACATCTCCCTACCCAGTGCCGTGACGACGAAAAACGCCGCGGCTACCAGCACCACCGTGGCCCCCGTAGCGGTGTCCAGGTAATACGAGGCGGCGATTCCAAAGAGGCCGGAGGCCACGGCAATGACGGCGGCCGCCCAGAAGGCGGAAGCGGCCCCACGGGCCACGTTTCGGGCGGCGGCGGCCGGGACGACGAGAAGCGCTGTGACGAGGAGGATCCCCACTGCCCGGATGGCGGTCGTGACCACGAGGGCGACGACGAGTGCGAAGGAGATTTCCAGGGCGCGGACGGGGACGCCCATGGATTTGGCGAACCCCTCGTGGATGCCCACCAGCATGATCTTGTTGAAGGCGAGCAACAGGTAGGCGAAGACGGCCAGAAGAAGAATCCCCATCCAGAGGAGTTCCACCTCGGAGATCGCGAGGAGGTCGCCGTAGAGGTATGCCTGGAGGTTGCGCGTGAGCCCCTTTTGCGCGCTGATGACGGCTACTCCTAAAGCGATGACCGTGGAGAAGAAGACCCCGATGACGGTGTCCGAAGAAAGCTCCGTGCGTCCCTTGACCAGGACGATCGCCCAGGCTACGAACAGGCCGAAGGCGACCATCGTAAGCAGCGGATGCACGCCGAGAAGCACGCCGATCGCCACGCCGGTGAAGGCGGAGTGTCCGATCGCGTCGGAGAAGAACGCCATCCGGAAGTGGACGAGGGGAACGCCCACGGCCGCCGCCGCGGGGGCGACGAAAAGCATTGCCAGGATCGCCCGCTTCATGAAGAGCGGTTCCGCGAAGTCGAACGGCAGGAGGACCCCGATCGCGGAGAAGAGGGATCCGAGAAGCGATTCCACCGTCAATCCCTCTTTCCCTTGTCCCGCCCGGCAGCCGGGGGGGCGTGCACGTGGCCGTCTGCAGGGCCATGCCGGAACAGGTGCGCGTCGCTTCCGTACATCGCCGCGATGTTTTCCGGTGTGAGGGTTTCCGTCGTTGCCCCCTGGCAGACGATTCTCCGGTTCAGGCAGATGACGCGGTCGGCGTGACGGCCGACCACGGAAAGATCGTGGCTGACAAGGAGCAGGCTGAACCGGGACTCGCTGTGGATCTGTCCGAGGAAATCGCCGAACAGCTCCTCGCCGGAAAGGTCCACGCCGGACACAGGCTCGTCCAGCAAGAGGATGTCCGGGTTGTCGCGGAGAGCGAGGGCAAGCAGCACCCGCTGAAGCTCTCCTCCCGAGAGTTTTCCCAGGGGGCGGGAGATCAGGTGACCTGCGCCCACCCGGGCCATGCTCTCCCGGGCCGACCTGCGCGACTTGGCGGAGTGTCCGAAGACGACGGGGTATCGCTGGGAGGAGAGCGCGAAGAAGTCTTGTACCGTCATCGGGGCGTTCCGGTCGAAGTCGAGCCTCTGGGGGACGTATCCGATCCGGGGTGCGCCCTCCCCGTGTTCCGCGGCGCGACAGAAGCGGATCTCCCCCGCATAGGGGACAAGTCCCAGGATCGCCAGGAGCAACGTGGTCTTCCCCGCCCCGTTCGGCCCGACGAGGGCGGTGACCTCGCCGCACCGGATGTCGGCGTTGATATCGGAGAGGATTTCCGTACCTCCCGCCCGGACGGAGAGATTCCGGATTTCGAGCGTGTGATGATGCCCCGGGAGAGTCATCGTGTTCCCAGCGCCTCCGTGAGTGTCCGCAGATTCCGCCGCATGGCGTCCTCGTAGGATGTGGGCGCGGTGGACCCCGTGGAAACCGGGTCGAGCATGCGGACGGGGACCCCGGCCTCCTCGGCGACCGTCCGGGCGAGTTTCACGGGATACTGGAGTTCCGCGAATACGGCCACTGCCCCCCGTTCCCGGATCGTGCGGATCAGATCCTGCATCTCGCGGGCGGAGGGTCTTTGTCCCGGCGTTTCCTCGATCCGCCCCACGACGGTAAGCTGGAGATCCCTCGCCAGGTAGTCGAAGATGTTGTGGAAGATCACGATGTTCCGATTCCGGAAACGCCTTGCCGCCTCGTCGAATTCCCGGGCAAGCGATGCGAGTCTGCCCACGTAGGCGTCGGCATTCCTGTGAAAGATCGGCCCGTTCGCGGGGGATGCTTCCGAGAGAGCCTTTTCGATCGCGCGAACCTGCAAGATGGCGTTCCGGGGGCTTACCCACGTGTGCGGATTTGCGTCCCCGTGACCGCCCTCCGCCCGAAGGGGGGGTACGGAGGAGGCGGTTTCCACGACGCGGATCCCCGGGTTTGCTCTCCCTACGGGGGCGCCGAGGAAATCCTCCATGCCGAGACCGTTTGCGAGGAACAGATCTGCCGCGGCGATCTTCTTCATGTCTCCGGGCGATAGTGAGTAGTCGTGCGGGCATCCCAGGGACGCGGGGAGCATCATCTCCACCGTGATCCCCGGAGCTTGGCCGACGACGTTTAGCGTAAAGAGGTGGATCGGGAGGAAGGAAGTGAGCACGCGAACCCCGGTCTCCTCCGCCGCCGGCGGGAAGGGGGAAAGGACGACGGCGGCCGCAAGAAGGGCAGCGAGGATCTTCATCGTCCGTTCTCCGTCCGCCTGCAGTCCGGGCAGGCGCCGAAAAATTCCAGCGAGTGGTCCTTCACGTCGTATCCCAGCGTGCTGCGGATGTCCGCCTCGAAGCGGGAGAGGTCGCACCTGCGGGGCTCAAACGATGCAATCCTCCCGCATTCCCTGCAGACGACCCGGTGCCGGTGGGCTCCGTCCGAGGCAACCTCGTACCGGCGGCTCCGCTCGTGCAGCGCGACGCTCCGGACCAGGCCGAGCGAGGCCAGCAGGGAGAGGTTCCGGTACACGGTGGACGCGTCCGGCCTGGGAGGAGGGAACCGGTCCAGGATCTCCTTCGATGACAGGGGGATCGGGCTTTCCGTCAGGATGCGAAGGATCTCCCCCCTCCCCCGCGTAGCGGGATATCCGAGCTTTCGAAGTGCTTCCGCAGGTGTCCCCATGCGTCTCCCCTCGTTTTGCAAGTATATTGCAAATGCAAAAATGTTGCAATAAGCGGGATCGACAGCGATTTGGGGGTCCACGGAGGGCCTTACGTGAATCTCCACTTATTCTCCTCGCATCGAACGGGAAACGGCTGAAAAGGAGGATCCCGTGAAGAAGATACTCCTGGTTACGATGGCGGGAATGTTCCTGATGTTCGCGATGTTTCAAGTTCAGGCGGGCGGACCGCTTACTTCCCTCGTGTCGTCCGCGAGCCAGATCTACATCCACGGGACTCCCGTGTGCGTGACCCAGGAGGGGAAGGACATCGTGGCCAGGGTAGGGGAGTGCGGGTTCCCCGTGGTTCCCCCGGACGCCGACTTCCTGGAGAAGCTTCCGTACCAAGGCCACCCGGGGATGCAGCTTCCCCCTGGACACCCCCCGATCGACCAGGAGATGTTCCCCGAGGAAAACCGGCGCGTGCTGATCTAGAAAACGAAAGGGGGCCTTTCGGCCCCCTCCGTGTCAACCTTTCCGAGGAACGGTTTTTCCTAGAACAGATAGGTGAACCGAAGCGTCGTCCGGTTCCCCTCCGTGCGGTTTTCCGTGCTCATCTCCCACTGGGTCTTGAACCCCGCGGAGAACTTGTCGCTGAAAAAGTAGTGGATCGCAGGGCCGATGGCGAAGACCTGCTCTTCCGAATCGGGGATGTCCCCGAAACTCCCTTCGTCCTCTGTCAATTGCTTCAGATAATACCCGGCGATCGCCCCCCGGAACCCTTTCAGGAACTCGTATTCGAAGGAGTAGTTGAAGTGGAAAGCCTGGCCGGGAGTCACCTCGGTGGAGAAGCCGTTGAACGGCGAGGGAGAGACATCGTCGTTCTCCGTGCTGAAGGTGTAGTGGATCCGCCAGGAGGTGGAAAATTTCGGCGTAAGAAACCAGGTGAAGGCGTAGTAGGGCTCGATCACCCAGAGGTTGCTCCCCGGGTTCAGGGCATACTTCTTGTCGTACTGCCCCGTGGGCATCGTGAAGTCCAGCTCGAGTCGCTGCACGAACGGGCGGCCGAGGAGTTTCGTGTCGAGCCACTGCAGAAATGGCCCCGCCGTCAGGTCGCCCAGTACGTCGGGATTGGTGGGAATCCCGTTGCCGCTGATGGAAACCACGGGGAGGAGAACGTCCACCCCGATGTGGGCTCCCAGGAGCTTGTGCTTGTACACGTGTACGAGCTGGTTCATGGACAGCAGGGTGCCGATATCCTCCAGGCCCGGAATGTCGTTCCCGTCCTTGTCCTTGAACTCGTCGGACTGATACGCCTGGACGTACTCGGTGAAAAACGTTCCCACCCCGGGAACGCCTCCGTCCAGGATGTCCGTCAGTCCGAGGTTGAGCGGCGGCTGGTTGAAGCCGTACGTCGGGGCGGCAGAGATCCCCGTAAAGACGACAGCGACCAGAAAGACGATCCATCCCCTTTTCATCATTCCCCCTCCTTGATTTCTTCGTGGCCTGAAACCGGCTTCCCAATACATAGCCGCGGAGGATCTTGCCCGTCAACCTTTTCTTTTCAGGAAGCGCGTTTTCCCCTGCTACAATGGGGCGCACCCGACGGAGGCGATATGGCTTTCTACACGGACCTGTGTGACGTCTACGACGCGCTCTTTCCGGTTTCCGAGGCCCAGCGGGCCCTCTTCGAGAGCATCCTTGCGGCGGGACGGTTGGGCCGCGTCGCAGACGCCGGCTGCGGCTCGGGTGCGCAGCTCCTTCCCTTCGCCTCCGCGGGGGGGGAGTGCGTGGGTTTCGACCCGGATCCGGCCCTGGTCGCCCGGGCGAGGGTAAAGCTTGCCCCGTACCCCCGGGTGCGCGTGGAGGAGGGCGGTTTCTCTGACATATCCCGCATCGTCTCTGCGCCGGCCGACCTCATCCTCTGCCTGGGCAACTCGCTGGTCCACGTCCCGCAGGAGGAGGCGTCGCGCTTCCTCCGGGACGCCGCCGGGGTTACGACGGGGGAAGGGGAGATTCTCCTCCAGATCCTGAACTACGAGCGGCTTCTTCTCGGGAAGGTCACGACGCTTCCGCTCATGCATGCAGACGAGGGGGCGATCGAGTTCCGTCGCGGTTACGTGTGGGAGGGGGATCGGAAGGTGCGGTTCCAGACGGCGCTCAGGATTTCCGAAGGGGGCCAGCCAAGGATCGTCAGAAACGACATTCCCCTTTACCCGATCTACCCCGATGAACTGTGGGAAATGCTGGAACGGGCCGGCTTCTCCGGGATCCGGTTTTTCGGGGATTTCGCCGGGTCGGATTTTTCGCCGGAATCGGATGCCCTCGTGTGCCGGGCGGGGAAACGGTGACATGGATTTTTCCCGGGTGATTGCGGCGAGGCGGAGCCTGCGGGCGTTTTCGGACAGGCCCGTGGAGCCGGTGAAGATCGAGCGGATGATCGAGGCGGCCCGCTGGTCGCCCTCCTGCGCAAACCGACAGCCGTGGCGGTTCGTGATCGTACCGATGGGGGATCCCGCACGGCCTGCCCTCGAGGAGGCCCTGAACGCGGGAAACGCCTGGGCGAAGCGGGCGCCGGTCCTGATCGTGACAGGGGCGGGCAAGGCCGATGGCGCTGTCGTGGAGAGCCGGGAATATTTCCTGCACGACACGGGACTGGCCACGATGAGCCTTCTCTACCGCGCGGTGGACCAGGGGCTCCTTGTCCACCCGATGGCGGGGTGGAAGGAGGAACCCTTGAAAGCCGCACTCTCTCTGCCGGACGATTTCTGCCCCATCGCCGTGATCGCCGTGGGGTATGCGGGGAAGCCCGAGGACATGGACGAGGAGGCCCGGAGGAAGGACGAGGTGCCCCGCACCCGGAAAGAAACGGGCGAGATCGCCTTCCGGGGCCGATTTGGCGATCCGCTCGCCGCGTCCCTTCCGTCTGCCCCCGCAAAGGTGTTCGAAACCGACATCCCCTTGCGGTTCGGGGACATCGACGCGATGGGGCACGTGAACAACGCGGTGACGATGACGCTCTTCGAGCTCGGGAGGGCGAAGTTCTTCGCCGAGGTGATGGGGGTCGGGAAGATCGAGGACTACGAGGTTATCCTGGCGGAGGCGACCGTGCGGTACCGGCTCCCGATCCTGCTCCAGGACCAGGTGCGGCTTCGCATGCATATCACCGACGTCGCGCGAAGTTCCTTCCGGTTCCGGGCCGAACTGTTCGATCCCCGCGACGGACGGGTCTTCACGGAGGCGGAGACGGTCCAGGTGATGTACGACTACGGGAAAGGCCGCGTCAAGCATGTCTCACCCGAATTCCTGGAAAAGGTGCGCGATTATATAGGCGGGTGAAGACGTCCTCCGGCGGAGCAGAGCAAATTCCTCTCCCGGGGACGGGTGCTCGCGGGGGGTTCCGCGGAGCGGGGGGACATTCCTATATCGAGTTGTACGTTGAGGAGTGTCCCCCCCCCGACCGCAAGTCTTCGGTTGAATTCCGAACATCCAATTATCTATAATGACCGCCAATCGGCTCCGTGGCACAAGACATTGCCCATCGGTCTATAATCGAAGGCTGGAACAAATCCACCAAGGGATTTTGGAGGTCGATAATGGCGAAACGCGCGAAACGGCATGTTTATTTTTTTGGGGACGGAAAGGCCGACGGAACGGGAAAGATGAGAGACCTGCTGGGCGGGAAAGGAGCGGGCCTGGCGAATATGGTGAACCTGAAGATCCCCGTTCCCGCCGGATTCACCATCACCACGGAGGTATGCAACACATACTTTGAAAAGAAAAAGAAATATCCTCCGGGGATGTGGGATCAGGTCCTGTCCAACCTGAAGAAGGTGGAGAAGGCGATGGGGACGAAGTTCGGGGATGCGAAAAACCCTCTCCTTCTCTCCGTCCGTTCGGGGTCGAAATTTTCCATGCCCGGAATGATGGATACGGTGCTGAACCTCGGACTCAATGACACGACGCTTAACGCTCTCGTCGCGAAGACAGGCAATGAGCGTTTCGCTCTCGACACCTACCGGAGACTGATCACCATGTTCGGAAGCACCGTCATGGGGGTCGACCGGCAGCTTTTCGAAAAGGCCCTGGAAGCGAAGAAGGCGAGCAGGAAGGTCCATCTTGATACGGACCTGACCGTGGAAGATCTACGGGACCTCGTCAGGAAATTCAAGAGAATCTTCGAGAAGGAAACCGGGAGAGGGTTTCCGAAGGACCCTCTCCAGCAACTCAGGCTGGCCATCAATGCCGTGTTCGACTCCTGGTTCGCCGACAGGGCGGTCACCTACAGAAGACTCAACAATATTTCCCATGATCTCGGAACGGCGTGCAACGTCCAGGCCATGGTTTTCGGGAATATGGGCGAGAACTCGGGCACCGGCGTCGGTTTTACCCGGGACCCCTCCACCGGCCAGAAGAAATTCTTCGCTGAGTACCTGAACAATGCGCAGGGGGAGGACGTCGTGGCGGGGATCAGGACGCCTCTTCCCATCCAGGAACTGAAGAGAAGAATACCCGCCGCGTACAACGAACTGGAAAGGATCTACCGGAAGCTGGAAAGGCACTACAAGGACATGCTGGACATCGAGTTTACCGTCCAGGACGGCAAGCTCTACATGCTCCAGACCAGGATCGGAAAGCGGACGGCCGCCGCGTCCCTGAAGATCGCCATCGACATGGTCAAGGAAAGGCTGATCGACAAGAAAACGGCCATCATGAGAATCGACCCCGGTCAGCTCGATACGCTCATGCACCCGTCCTTTGACCCGAAGGTTCCCGTCAAGGTCATCGGCAAGGGTCTTCCCGCATCGCCCGGCGCCGCGGTCGGCAAGATCGTATTCTCCGCGGAAGACGCCGAACTGTGCGCCGCCAGGTGCGAGAAGGTGATCCTGGTGAGAACCGAGACCTCACCCGAAGATATCGGGGGCATGGATGCGGCCCAGGGGATTCTTACTGCCCGGGGAGGGATGACGTCCCATGCGGCCGTTGTGGCAAGGGGGATGGGCAAGTGCTGTGTCGCCGGCTGCACGGCGCTTCACATCGACGAAAAGAAGAAAACCATGACCCTGGAACCGCACGTCCTGAAGGAGGGCGATATCATTACCCTCAACGGGACGACGGGGGAAGTCATCCTCGGGACGGTTCCCCTCGTGCAGCCGGAACTCACGGGGGATTTTCACACCATCATGAGATGGGCCGATGAGGTACGGGAGCTCGGAGTCAGGGCCAATGCCGATACGCCGGCCGATGCCCGCATGGCGCTCAAGTTCGGTGCGGAAGGGATCGGACTCGTCCGCACGGAGCACATGTTCTTCGAGGCAGAGAGAGTGCAGGCGGTACGCGAGATGATCCTGGCCGACGACACGGAAGGGAGGAGAAAGGCCCTCAAGAAGATCCTTCCCATGCAAAGAAAGGATTTCATCGGGATCTTCAAGGTGATGAACGGGTTGCCCGTGACCATACGTCTCCTCGACCCGCCGTTGCACGAATTCCTGCCGAAAACCGACGAGGAACTGAGGGCGATCGCCAAGGATTTGGGCGTCCCCTTCCAGAAACTTCAGGCGCGGAACAAGGCGCTGCACGAGTTCAACCCCATGCTGGGGCACAGAGGATGCCGGCTCGGCATCACGTATCCGGAAATCTCCGAGATGCAGGTCCAGGCCATCATGGAGGCCGCCTGTCAGGTGGCCAAGCAGAAAATCAAGGCGATCCCTGAGATCATGATTCCGCTCATCTCCGACGTGAAGGAATTGAGCATGATGCGCGAGTTGACGGTGAGGGTCGCCGAAGCGGTGCAGAAGCGGTACGGGGTCAAGGTCCGCTACGAAGTGGGGACCATGATCGAAATTGCCCGGGCGGCCCTGCTGGCCCATGAGATCGCGCCGGAAGCCGACTTCTATTCCTTCGGCACCAATGATCTGACCCAGACGACGTACGGCCTGTCGAGGGATGATGCGGGAAGGTTCCTGCCTTACTACGTGGCCCACGGGATCTTCGAGGATGATCCCTTCATCACCATCGACCGGAAGGGCGTCGGTCTTCTCATGAAGATGGCCATCAAAAACAGCAGGAAGATCAAGAAGGGGATGAAGATGGGGATCTGCGGGGAGCAGGTGGATCCCCGGTCGATCGAGTTCTGCGACGAGATCGGGCTCACCTATGTGAGCGGCTCCCCGTTCCGGTTGCCGGTGGCCCGCCTTGCGGCGGCCCAGACGACGATTGCGAAAAAGAGGAAAAAGAGCCCGTCCCTGTCATCGGTGTAAGCGAAAATGAACAGGGCTCCCTCCGGTTTCGGGAGGGAGCCCTTGGCTTTCCCACCTGTTCCGCCAGACCTTACCACCCCATGGCATAGCCGGTGTCCAGCCGCGCCGTCGCCACGCCGGAGAGGACTCTCCCGCCGGCTTCAAACCGGATGCCGAGGACACGCCCGTGACTCCACTCCCCGCCGACTTCCACCGTATGCCCTTTTCCACGAAGGGCGGCAATCGTCAACTCGGGGATGCGGCTTTCCACGTGCATCGTTCCCGGCTGCGCGCTGTGCGGATGGAAGGATGCGGGAAAATGGCTCGTGTGGAAAGTGGGAGCGTCGACTGCTGCCTGCATGTTCATGTTGAAATCCACGCAGTTTATGAAGAACTGGAGCGACCACTGGTCCTGCTGATCCGCCCCCGGCGTCCCGAGCGCCATGAACGGCCTGCCGTCCTTCAGCACAAGCGTGGGAGTGAGGGTTGTGCGGGGACGTTTTCCGGGCTGAAGGGAATTGGCGTGGTCTTTGTCCAGGTAGAACATCTGCATGCGGGTTCCGAGGGGAAACCCCAGGCCTTCGATGACCGGCGAACTTCGGAACCATCCTCCGCTGGGCGTGGCGGAAATCATGTTTCCCCACTGATCCGCCGCATCCAGATGGGTGGTGTCACCCTTGTGGATATCCGAACCGCCCTTTCTTTCCTCGGGCATGTACGGGGGTGCATTCCCGGGGCGCAGTTCCAGGGAAGCGCGGTCCGGGTCGATCAGGGCGCGGCGCTTTGCCGCGTATTCCCTGGAAAGAAGGAACTCGAGGGGAACGTCGACGAAGTCCGGGTCGCCGTAATACTTTTCCCGGTCCGCGAACGCGAGTTTGGCCGTTTCGATCAGGAGGTGGATGTATTCGGGGGAGTTGTGTCCCAGGGAGGCCAGGTCGAACCCTTCCAGGATGGTCAACTGCTGCAGGAAGACCGGTCCCTGGGACCAGGGGCCGCACTTGAAGACGTCGTACCCCCGGTAGGGTGCCGTTACCGGGTCTTCGACCCGGGTGGCGTAGCGTGACAGGTCCTTCTTCGTGATCAGCCCGCCGTGAAGTTTTCCCGTGGAGTCGGGGAGTCTGTTTTCCGTGATGAACGTGACGATCCGCTCCGCGATCTCTCCCTTGTAAAAGGCGTCGTGAGCGGCCGAAAGCGCTTCCTGACGGCCTCTTCGCCGTTCCTTGTATTCCGCCTCCACGAGCATCGTGAACATCCCGGCCAGATCCTTCTGTACGTAGATTTCCCCCACGTCCGGGACGCGTCCGCCGGGGAGGTAGGCTTGCCCCGAGGTCGGCCATATCTCCAGCAACTGCTCCTTGCTCCGCTCGAAGGCGGACGAAAGCCTTTCGAACATGGGAAAACCCCGCTCCGCCAAATCAATGGCAGGCGAAAGGACCTGTGCAAGTCGCATGGTCCCGAAGCGGGACAGGGCCGCGATCCAGGTCGAGACGGCATCGGGCACGGCGGCGGCCAGCAATCCATCGCCGGGAATGGTCTCGATCCCGTTTTTCCGGAACCACTCGATGTTCGCCCTTTGCGGGGCTGGTCCCTGGCCGGAAAGGCAGACGACCCGTTTCTCGTCGGCCCGATAGATGAGGATGGGGACTTCGCCGCCGATGCCGTAAATGTACGGCTCCAGGACGGCCAGGGCGAACCCCATCGCCACGCCGGCGTCCACGGCATTACCACCCTCCTCGAGAATGTGCAGTCCGATCCTGCTGGCGAGGTAATGCCCGGATGTGACCATTCCATGCGTGCCCATGATGACGGGGCGGGTCGTGAAAAGTCCTAAGCCGGAACCGGCAAGGATGGAGAGCATATCTCTGGAGTCATCGGACTTCACGTGCACCTCCCCTTGGACGTTGCGGTTCACGGTCGCCCTTTAAAAGGTCAGAAATGGCGGAGCCTTTCCCTCAAGGCCTTCCGTTGGGCATCAAGGCGTTCCGGGAGGTGACTGCCGAGCCGGTCGAAGAAGACCTCGATATCGAAGTATTCCGCCTTCCAGGCCTCCGTATCGACCTTGAGGAGTTCCTCCATGTCCCCGGGAGGGACGGAAAGCCCCGATAGATCCAGGTCCTCTTCCTCCGGAATCAGGCCGATGGGAGTTTCCCTGGCCCCGACTTTGCCGTCGACCCTGTCGCACATCCATTTCAGGACACGGCTGTTCTCGCCGAACCCGGGCCACAGCCAGCGGCCGTCGTCGTTTTTCCGGAACCAGTTGACGTAGAAGATCCTGGGGGCATTTTTCCCAAGCCTGTCACCCGTCTCGAGCCAGTGCAGGAAGTAGTCCCCCATGTTGTATCCACAGAAAGGCTTCATGGCGAAGGGGTCGTGGCGCACCGGGGCGACCTTGTCGAGGATGGCCGCTGTGCTCTCCGAGGATGCCGTGGCCCCCAGGAAGACCCCGTGGTCCCAGGAGAATGACTCGAAGACCAGCGGGATCACGGTGGACCGGCGCCCGCCGAAGAGGAAGATGTCGATCGGTACCCCCTCGGGATCCTCCCAGTCTCCGGCGGCACTCCGGCACTGGCTGATGTGCGAGGTGAAGCGGGCGTTGGGATGGGCTGCGGGCTCCTCGCTTTCCGGCGTCCAGTCCCACCCCTTCCAGTCGATGAGGTGTTTTGGTACCGGCCCGTCCGTATCCTCCCACCAGACATCCCCCTTGTCGGTCAGGGCGCAGTTCGTGAAGATGGCGTTCTCTTTCAGCATCTCCGCGGCTGTCGGGTTCGACCTGTACGAGGTGCCGGGGGCCACGCCGAAGAACCCCGTCTCCGGGTTGATGGCGTGGAGGCGGCCGTCGGGCCGTATTTTCATCCAGCAGATGTCGTCGCCGATGGTTTCTGCTTTCCAGCCGGGGAGGGTCGGCTGAATCATGGCCAGGTTGGTCTTGCCGCACGCAGAGGGGAAAGCGCCGGCGATGTGGTACTTTCTGCCCTCGGGGCTTATGAGCCGCAGGATCAGCATGTGTTCGGCAAGCCAGCCCTCCCGCCTGGCGATGGACGAGGCGATGCGCAGACTGAGGCACTTTTTCCCCAGCAGGGCGTTCCCTCCGTAGCCGGAGCCGTAGGACCAGATCAGGTTTTCCTGGGGGAAGTGGCTGATGTACTTGTTTTCGATGGGCGCGCAGGGCCAGTGGACGTCATGCTGACCCGGCTCCAGCGGGGCCCCGATGGAATGCAGACAGGGGATGAACTCCCCTTCCGTTCCCAGTGCTTCCAGGACCCGGGAGCCGACCCGGGTCATGAGGTGCATGTTGCAGACCACGTACGGGCTGTCCGAGATCTGCACGCCGATCTTGGCAAGGGGCGAGCCGATGGGTCCCATGGAGAAGGGGATGATGTACATGGTCCGCCCCTTCATGCAGCCGTCGTAGAGGCTTTTCATGGTTTTTTTGAGCTCGCCGGGGTCGATCCAGTTGTTGGTGGGACCGGCCTCTTCCGGGGTGAGGGTGCTTAAGTAGGTGCGGGCCTCGATCCGGGCGACGTCGCTGGGATCGGACCGGAAGAGAAAGCTGTTCGGCCTCTTCGCGAGGGGGGTGGCGGTCCCGCTTTCCACCATCAGGGCCATCAGGCGGTCGTACTCTTCCCTGGAGCCGTCGCACCAGTAGATCTGCTGGGGCCGGCACATGGCGGCGGCTTCCTCGACCCAGCGCGTAAGCCCAACGTGTCTGCACGGTGCCGTCATAAGATCCTCTCCCTCTCTTGTTCGATATGAGAAAGCAAAAGGAGGCAGTCCCGGCGGGTGCCGGTTTCCGACGCCCCCCCGGGACTGCCGTGAGAAACCGGATTGCTGAATCCGTGTTGCGTTGATCTTGCCAGACGCCCCTGGCAAGACAGGTCGCGGGACCTTCGGGAGGGAGGCAGGATACCCCCCCAACCGAAGTCCGGAGAAAGACTAAAAAAAGATACGGCAAATCGCTATTTTATAGTGAAGTGACCGCTCACCTCACGAATTGCGATTCCCCGAAATGTCCGATCGCTTTAGCTTGGTCCCCCGCAATAGTGCGTCAGGACCGCGTACTTCGATTGCGTCATGATCTTGGTGGCTAAGGTTCCGAAGAGCGAACCCATGACCCCCGGATTGCCGTGCGTGGAGATGAAGATGAGGTCACAGCCCTTTTCGCGGGCCACCTTGAGGATGCCTTCCTCCGGGGATTTTTCGGTAATCTGGACCGTTTCGCACGCCACTCCCACTTCGGTGCACATCCTTTCCGCCGACTCGAGAGCCTTGGCTCCAAGTTCCTTTCGCGCTTCCTCCACCTGAGCCATGTCCTCCTGCGCCTTTTTGCCACCCGAGCTTCCCGTCAATGTTGCGGGTTGGTAGATATTCAGGATTTCACGGGCGGTAAGTTTTCCCGTGACGTGGACCGCGGTAATTTTGGCATTGAGCTCCTTGGCAAGTAAAACCCCGTGGCAAGTACCGTACGCGCACTTTCCTAACCCGTCGGTTGGCAAAAGGATGTTCTTGTACATACGGTCTCCTTCTTTCGCTCCCGGTCGATTTCCCGGAGACATGATGTGATTGAGGACCG
>DAOUUI010000072.1 GCA_030668225.1 Deltaproteobacteria bacterium
CAATCGAACTTCCCACCAACACAAAGGAGAGTATATTTTTGCAATATCTATGCCTTGGAAAAACATTGCCAAGACGAGAAAAATTCCCGTTTCCATTAGCGAATTTATAGCAGGAACGGATCCTACCAAATCTCAAGGGAACAATATGGAAAATATATTAAAACTAGTACTAGATGTAGGAAAAATAATCCTCTCCCAACCGACCGCATTTTATATAAATATCTATGGATATTAAGGTGTTGCGGGCGAATTCCTTTCGGCTACGAACCCCCTCCCGGAGGCACGGGACCGGCAAGACGGTCTTCCCATAACCGCCAGAGGACCGCGCCGAAGACCCCCATTCCGAATCCCGCGAGGTTCCCGGGAAGCGAAAGGGGGGCGGGGTTGAACAAATCGACGAACGGGCCGGGGCCGATCAGAAAAGCCGCCGCCACCCAGGTGCAGGCGAACAGATATGCCGGAACGGTGGTCACTTTTCCCATCCCAACCATTCGAATGGGAACGTCGGGGAAAAAGACCAGGTAGGAGCCCAGGACCCCCGCGACCGCTCCTGCCGACCCGAGTGCCGCATACCCCTCCGGTTTCCCCCAGAGGACATGAGCCGCCCCCGCGCAGACGCCGCACGTAAGATACAGGAAAAGAAACGGTAGCCACCCCATCCGGTCCTCGATGTTGTCGCCCAGAACGAACAGAAAGAGACAGCCTGCGGCAAGCGGCACGATCCCCGCGTGCAGGAACGGGAAAAACAGGAAGTCCGCCAAGGAGACGCCCGTAAGCCCCGCCCCCGATGGAAGGCCGGGAAGACCTCCGGGGAGCATGATGGAAACCCCCCCCATCCGGGCGAACATATAGACGCCCAGGGACAGTCCGATCAGCAGATAGGTCACGAGGGGAAACGAGGAGGCGGCCGGTCCCTCATCCGCGAGCGGCACCACGACCGGCAGGGGGATCGGGACATCCGATGCGCGCATGACGGGCCCGTGGGAAAGCTCCATCCGGCGCTTCATCGCTCCGGCAAGCGACTCCCCCATCTCCGCGAACTCCTTGCCGTATTGGCGGGCGAACCGGAACCGCTCGAAGATGGCGGCCGCCGACCGGCGCGGCGCAAGAACCCCGTGGCAATCCCGGCAGTGGATGACCGGGACCCCCGTCATCTGGAAGTCGATCGCCCCCACAGCCCCGCCGCACCGCGGGCAGGAAAGCGATGCCGCCTGACGATGCATCTTCCGGAGCATCCCCCCCGGGGGGGGCTCGGGGGTCTCCTCCCCGGGGTCTGCCGCCAGGCGTCCCGCGGTAAGTTCGCGGATCTCCCCGTAATCGAACCACAAGGCGCCGCAGGCGAGACACCGGTCGATCTCCTTGTCCCCCGCCACAACCCGGCGCATGGAGGATATCCTGCAAAAAGGGCAGTCCATCCGCCCCAGTATACCCAGCCGGAGGAACCGGGGCGACTCTTTCACGGCCCCGCCGGTGCTATAGTTGACAAAGGCGCTGCCTGCGTCGGGAGGCTGGTTTGGACGTTCTGCACGTGATCTTTGCGTGGACCGCGTTTGCGGTATTTCACAGCCTGACCGTCTCGGAGGGGTATGAGGATCTGGCGCGCCGATGGATGGGAAACCGCGCGTACGACGGGTACCACCGTCTTCTCTTCACCGCATACTCCCTCTTCGCCTTTCTCCTGCTCGTCCTCTACCTGCGTTCGCTCCCGGACCAGCCCCTGTACCGGCTGGAAGGCGCAGGCCGGCTTCTCCTCCATGCCGTCCAGCTGTCAGGCGCCGCCTTTCTTTTCTGGACGCCGTGGGACCTGAAGGAGTTCGTGGGGATCCGCCAGTGGGAACGGAGCAGGAAGGGGACACCCCGGGAACCGGGGCGGAACGGGCGCCTCTTCACCGGGAAAGCGTACGGGATCGTCCGCCACCCGCTCTATTTCGGCATCTCCGTAATCCTGGTCTTCCATCCCGTGCAAAGCCGCGCCACGCTTGTCTCCACGGCGATGATGATCCTTTACTTCTACGTGGGGACCTTCTTCGAAGAGCGGCGCATGGTCCGCACCTTCGGGCAGGAGTACCGGGATTACCAGAGGCGCGTCCCCCGGTTTCTCCCGGTGCGATGGCCCAGGTGACGAATCGCCCGGTCCACACTTGTATCCAATATTCATAAGGCCCCAAAGGGGGGGGAAGGCGGCCGGCGTTATGGGAAAACAGGAGCTCGCGGTAACCGTATTTTCCGATTATATCTGCCCGTTCTGCTACATAGGGGACAGGCGGCTGGCACGGCTTGCGGAGCATTACGACCTGAACGTGGACTGGCGCTATCTCGAGATCCACCCGGACACGCCATCCGAAGGGATGCCGGTATCGGATTTGGGGTACCCGCCGGAACAGTGGCGCAAGATGATGGAGCATCTCTCCCGGATGGCGGGCGAGGAGAACATTTCCCTCGCTGAGCGGGAGATCACGACGAATTCCCACCGGGCGCTGCTTCTCGCCGAGGCGGCGAAAGAGGAAGGGCCGGAAGTGTTCTGCGCCCTCAACGAGAAACTCTTCCAGGCGTTCTTCGGAGAGGGGCGAAACATCGGCGACGACTCCGTCCTCCGGAAGCTGGCGGAAGAGGCCGGGGTGCCTCCCGCCGTCGTCGATCGCGCCTGGGGAGATCCGGCCTACGGGGAGACGCTGAGCGCGAACCAGGCCGCCGCCGCGCAGCTGGGGATCACGGGGGTTCCCACCTTTCTCATCGGAAAGCGGATCCTGGTGGGCGCCGTCCCCGCGGAGGCTCTGCTTTCCGCGGCCCGGGAGGCCCGCCCCTCCGATCCCTGACGGGAGGCGCGGACGAAGGCCCGTTCGGCTATCCGGCCAGCTTCGATGCGATGGACGCCGCGTGCTTCCCCTGGAAACGCGCCGCGGCCAGCTCGTTCCCGGTCGGCACCCTCTCCCCCTTGGGGCCGGCGATGGTTGACGCTCCGTAGGGGGATCCCCCCGTGATCTCGTCGACACGCATCTGTTCCTGGAAAGTATACGGCAGTCCCACGACAATCATCCCCTGGTGAAGCAGGGAGATGTGGAAGCTAAGGATCGTCGACTCCTGTCCGCCGTGCTGGGTCGCGGTACTCACGAAAACGGAGCCGACCTTGCCGACGAGCGCGCCCTTGAGCCAGAGCTGGCCGGTAGCGTCCAGGAACTGACGCATCTGGCCGCACATGTTGCCGTACCGGGTGGGAGTGCCGAAGAGAATCGCGTCCGCTTCCGCCAGTTCGGGCACCGTGCAGACCGGCACGTGTGCAAAGGTCTTCTGGGGCTCCACCGCCCCCATCTTCTGCAGCACTTCCTGGGGCAAGGTCTCCGGAACGCGCCGCAGGGCTACTTCCGCCCCTGGCACTTCCTTCACCCCTTCCGCGATCGCTTCCGCCATCTTGTAGACATGGCCGTACATGGAGTAGAAAACCACCAGCACTTTCATCCCGTTCACCCCCGTCTTCGGATTTCATCCCTATCCTACAAGGGATGCCCCTCGGCCGGTTTCGATTCCTGAATGCGGCCCGCCGCGAGCGCTAACGAGGGAGGCTGCGGAGCGAGACCTGCGACCGTTCGACGCCATTCACCGCGGACATCTCTGATGGCGCAGGCCGCAGGGGAGGAAGAGTTCTTAGGAACGTCCCTGTTCTTACATCAGCAGGGAGAGGACGGAGCGTTCGGCGATCTCGAGAACGGAGCGGGGGATTATCCCCAGGACGACCACGACGACCGCGGAGGCGCACAGGGCCATCGAGAAGAGGATGCGCGGAGGCCGGGGGACCGCAACTTCGACGTCTGGAGTCACCATGTACATGTAGACGACCATCCGCAGGTAGTAGTAGATGGAGGCGGCGCTGTTCAGCACCCCGATGACGGCCAGCCAGATATAGCCGTTTTTCACCGCGGCGCTGAAGAGATAGAACTTCCCGACGAACCCTGCCGTCGGGGGGATCCCGCCGAGGGAGATAAGAAAGAGGGTGAGCAGGGCGCCGAGCGCCGGGTACTTGAAGCCGATCCCCGCAAGGTTCGCGATGTCGTACCCCTCGTCCTCTTTCTGTGCGATGAGCATCACCACGCCGAAGGCGCCCATGTTCATGAAGGCGTACACCAGCAGGTAGAACAGGGAGGCCTGCCCGCCGAGAACGTCGCCGGAGACGAGCCCGACCAGGATGTACCCGGCGTGGGCGATCGAGGAGTAAGCGAGCAGCCTTTTCACGTTGTTCTGCACGAGCGCCGAGAGGTTCCCCACGGTCATCGTGAGCACGGCCAGACCCCAGAGGACTTTCCATAAGACGGGCTGCATGCCGGGCAGAGCCACCAGGAGCACCCGGATGAGCGCGGCGAAGGCGGCCGCCTTGACCGCGGCGGACATGAAGGCGGTGACCACCGTCGGGGCCCCCTCGTACGCGTCCGGGGTCCACATGTGGAAGGGGACCAGCGACACCTTGAAGGCGAACCCCACAAGGAGCAGGCCCGTCCCGGCGAGAAAGAGCGGGCTCGCCAGGATCCGCGGGTCGTAGAGCATCGTGGCCAGGACAGGGATCTTTGTCGTGCCGGTCACGGCGTAGATCAGGGCGATGCCGTAGAGGAGGAACCCCGAGGCGAACGCGCCGAGGAGGAAGTATTTCAGGGCCCCCTCGAGGGAGGACATCCGGTTGCGGTGGAACCCGACGAGAACGTAGATCGGGATCGACAGCGTCTCCAGCCCGAGGAAGACCGTCATCAGGTCGGTCCCCTTGGCCATGAACATCATCCCGGAGGTGGAGAGCAGGATCAGCGAGTAGAACTCTCCCTTGTGCGTCCCCTCCCACTCGGAGTAGCCGGTCGCCATCAGGAAGGTGAGCGCGCAGGCGGAAAGGATGACGACGTCGAAAAATGCGCCCATCCCGTCGTGGACGATCATCCCCGAGAAACCCTCGATCCGCCCCTGCCCAAGGGCGTATACGGAGAACAGGGCGACGCCGATGCCTAAAAGGCCCATACCGCAGAGGAGATGCTTCTTCTCCTCGGAGATCGCCAGGTCGAGGAGGAGAACGAAGATCGCCGTCGCGACCACGATGATCTCGGGGACGATGCTTTGGACGCTTGTCAGCAGCGCTGCTGCATCTATGGAGATCGGAGCCATCCCTTTTTCACTTCCCCACGTCGAAGTAGCGGGCGATCAGCGTCTCCCCGGGAGGAGAGTCGGAAAGCGCCGCGTGACGCTTCGCCTCGATCCGGGCCACGAAAGCCGTGACCGAGGCGTCCATCTTCCGGAGGAACGTCTGGGGGTAGACGCCGATCCAGAAGACGAGGACGATAAGAGGCAGTATGTAGGCCACCTCCCGCGCGTTCATGTCCGGCAGGTGCCGGTTCTTCTCGTTCGTAACCTGTCCGAACATCACCCGCTGGAACATCCAGAGCAGGTAGACCGCCGCGAAGATGACGCCGCTGGTCGCTACCACCGTGAGCGCCTTCATCGTCTGGAACGCCCCCACCAGGATGAGGAACTCTCCCACGAAGCCGTTTAAGCCCGGAAGCCCGATCGAGGAGAGCGTGATGATCATGAAGCAGGCGGCGTACAGGGGGATCACCTTGGACAGCCCGCCGTACTCCGAGATGAGGCGGGTGTGACGCCTCTCGTAGATGATCCCGACGAGGAGGAAGAGGGCCCCCGTCGAGATGCCGTGGTTGACCATCTGGAGGATCCCCCCCTCGATCCCCTCGACATTGAAAGCGAACAGCCCGAGCATCACAAAACCCAGATGGGCCACGGAGGAGTACGCCACGAGTTTCTTGATGTCCTTCTGGACCATCGCCACAAAAGCGCCGTAGAGGATCCCGATGACCGCGAGCGTCGCCATGAGCGGCGCCAGGTCCACGGCGGCCACGGGGAAGAGAGGGATCGCGAACCGCAGGAACCCGTACGTGCCCATCTTCAGGAGAACCGCCGCCAGGATGACCGACCCCGCGGTGGGGGCGTCCACGTGGGCGTCGGGCAGCCACGTGTGGAACGGGAACATCGGGACCTTGAAGGCGAACGCCAGCGCGAAGGCGGCGAACATCCAGAACTGGAGCTTCACAGGGATCGCGAGTTCGTACATGGCAAGGAGGTCGGTGGAGTAGACCCCGGTCACCGCGTAATGGTGGAAATAGAGAGCGATGATGGCGACCAGCATCAGCACCGAGCCCGCGAAGGTGAACAGGAAGAACTTGATCGCCGAGTAGATGCGCCGGTCGCTCCCCCACACGCCGATGAGGAAATACATCGGGATGAGCACGAGCTCCCAGAAGATGTAGAACAGGAAGAGATCGACCGCGAGGAAGACACCCACCATCCCGACCTCGAGGAGGAGCATGAAGATCATGAACTCCTTCACGTGCTTCTCGACGGATGCGTAGGTGGACAGGATGGTGACGGGCATCAGGAACGTGGTAAGCAGCACGAGCCACAGGGAGATGCCGTCCACCCCCACGTGGTAGCTGATCCCGTACTGCGGGATCCAGGGGACCTTCTGGACGAACTGCATCGCGGCGGTCGACCCGTCGAACAGGACCGCCACGGGCAGGGAGAGGAGGAACCCCGCAAGCGTGACTGCGAAGGTCACGTTTTTCAGAAGCCTCTGATTCTCCTTCGGCAGGAAGATGAGCAGAAAGACCCCGGCGAGAGGGAGGAAGATCAGCGCAGTCAGAAGGTTCGCCGTCAGGGCCTGCGGCATGGAGGTCATCGGCACATGCTCCGGAAATCTCCCATCTTCGCTCCTACGACCAGAGAAGGAAACCGACGAGGATCACCGCTCCCAGGAGCAGGGAAAAGGCATAGTTCCCTACCACGCCGGTCTGCAAGCGTCTCGTCCTTTCGCCCGCCCCCTTCACGAGGGCCGCGATGCCGTTTACGATCCCGTCGAGAAACGCGGTGTCGAACGCCTCCCACAGCCAGATCGAGCCGTTCACGATTTTTCGCACGATGGCAACGTCGTAGATCTCGTCCACGTAATATTTGTTCAGCACCAGATCGTAGAGACCCGGCACCCTGTCTGCGATCTCCTTCGGCACCTCCGTGCGGACACGGTAGAGATACCAGGCGAGCCCGATCCCGCACAGCGCCACGCCCACCGACCCGGCCATGAGCAGGACCTCGAGCGCTGCGCTTGCGTGAGCTCCCCCGTGGGCCGCCCCTTCCGCCCCGTGCGCGAAGACGGGGGCAAGCCATTCCTCGAAGTAGTTGTACCCTCCGAGGACGTGGGGGATGCCGATCCAGCCGCCGGCCACCGACAGGACGGCGAGGAGCATCAGCGGGACGGTCATCGAGTAGGGGGATTCATGGACGTGCTTTTCGACCTCCGGCTCCATCCGCGAGTCGCCGAAGAAGGTCAGAAACACCAGGCGGAACATGTAGAAGGCCGTGATCCCCGCCGCGGCCGTCCCGACCAGCCAAAGCCCCACGTGTCCGTGCCCCGAGGAGAACGACTTCCACAGGATCTCGTCCTTGGAGAAAAAGCCGGACAACCCCGGGATCCCCGAGATCGCCAGCGTGGCGATGAACATCGTGGTGAAGGTGATGGGGAGATGCTTCCGGAGGGACCCCATCTTCCGCATGTCCTGCTCCCCGGAGAGGGCGTGGATCACCGAGCCGGAGCCCAGGAACAGGAGGGCCTTGAAGAAGGCGTGGGTCATGAGGTGAAAGATCCCGGCGGTGAACGCCCCCACGCCGCACGCCAGGAACATGTACCCCAGCTGGGAGACGGTCGAGTAGGCGAGCACCCGCTTGATATCGTTCTGTGTGATTCCGATGGTCGCGGAGAAGAGGGCGGTCGCCGCACCGACCACGGCCACCACGGCCATCGAAGTCGGTGCCAGCAGGTAAAGCGCGTTCGTTCGGGCAACCATGTACACCCCGGCGGTGACCATCGTGGCGGCGTGGATCAGGGCGGAAACGGGGGTGGGACCCTCCATCGCGTCCGGGAGCCAGACGTAGAGCGGAATCTGCGCCGACTTTCCCACGGCCCCGACGAACAGGAGCAGGGTGATCGCGGTGGCGATTCCCGTCGTCAGGACGCCGCTTGCCGCAAGGCCCGGGATTTTCCCGAAGACTTCGGTGTATTCGACCGTGCCGAACGTCCAGAAGATGAGGAACACGGCGACGAGGAACCCGAAGTCGCCCACCCGGTTCACGATGAATGCCTTCTTCCCGGCGTCCGCGGCGCTCTTCTTCTCGTACCAGTAGCCGATCAGCAGGTAGGAGCACAGCCCCACCCCCTCCCATCCCACGAACATCAGGAGGAAGTTGCTGCCGAGGACGAGAAGAAGCATCGCGAAGGTGAAGAGGTTCAGGTAGATGAAGTACCGCGCGAACGCCTTCTCGTGGGACATGTACCCGACAGAGTAGACGTGGATCAGGAAACCGACGCCGGTGACCACCAGGATCATCACGGAGGAGAGCGGGTCGAGCTGGAAGGCCGCCGGAGCAAAAAAGGTCCCGGCCTGGATCCACGGGAAGAGGACCTGGACGAAGAGCCGGTCGTGAGCCGGGCGGGCGGCCAGCGCGAGGACCGCCAGGAGCGAGACGACGAAGGAGGCCCCCACCACCGCGGGGCCCACGAACGCGACCAGCTTCCGGTACGCCGGCGCTGCATGCGAGGCCCCGTGTCCTTCTCCCATCGGGGCCGAAGTCCCACGGGTCGAAGGTCCGTGGGAAGGGGCCCCGTGGTCTTCTTCCGCCAGGAGAAGCGGTCGCTCGACGAACAGCGCGATCACGCTGTTCACGATCACCCCCAGGAGGGGGAGCGCGGGCACGAGCCAGAGGTAGTTGAGGATCCCGTCTACCATTTGAGGACGCTCAGTTCCGTGATGTCGATCGTTTCCTTCAGGCGGAAGATCGCGATCAGGATCGCCAACCCCACGGCGGCCTCGGCCGCCGCGACGGTCATGACCATGAAGGCGAACACCGAACCGGTAACATCACCCAGATGGGAGCCGACCGCGATGAAGGCCACGTTGACGGCGTTCAGCATGATCTCCACGCTCATGAGGATGATGAGCACGTTCTTGCGCACCACCACCCCCGCCACGCCGATCCCGAACAGGATCCCGGAGAGGAGCAGGTATGCCGACGGGTCCATCATTTAAGCAGGTCTCCGTATCGGGCGTGTCCTCGTCCCGCGCATCTTCATATCCTCTTCTTCGCCAGCGCGATCGCCCCGATCACCGCGGCCAGGAGCAGGACCGAGGTGACCTCGAAGGCGAGGAGGTAGTCGGTGAACAGCGCGCGCCCCACAGCCTCCACGGAGCCGGAATCCGCTGTGGGAGTCCCCGGCGTTGCGAAGCGGCGTGCCACCAGCGCCGCCTCGAGGATGAACAGCCCCGCGACCATAATCCCCAAAAAGCGAAACCCCGTCAGGCGCTCCAGCGGCAGCTTGTTTTCGGGGACGTTGATCAGCATGATCACGAAGATGAACAGGACGACCACCGCCCCCGCGTAGACGATGACCTGGATCGCCGCGAGAAAGTGCGCCTGCCTGAGGACGAAGAGCGCAGCAACGGCGAAGAGCGTAAGGATCAGGAAGAGCGCGGAGGACATCGGGTGCCGCCGCGTGACCACCATGATCGCGCCGCCCACCGCGATGGCGCCGAAGACGATGAAGAGGATCGGTTCCATCTTTCTCCTAGTGTCCCTTCTCGCAAATAGGCTGATGCACCGAGAACACCGATGCGCCGCGCCGGCAAGGCGCGCGACCGAGGCGTACTTGTAGAGTACGGTGAGGGAGCGCAACGAAGCCGGAGCGGATGCAGCGGCGTTCGAATGCCAGTATATTTGCGAGACGGGACACTTATTTCTCCAACAGCATGTCGATCGTGTAGATGAGCTTCTCCCGGGTATGCTCGGCAGGAGTGAACCAGCCCGTGTCCATCCGGATCGCGTCGCAGGGACACGCCTCCACGCAATGGCCGCAGAAGACGCACCGGAGCATGTCGATGTCGAACCGCACCGGGTACTTCTCG
>DAOUUI010000042.1 GCA_030668225.1 Deltaproteobacteria bacterium
AGCGCCTTCCTCGAGATTACGCTCGGCGGGGACGTATCCCTTCCCCATGCGAACGGTCATCTCCATCTTCAGGGTCGCATTTTCGGCCAACTCCGCGATGTGATGATCCTTGTTCAGAATCTCCACCATCGGATCGGTCTGGATTTGCGATGCATCTATTCTTTTCGGACCTTTCACCTCGAGCGTGATGACCCGCGGCTCGGGCGAGTGCATCCGCACCCGAATCTCCTTGAGGTTGAGGATGATATCGGTGACGTCCTCGACTACGCCGACCATCGCGGAATATTCGTGCTGGACGCCCTCGACACGGACCGAAGTGATCGCAGCTCCCTGCAGCGAGGAAAGAAGGACCCTCCGGAGAGCGTTTCCGACCGTGGTTCCGAATCCTCTCTCGAGAGGTTCCGCCATGAATTTCCCGTAAAATCCCGTTGCCGTGTCCGTGGCAACGTCGATGCGACGCGGTCTGATCAGCTGTTTCCAATTTCGCTGGAACATGCTACCCCCTTCTCCTGACCGGAGGATCTACTTCGAGTAAAGTTCTACAATCAGCTGTTCCTGGATCGGTTCCGTGATGTCTGTTCTGGAGGGGATGGCCATGACATTGCCGCGGAAATTCTCCCGTTCCAGTTCAAGCCAGGGTGGAATGCCCTTCCGTGCTACGGCGTCCAGGGAATCGTTGACGGACGGGATCTTCCTGCTTCTTTCCCGCATTTCCACGATATCTCCGGGGCGGACGAGGAAGGACGGGATGTTGACCCTCCGTCCTTTCACGAGAAAGTGCCCGTGCCGCACCAATTGCCTGCTCTCGCGGCGTGTTACGGCGAAACCGAGTTTGTACACCACATTGTCCAGCCGCCTTTCCAGAAGGATCAGCAGGTTGTCGCCGGTCTTCCCCTTCATCCGGTCCGCTTTGACGAAGTAGTTGTGGAACTGTTTCTCCAGAAGGCCGTAAATTCTCCTGGCTTTCTGCTTCTCCCGGAGCTGGACCCCGTAGTCACTTTGTTTTTTCATCCGACGCTGCCCATGCTGCCCCGGCGGATATCCCCTTCTCTTGATGGCGCACTTGTCGGTAAAGCACCGGTCCCCTTTCAGGTACAACTCGATCCCTTCGCGTCTGCAAAGACGGCATACTGCTTCACGGTACCTGGCCAAAGAGTATCCTCCTGTAGTCCCTGTTTGCTTTTCTCACACCCTGCGTCGCTTCGGAGGGCGCGTTCCGTTGTGCGGAATGGGCGTCACGTCGCGGATGTAATTGATCTTGAGTCCCGCGGCCTGCAACGTCCGGAGAGCGGCTTCCCGTCCCGACCCGGGCCCCTTGATGAAAACCGTCAGGGAATTGACCCCGCACTCCATCGCCTTCTTCGCAACGTCCTCGGCGGCCATGGTGGCGGCGAACGGGGTGCTCTTCCGGGACCCCTTGAACCCTTTCGACCCCGAGCTGCACCAGGCGAGCGCGTTGCCGTCCAGATCGGTGATCGTGATCATGGTGTTGTTGAAGGTGGCCTTGATATGGGCCACTCCCACCGGTACGTTCTTGCGAACTTTCCTCTTTCCTTTCTTCCTCGGTGTCGCCATCGTACCTCCGAATTCCCGCTTCCCGCGGGAGGGGGTAATATCCCGTCTCTACTTCTTCGTCGGTTCCTTTTTCCTCGCCACTGCGCCCTTCCGCGGCCCTTTTCTCGTCCTGGCGTTGGTGTGGGTGCGCTGCCCTCTCACCGGCAGCCCCTTTCGGTGCCTCAGGCCCCGGTACGACCCGAGGTCCATCAGGCGCTTGATGTTCATCGAGATTTCTTTCCGCAGGTCCCCTTCCACGTGGAAATGGGCATCGATGACGTCCCGAATGCTTGCCACCTGGTCCTCGGTGAGTGTGTTCGTCCTCGTTTCGGGGGAGACCCTCGCCTCCGCCAGAATCTTCTGGGCCGATACCGGACCGATCCCGTAGATGTAGGTCAGTCCCGTCCCGATCTTCTTGGTCTTCGGAATGTCGACTCCGGCTATACGTGCCAAACGGTCCTCCTCCCGATCCGCCCGGGCTCCTCCCCTGCTATCCCTGGCGTTGCTTGTGTTTTGGGTTCTCGCAAATTACGCGTACAACGCCTTTGCGTCGAATCACCTTGCATTTTGCGCACACCTTCCTGACCGATGGTCTGACTTTCATCGCGTCCCTCTCCTACTTTGTCCTGTACACGATCCGGCCCCGCGTCAGGTCGTATGACGTCAACTGCACCGTGACACGGTCGCCCGGAAGTATCTTGATGAAATGCATCCTCATCTTTCCCGATATGTGGGCGAGCACCTTCATCTTGTTGTCCAGTTCCACCCGAAACATGGCGTTCGGAAGCGGCTCGATAACTGTTCCCTCAACCTCTATCGCTTCTTCCTTCGGCATGCTCTCCTTTTCTCCGTTCCCTCACATCTTCAGGGAAGACTCAGGATTCTGTTCCCTTCCGGCGTTATCGCCACCATATGCTCAAAGTGTGCGGACCGATTTCGGTCACGCGTCACCACCGTCCATCCGTCCGGCAGGATCTCCACAGCGTATCCCCCCTCGTTGATCATGGGCTCGATGGCCAGCACCATTCCCGGCATGAGCTTCGGACCGATTCCTGCGGTTCCGAAGTTGGGGATCTGTGGTTCCTCGTGCAGCGTCCTTCCGATTCCGTGTCCCACGAAGTCCCGGACGACGGAGAATCCTGCGCCTTCCGCTTCCTCCTGGACGGAACTGGAAATATCCCCCAGCCGGTTCCCCGGCAGGGATGCCCCGATACCTTTTCCGAGCGCACGTTCGGTCGCCTTCAGGAGATTCTCGGAGTCGGGGGATATCCCCCCGACAGCGTAGGTCCTTGCGGCATCCCCGTAGAAGCCGTTCAGGACCACCCCGAAATCGATGCTCACGATGTCCCCTTCGCGGAGCACTCGCGTCCCGGACGGAATCCCGTGGACCACTTCCTCGTTAATGGAGGTGCAAAGGTTGGCAGGGTATCCGAGGTATCCCTTGAACGCCCCTTTAACGCCATGCTTCGCTACGTATTCCTCCGCGATCTCCTCGAGATGAAGTGTCGCGACTCCCGGCTTCACGTGCCTCGTGATCTCTTCAAAGAACTGTCCGACAATGGCGCCCGCTCGGCGCATCGCCTCGATTTCCTGAGACGATTTTACGATGATCATCTTCTATTGTAACAGTTTGGTAATATTCGCAAATATGGTGTCGATGTTTCCCGACGCCTTGACCGCATGGACTTTCCCGCTTCCCCGGTAGTACTCGATCAGGGGCTCTGTGGACTTCTTATAGTTTACGAGGCGGGTCCGGATCGTCTCCTCCTTGTCGTCATCCCGCTGGAGAAGTGTACCGACGCACTTGTCGCACCTCCCCTCCTCTTTTGGGGGGTTGAACCGCACGTGGTACATGGCGCCGCACCCGGCGCAGGATCTCCGCCCGCTCAGGCGCTCCATGATCTCTTCCTCATCCACTTCGAGGGAGAGGACGCTGCCGATCTCCTTGCCGAGTTCCTTCACGACGCGGTCGAGTGCCTGTGCCTGGGGGATCGTCCGGGGAAACCCGTCCAGAATGAATCCCTTTTCGCAGTCCTTCGCCTGAAGCCGTTCCTTGACGATTCCGATGACGACCTCGTCCGGTACCAGGCCGCCCTGGTCCATGAAGGCCTTCGCCTTTCGACCCATCCCGGTGTCGTTCCTGACGGCCTCGCGAAGCATGTCCCCCGTCGAGATCTGGGGGATGGAAAGGGACTCGGTAAGCTTCTTCGCCTGCGTTCCCTTTCCGGACCCGGGCGCTCCCAGCAGGATGATCCCTCTCATCGGCTACCCCTTCCTCCCTTTCACTTGTCCCTTCTTGAGGAATCCCTCGTAGTGGCGGGTGATCAGATGCGACTCAATCTGCTGGATTGTGTCCATGGCCACGCCGACGACGATGAGCAGGCCCGTCCCCCCGAAGTAGAACGGGACGTTGAAACGGGAGATGAGTATGCTGGGCAGAACGCATACCGCCGATACGTACAGCGCGCCGCCCAGCGTGATGCGCGTCAGGATACGGTCGATATATTCGGCGGTTTTCTTCCCGGGACGGATCCCGGGGACGAACCCGCCGTATTTCTTCATGTTGTCCGCTACGTCAACTGGGTTGAAGGTGACGGCTGTGTAGAAGTAGCAGAAGAAGATGATGAACGCTATGTACAGGCCCTCGTACGAGATGTTCCCCGGGGTAAGGGTCTGGGATATTTTCTGCGTCACCGGGTGTTTGATGAAGTTCGAAAGCGTGGCGGGGAACAGCAGTATCGAGGAGGCGAAGATCGGAGGAATGACCCCCGCGGTGTTCACCTTCAGCGGGAGGTGAGTGCTCTGTCCCCCGTAGATCTTCCGGCCCACGATCCGCCTGGCGTATTGGACAGGGATCCGCCGATGCGCTCGCTCGAAGTAGATGATGATCGCGACGACCGACACCATGATCAGGAGGAGCAGCAGGCCGATGAAAATGCCCATTTCCCCGGTTCGGATCAGCGTGAACGTGCGGACAAGCCCGCTGGGAAACCGGGCGACGATCCCCGCAAAGATAATGAGGGAAATTCCGTTCCCGATCCCCCTTTCGGTGATCTGTTCCCCCAGCCACATGAGAAACGCGGTGCCCGAGGTGAGCGTAAGGACGGTCATGAGCCGGAATGCCCACCCCGGGTTATATACGAGGGAAGCGGCCCCGACACCGGCGACATTCTCGATCCCCACGGAAATACCGAGTCCCTGGATCACCGAAAGAAGAATCGTACCGTACCGCGTGTACTGGGTGATCTTGCGCCGGCCGAGCTCTCCCTCTTTCGAGAGTTTTTCCAGCTGCGGTATGACTACTGTCAGGAGCTGGATGATAATCGACGCACTGATGTAAGGCATGATTCCGAGAGTGAATATCGAGAATCGGCTTACCGCTCCTCCCGAGAACATGTCGATCAGCCCGAAGAGGGTCCCGGATTGGGCGTTGAACAGGGCGGTCAGGGACTGTGTGTCGATCCCCGGGGTCGGAATGTATACCCCGATGCGATAGACCGTGAGCAGCAAGGCGGTCTGGAATAGACGCTTTTTGAGCTCGGGTACCTTGGTGATGTTCTGGAAAGCGTTCAGCAAGAGGACGACACCTCCAGGGTCCCGCCGGCGGCGGCGACTTTCCGGGCGGCTTCCCTGCTCGCCTTGTCCACCTTTACCGTCACGGCGCGGTTTACTTCCCCGTCTCCCAGCAGCTTAACCCCGTCCCGGACATTCTTCACGATACCGGCTGCGTGCAAGGCATCGAAGTCGACGACCGACCCCGCTTCGAACCGGTTGAGATCCCCCACGTTCACGATGGAGTACTCTTTCCGGAACGGGTTGTGGAACCCGCGCTTGGGAATTCGTCTCTGCAGGGGCATCTGCCCGCCTTCGTATCCGGGCCGCGTTCCCCTCCCGCTCCGCGAGCCCATACCTTTATTGCCGCGTCCCGCCGTTCTCCCCAGGCCCGAGCCCTTTCCACGCCCGACGCGCTTGCTTGCGCTTTTTGCCCCCTTTGCCGGCCTCAACTCGGAAAGCTTCATTCCGATTCTCCCACTATTTCAACGCGGAGGAGAAACTTGGCTTTCTCCACCATCCCGCGAATTTCGGGGGTATTCTTTCTCGTTACGGAGCGGTGAAGGCGGGTAAGTCCCAACCCTCTGACGACACGCCGCACATGCTCCGTCCGACCGCTCAGGCTCCGGACCAGGGTGATGCGAAGATCGCCGGTCATGCCGGTACCTCCTCTTCCTTACGCCCGCGCATCCCGAAGATCTGGTCCGGTCTCCGTAACTGGGAAAGTCCTTCCATCGCAGCCTTTACGAGGTTGTGGGGGTTGTTGCTCCCCAGCGATTTCGTCAGGATGTTTGCGATTCCCGCGGACTCGATCACCGCTCGAACACCGCTCCCCGCAATCACACCGGTACCCTGGGATGCGGGCCTCATGACAACATGGCTTGCGCCGAATTTGCCGATCACCTCGAAAGGAATCGTGCCGTCCACCACCGGCACCCGGAGGAGGTCCCGCTTGGCGTTCTGAACCGCCTTCCGGATGGCTTCGGGTACCTCGTTCGCCTTTCCCAGCCCCGATCCGACGTGTCCGTTGCCGTCGCCGACCACGACGACCGCGGTG
Source organism: Deltaproteobacteria bacterium (assembly GCA_030668225.1). GTDB lineage: Bacteria > Desulfobacterota > Deferrimicrobia > Deferrimicrobiales > Deferrimicrobiaceae > CSP1-8. Next base: position 6,164 of record DAOUUI010000042.1, read on the forward strand.
AAGGAAAACCTGCGCCCCCCCTTGACCACCTTGGCGACACGGCTGATGTGGATCACCCGATCCTTGAGATCCAGCCCTTCTGGATTAACTCTCTTCAAACGCCCCTCCCTGTTCACTCGCGTTTATTTCCTTTAGAATTCCAGCCCGGACTCCCGAGCACCTTCCGCCAGCTCCTTGACACGCCCGTGGTACAGAAATCCGTTCCGGTCGAAGACGACTTTCCGGATGTTCTTCTCGGCGGCCTTCCTGCCGATCCACTCCCCCACCTTCTTCGCGGCATCACCCTTCTTCAGGTCGCCGATATCGACACGAATCTCCGGGCTCAGCGTGGAGGCGGCGAGAATGGTGGATCCCGTGGAGTCGACCACAAGTTGCGCGTATATGTGCTTCGCGCTCCGGAAAACGGACAGCCGGGGGCACTGCTCCGTCCCGAATATCCTCTTCCGGATTCTCCTCTTTCGCTTCTGCCTTGCAATATCCCGCAAATTTTTCTTGCTCATGGTTTTGTCCGAACTCCCTCTGGAGGTTTCCGGTCCTTAAAACCCCGTTACTTTCCGGCGGCCTTTCCGACTTTCTTCAGAAGACGTTCTCCCCGGTACCGGATTCCCTTCTGTTTGTACACGTCCGGTCGCCGGCAAGAGCGGATTTTCGCCGCTGTGAGGCCGACGAGTTCCTTGTCGGCCCCGGATACCTTGATCACCGTGTTCGCTTCCACTTCGGCGCTGATGCCCCTGGGAAGGGGAAAGATCACGGGATGTGAATACCCCAGAGCCATCTGGAGCGAATCCTTCTTGACTTCCGCCTTGTACCCCACTCCCACGATTTCGAGGGTTTTGGTGAACCCCTCGGAGACGCCTTTCACCATGTTCGCCAGCAGGGTCCGGTAGAGACCGTAGAGGTTCCGTGCGGACTCCCCCCCCGGCCGAAGGGCAACGACGGCGTGACCGTCCTTCACTTCGACGACCACCTTGTCGGGGATCGGGCGGGAAAGCGTCCCGTTTTTCCCTTTGACGGAAAGAATCCCGCCTTTTGCCTCGACGGTTACTCCGGCGGGGATCGCCACCGGCACTTTTCCGATTCTCGACATTGTCTACCTCCCCCAGGGGAACCTGATGCCCCGTTACCAGACCTGGCAGAGCACTTCTCCGCCGATCGCGAGTTTCTTCGCCTTCTCTCCCGTCATGACCCCCTGGGAAGTCGAAAGGATGGCGATCCCGAAACCGTTCTTCACTGTGGGAATCTCGTCCTTCCCGACGTACACGCGCCGCCCCGGACGGCTCACCCGCTTCAATCCCCTGATTGCGTACCCCGTTTCGGGCTCCTTCCTCAGGTAGATCCTGAGAACCGGTTGCTTCGGATCGGGAACAACGCGAAAACTCTTGACGAACCCCTCGTCCTTGAGGATCGACGTGATGCTCTCCAGTATCCGTGTGGAGGGAAGATCGAGCTGGTCGAATCTCGCCATCTGCGCATTACGGACCCGGGCCAGCAGATTGGAAATATGGTCGTTGATAGGCATCCTGGCGCTCCTACCAGCTCGCCTTTACCACGCCGGGAAGTTCTCCCCGGAGTGCCAGCTCCCGGAGGCAGATCCGGCAGAGCTGGAATTTTCGGTAAAAGGCTCTCGGCCTCCCGCATCTCGGACATCGATTGTAGCTCCGGACGCGGAACTTCGGGGTCCTCTGGGATTTCGCGATAATCGATTTTTTTGCCACCCTGTAAATCCTCCTCTAAGTTGCGTCAGGCCCGGAACGGCATTCCAAGGAGGCGGAGAAGTTCAAGCCCCTCCTCGTCGGTGCGGGCCGTGGTAACGATCGTTATGTTCATTCCACGAATTTTATCTATTTTATCGTAGTTTATCTCTGGAAATATAATCTGTTCCTTTATACCTAGGGTGTAGTTCCCCCGCCCGTCGAATCCGTTGGGAGAAATCCCCCTGAAGTCTCGCAATCGCGGCATGGCCACCCCAACGAGCTTGTCGAGGAAGTGATACATCCGGTCCCTGCGCAGGGTTACCTTCACTCCGATCGGGGAGCCTTCCCGCAACTTGAAATTCGATATGCTCTTGCGTGCCTTCGTGATCACCGCTTTCTGGCCGGTGATGAGCCCGATCTCCTCCGCGGACGAGTCGAGGACCTTGATGTTGTCGATCGCCTCCCCCAGACCCATGTTGATGATGACCTTTTCGACCTTCGGCACCTGCATGGGATTCCGGTAGAGGAACTTCTCCTTCATCTTCGGAACGACCTCGTCCTTGTAATGCCTGAATAATCTCGCCATCTCCCGTCACTCCGAACCGCCGATTCCCGGCTGGTCTTCGCTACTTCTTCTTGGCTTCGATGACGTCGCCGCACCGCTTGCACGAACGGTGCTTCTCACCGGAATCCCCGACCACCATCGATATCCGCGTAGGTTTGTTGCACTTGTCGCACATGATCATGACATTGGAGTACGCCAGGGAGGCTTCCTTCTCGATGATCCCTCCCTGGGGGTTGGTCTTGCCGGGCTTTGCGTGGCGCTTCACCATGTTGATCTTTTCAAGGAGGACCCGTCCCCTGTTCTTGTCCACCATGAGGACCTTGCCGACCTTCCCCTTCTCTTTTCCCACCATGACCCTTACGATGTCGTTCTTCCGTATCTGGAGCGTCGCTTCCGCCATGTCTCTCTCTCCCTAAAGAACTTCCGGAGCCAGGGATATGATTTTCATGAATTTCTTGGCTCGGAGTTCCCGGGCCACAGGCCCGAAAATCCGGGTCCCGATCGGCTCCTTTTGCGGGTTGATGAGAACGGCCGAATTCTGGTCGAACCGGAGGAAGCTCCCGTCGGCCCGGCCGATTTCCTTGGCGGTCCGGACCACCACCGCCTTGTACACATCGCCCTTTTTTACTTTCCCGCGGGGAATCGCCTCCTTCACGCTGACCACGATGATGTCACCGACGCTGGCGTATCTCCGTTTGCTGCCTCCGAGCACCTTGATACAGCAAAGACGCTTCGCCCCGGAATTGTCGGCGGCGTCCAGCATTGTCTGCATTTGGATCATGGCATTCGTTCTCCGCTCAAATGGTTAACGGACTTCGGGTCTCTCGATCAGACGTGAGACCCGCCAGCACTTTTCCTTGCTGAGCGGCCTGGTTTCGATGATTTCCACCGTGTCGCCGCTGCGGTATTCGTTCTGCTCATCGTGGGCCTTGTAGGTGGACCAGAGCCTCGTGTACTTCTTGTACCTCTGGTGGAGGACGAACCGTTCCACGCGAACGACGACCGTCTTGTTCATGCGATCGCTCATGACGACCCCGACCTTCGTCTTGCGAATTCCGCGCACTGCCTCGTTTCTTTCCGTCGCCATCTTACTTCGTCTCCCCTCCCTGCTTTTGGTGGAGGAACGTGACGATCCGCGCCAGTTCCTTTCGCCGGTTCCGGATGAGCCTCGTATTGTCCAGGGAGGAAGTCGTCCGCTTCATCCTCAGGCGGAAAATCTCTTCCCGCATTTCCGCCTCCTTGTGCCGCAGTTCCTCGACGGCGAGGTCCTGGATCTCCCTTTTCCTCATGGTCGCCTACCTCTCCCTCGAAAGGAACTTCGTCTTCACGGGGAGCTTGTGCCCCGCAAGGCGGAAGGCCTCACGTGCCGTCGATTCGTCCACTCCCTCGATTTCGTAGAGCACGAGGCCCGGACGCACCACGCAAACCCACTCTTCGGGGGCCCCTTTTCCCTTTCCCATTCGTGTCTCGGCGGCCTTCTTGGTGACCGGCTTGTCCGGGAAAATCCGGATCCAGATCTTCCCTCCACGCTTCACAAACCGCGTCATCGCCACGCGGGCCGCCTCGATCTGCCGGGAGGTGATCCATCCCGCGGTAGTCGCCTTCACCCCATAGTCCCCGAAATTGAGGGAATTTCCCGCCTGGGCCGCTCCCCTTCTCCGCCCCTTGTGCATCTTCCGGAATTTCACTCGTTTCGGCGCAAGCATACCTTAAGGTTCTCCTATTCGCTCTTGGACTCGCGGGAAGAGGAGGGCAGAACTTCTCCCTTGTAGATCCAGACCTTCACCCCGATCTTTCCGTAGGTGGTTTTCGCCTCGGCGAACCCGTAGTCGATGTCCGCCCGCAGGGTATGAAGGGGGACTCTCCCCTCACGGTACCACTCCGAACGGGCCATTTCCGCACCCCCCAGGCGTCCAGCCACGTGGATCTTGATCCCCTTGGCTCCGAGCTTCATCGAGGAGAGAACGGTCTTTTTCATCGCTCGCCGGAAGGCGATGCGCCGCTCGAGCTGCATGGCAACGTTCTCGGCGGTCAATTGGGCATCGGTCTCCGGGCGGCGGATTTCCTGAATCGTGATCGAGACCTCCTTCTTGGTGAACCCCTGCAGGTCCTTCTTGAGGCTCTCGATCTCGGCGCCCTTTTTCCCGATGACGATCCCGGGCCTCGCCGTGTGAATGATAACGTGCACACGGCTGGACTTGCGCTCGATCTCCACCACGGACACACCGGCGTGGGTGAGTCGTTTCTTGACATATCCCCGGATGCGCAGGTCCTCCTGAAGGTTCGCGGCGTAGTCCTTCTCGGAATACCATCGCGATCGCCAGTCCTTGATGATCCCCAGGCGAAACCCGTACGGATGTACCTTCTGTCCCAAACGCTGCCTCCCTTCGAACCGTCTCTGTCTTTTTACTTCTCGTCGAGCACGATGGTGATATGGCTTGTCCGCCTTCGATAGGGGTGCGCCCGACCCATCGGCACGGGGCGGAACCTCTTCAGGGATGCACCTCCATCCACGTACGCCGTCTTCACGAAAAGGATCTCCGTGTCGATCACCCCGGTCTGGGCGGCGTTCGCAACGGCGGAATCGAGCACCTTCTTCACCGTTTTGGCGCACGCCTTGTTCGCCAGCTTCAGGACCGTTTGCGCATCGGAGATGTTCTTCCCCCGGATCAGGTCCACCACGAGCCGCGCCTTCCTCGGGGAGACGCGCATGAACTTTGCCGTCGCTCTCGCTTCCATCGCCTGTCTCCTTCTCCGGCCTACCTTTTCATCTTGGCCTTCCGGTCTCCCGAATGGCCGTGAAAGGTGCGAGTCGGCGAAAACTCCCCGAGCTTGTGGCCCACCATGTTCTCCGTGATGAAAACGGGCATGAATTTCCTTCCGTTGTGGACGGCGAATGTGTAGCCCACCATATCCGGAGTAATGGTGGAGCGCCGGGACCAGGTCTTGATGACTTTCCTGTCTCCCTGCTCAACCGCCCTGCGAAGTTTCCGCGCCAGGCTTTCCTCGACATACGGTCCCTTCTTGATCGATCGCGCCACGGATTATGCCCCTTTATCGTTTATTTACGACGCTTTACAATATATGGGTCGGAGGTCTTGTTCTTCCGCGTCTTGTGCCCCTTGGTCGGTTTCCCCCACGGGGTGCACGGGTGCCTCCCGCCGGAGGCTTTCCCCTCCCCTCCCCCGAGCGGGTGGTCGACCGGGTTCATCGCGACTCCCCTGACCGTCGGCCGCCTGCCGAGCCAGCGGTTCCTCCCGGCCTTTCCGAGAGACACCTTCTCGTGGTCCAGGTTCCCCACCTGACCCACCGTCGCCATGCAATCGACGGACACGAGTCTCACCTCTCCCGAACTGAGGCGAAGATGGGCATACTTCCCCTCCTTTGCGAGGATCTGAACGACGCTGCCCGCAGCCCTTGCCAACTGCCCTCCCTTTCCGACCTTGAGCTCCACGTTGTGGACCATCGTCCCCATGGGAATCTGACGGATCGGCAGGGCGTTTCCCGGCTTGATATCCGCGTCGTCACCGGCAAGAACCGTATCCCCCACGGAGAGTCCCACCGGGCACAGAATGTACCGCTTCTCCCCGTCCGCGTAATGCAGGAGGGCGATGCGGGCCGACCGGTTCGGGTCGTATTCGACCGCGGCGACCTTGGCGGGGACGTCCTTCTTGGTCCTCCGGAAATCGATCAGCCGGTACTTTCTCTTGTGCCGCCCCCCGCGATGCCAGGAAGTGATTCTCCCCTGGTTGTTCCGGCCCGCCCGGTTCCCCTTTTTCTCGACGAGGTTCCTCTCCGGTTTCTTCTTGGTGAGGTCCTCGTTCGTGAGGACCGTCATGGATCGCACACCGGGGGAGGTCGGCTTGAATTTTCTGATTCCCATGTCTTATGCTCCTTGCCTGTTCGCTCGTTACACGCCTTCGAAAAACTCGATCTTGTCTCCCGGCTTGAGCACCACGAGGGCCTTCTTCCAGGAGGGTCGCCTTCCGATGACGCGCCCCCTGGTCTTCGTCTTTCCGGAGACGTTCATGGTCTTGACCTCGACCACCTTGACCTTGAACAGCTTTTCGACCGCCTCCTGAATCTGCTTCTTGTTCGCCCGGGGGTCCACGGCAAACGTCACCGCATTCGCCGACTCCTTGAGCAATGTCGCCTTTTCGGTGATCAGCGGTTTCTTCAACACATCCGTGAAGTTCATTTCCCCAGAACCTCGCTGATAATTTCAAACGCCGGCTGGGTGATTACCAGCTGTTCGTACGAGAGGATGTCGATCACATTGAGGGCGGAAACGGACAGCGACTTGAAGGAAGACAGATTGCGAATCCCCAGATCCAGCGTCTTCTTTGGCTCCTCCGTCACCAGCAGTGCGTTGGAAAGGCCGAGCTTCCCGGCGAGCTTCAGGAACTCCTTGGTCCGCGGAACAGGAAGGTCGAGGTTGTCCACGAGGAGGATCATGTTTTCCCCTGCACGGGCGCTCAAGGCGCATCGGAGCGCTGCCTTCATGGCTTTCCGGTTGACTTTCTGTTCGTAGCTGCGGGGGTGCGGTCCGAAGATCGTGCCTCCGCCTCGGAGCAAGGGGGAACTTGTGGTTCCCGAGCGGGCTCGGCCGGTTCCCTTCTGGCGAAACGGTTTTTTCCCACCGCCGGCGACATCCTTTCGGGTCTTCGTCGAGGCGGTCCCCGATCGCCGGGCGTTCTGCTGTGCGACGACAACCTGATGAAGCAGGTCCGTCTTCACTTTCGCTCCGAAGACCGATTCCGGCAATTCGACCGTTTCCTTGACTTGCCGATCCTTATCGAAAAGTTCCAGGGTGGCCATCTCTTGCTCCTTACTGTCCGTTGCCTTTCTTGATGGCGCGTCGCACGAAGACGAGCCCGTTCTTCGCACCCGGGACCGCCCCCCTGACCAGTAAAAGGTTCTTCTCCGGCTGGATGGCGACAACCCGCAGGTTGAGAACCGTGACGCGCTCGTTCCCGTAATGGCCGCCCATCTTCATGTTCTTGAATACCCGGGAGGGCCAGGAAGAACCGCCGATGGAGCCGGGGGCACGGTGGTGCATCGAACCGTGGGATCCCGGTCCTCCCTTGAAGCCCCACCGTTTCACCACTCCCGCGAATCCCCGCCCCTTCGTCTGTCCCGTGACATCCACGAAATCCCCCTCCCGGAAGATGTCGACCCGGATTTCCTGGCCGACCTCCAGAGAGGAATCGGTATCGACACGGAGTTCCCGGAGAGCACCGAACGCGCCCTTCCCCGCATGCTGGAAATGGCCGAGCATCGGCTTGTTGACGCGTTGCGATTTCTTCGCACCGAACCCGAGCTGAACCGCGTCGTATCCGTCGCTCTGTACCTTCTTCCTCTGTACAACGGTGCAGGGGCCAGCTTCGATCACCGTCACGGGAACGACTCTCCCCTGCGTGTCGAAGACCTGGGTCATTCCCAATTTCTTTCCTAATAGTCCGGTCGTCATGGTCGCACCTTATTCATCGAGTTGCGATGGCTGGGGACATTCCTGTTTCTTTCGTCGAGAAAAAAAGGAGTGTCCCCGCTGTCCTAGAGCTTGATCTCCACTTCCACTCCCGCCGGAAGGTCGAGCTTCATGAGAGCATCGATCGTCGCAGCAGGCGGCTCGTGAATATCCAGTACGCGCTTGTGCGTCCGTATCTCGAATTGCTCCCGGCTCTTCTTGTCGACGTGGGGCGACCGGTTCACGGTGAACCTCTCGATCTTCGTGGGAAGCGGTATCGGACCCGCCACCTTCGCCCCGGTCTGCTTCGCCTTTTCGACGATCTCGCCGGTAGCCTTGTCCAGGAGCTTGTAATCGAACGCTTTCAGGCGAATACGGATCTTCTGGTGTTTCATATCGAAGGGATCTCCCTCTTCCTGGACTTATTCCACGATTTCCGAGACGACGCCGGCCCCCACGGTGCGCCCGCCCTCGCGGATCGCGAACCGCAGCTCCTTCTCCATCGCCACCGGAGTGATCAGCTCAATCGTCAACGCCACGCTGTCCCCGG
>DAOUUI010000234.1 GCA_030668225.1 Deltaproteobacteria bacterium
GGACAGGAGGGAAAACGTGCCGGAAGATCCCCCGAGCGAGCCCTCCGCCGACACGCCTTCGATGGTCAGCCCGCGCGCGAACAACCGGGGAACGGAGGCGGAAAACGTCTCGATTTCCCACCCTTGCGGGCCCGTGCCGGCCGTAACGCGCAGACTGGCTATGCCGCCGATCCCGGTGCGCGATTCCCTGTCCACGAAAGAGGCCACCGTTTCGAGGTTCATGTCCTCCATCGTCCCTGTGATCCTTGTCTCCGCTCCTTCTCCCTTTCCCGCCAGCAGGAATTCCCCTTCCCCGATCTTCCCGCTCCCACGGAATCCCCATCTCGACCCGAGGGAGGATGCGAACCAGTTCCCCGAAGCGGAAACGGTTTGTACGCTGATCCCCGGAAACCGGATCTCGGGAGACATGATCGTGCCGGAGAGCGAGAAGGCCCCTTCCCCTGCCGAGAGCTGCAGGTCCGCTGTCCCCTTCCCCGACATTCCGGACACGTGCTTCCCGAGTATCGCCGGGTCCTTCCCCAGGGAGGAGAGCACGGCCGCACCCCATCTCTCCGCAAGGGAGAAATCGATATCGCGGGCGTCTACGGCCGATACGAGGAGGGCGGGTTTGGGCGAAAGTGGCCCCGTGAGCGTACCCGTTGCGGTGACTTTCGCCACGTCGGAAGGGATATCCGCGACGAAGTGGACCACGTCCGCCGGATTCCCCTCGAGCTTCGCGGAGAGAGGCACCGGGGGAAGATCCCGCGCGGCAAGTTCTTCGGCCCGGACCCCTGCAGTGACAAGGGGATTGTCGGCTGTCCCCGAAACCGTCCATTCGCAGGCGATGTTCCCCCAGGAGACGGGATAGACCCACCCGTACTCCGCGGCCCTTCCCCGGGGAACGAGGAATGTCCCGGTGAACGCAAGTCGTCCTCCCTCCGTGGTATACACTCCCGCGCCCGTGGCTTCGGCACTCCCCACCGTCGCACGAAGTTCCCGTACCAGCAGTTCCCTGCCGGGAGCGAAGACGCCGGCCGCGGTAACCGCAACGGGAATCGCCACTTTCGCCGCCTTGCCCCCCCCATTCTCCGGTCGCTCGAACCCTCCGGGGTTTTTCAGGGATACCGTCGCCTGAACCTTTTCCTTCCCCCCCGCGAGCGAGAGGACCAGGTCCCCCCGACCTGCCGGACGCCAGGGAATTCCCCAGGAACCCCAGGGCGCTTTCCCGAACGCCGCGCGCTTGAGCGAAATCCTCGTATCCCACACACCCGTCTTCCAGTCGTACGCCCCAACCCCGGAGATGACCCCGTCCCACACCTTTCCCCGTATCGATTCAAGCAGGACCTTGTTTCCCGAGACCGCGAGGGAAACCTCCGCGTCGGCGGGCGTGCTTCCCTTAAGGAGAAGATTGCGCGCCAGAATCTTCCCCGATCCTTGCGGGTTATCCAGGGATCCCGTAAGTCGTGCGGAAAACGAAACCTTCCCTTCCGTCGCCACCGGGCGGAGCAGGCCCCCTCCCGGCGCACCCGATGCCGTCCAGCCTGCGATATCGGTCTCCCCGGACCATTTCAGGTCAACTGCCCGTTCCTTTCCGTCCCACTTCCCGGACAAGAGGAACTTCGCGGAAGCC
>DAOUUI010000066.1 GCA_030668225.1 Deltaproteobacteria bacterium
AAACGTATACGGGGCGAACCGGAGGAACTTCCCCCGGGTGACGAGCCCTTCGACGAGCATCAGAGCGAGGTATCCCACGACAAACGCCAGGAGGAAACCCAGGGCGGAAGGGGCGAACCCGGGCAGCACCGACACCCCCCGGTGCAGGAGCAGGACCGCCGCCCCCAGAATGGCCGGGATCGAGATGAAGAAGGAGAACTTTGCGCTCCGCATCGCCCCGATCCCCAGAACGAGGGCGAGCGATATCGTGGCACCGGACCGGGAAATGCCCGGAAAAATGGCTGCCCCCTGCATGACCCCGATGGCCAAAGCCTCCCAAAAGTCGATCCTGTCGGGGTCCAGCTTGTGGCGGAACCGCAGGTTGCTGACCAGCAGGAACACCGTGAGGACCAGGTACGAGATCCCCACTCCCCGGAAGCTCATTCCTGCCTCCACTACGTCGTGGAGAAGGTATCCGATGATGACCGTCGGGACGCTGGCCACGACCAGCAACAGGAGGTCCCGCCGCCCCCATGCGCCCAGCCGGTATTCCGGATCCCGCCGAAAAAGAGAGCCGAGCACCTCGGAGACCTCCCGCCGGAGGAAGAGGAGAATGGCGAGGAGAGTACCCAGGTGCAGGAGGACGTCGAACGCCAGCCCGGATTTCGTAAGCCCGAGGATCTTCTGCATGAGGTACAGGTGTCCCGAGCTGCTCACCGGGAGGAACTCGGTGGCTCCCTGGAGGATTCCCAGCAATATCGCCTTGAGGACCGTCAATCGAATACCGTCATGCGATACCGGATTTGGCGGTTTCCACGGCGTTTTCCATCAGGGCGCGGATCCGTTCCACGGTTTCCTGGTCCTTTCCCTCGAATCGGAGGACGAGCACCGGCTGTGTGTTTGACGCCCGCACGAGTCCCCACCCTCCGTCGAAAAGGGCCCGCACACCGTCCACGTCGATCACCTCCCTTGCCTGCGGCCTGACGATCTCCGCCACTATTTCCACAACACGGAACTTGTGCTCGTCGGGGCACGTAACCCGGATCTCGGGCGTGGCGACGACGGGCGGGAGGTCGGAGAGCATTTCACTCAAGGTACGGTTGGAATGCGCGAGAATCTCAAAAAGCCTCGCCGAGGCGTAAATGGCGTCGTCAAAACCGAGATAGCGATCGGCGAAGAAGATGTGACCGCTCATCTCGCCGGCCACCTCCGCAGACTCCTCCTTCATCTTCTTCTTGATGAGGGAGTGTCCGACCTTCCACATGATGGGTTTCCCGCCGTGCCGGGCGATGTCGTCGTACAGGTTCTGCGACGCCTTCACCTCCGAGATGATGGTCGCCCCCGGCTTTCTCCGGAGAATGTCCCGGGCGAAGAGGGCCAGGAGGTAATCCCCGTACAGAATTTCCCCCTTCTCGTTCACGGCTCCGATCCGGTCGGCGTCGCCGTCGTAGGCGACTCCCACGTCCGCGCCCGTTTCCCGGACGGCCTGGATGAGGGAATGCAGGTTCTCCGGTACGGTCGGGTCGGGAAAATGGTTGGGGAACCGCCCGTCCATCTCGCAGAAGAGTTCCACCACCGTAAGCCCCATCTCGCGGAAGAGGGCCGGCGCCACCGGCCCCCCGGTCCCGTTCCCGGCGTCCACTACCACCTTGAGCCTGCGCGGGATGGAGATATTCTTCAACACGTACTCCCGATATTCCGGCAACACTTCCCGGCGGCTTTCCTTTCCCTCCCCGGCGGCGAAGTCCCCCTTCTCGATAATCCGCCGGATCTCCTGGATCTTTTCGCCGTAAAGGGTGGAGGGTCCCACAGAAAGTTTGAATCCGTTGAACTCTGGGGGGTTGTGGCTCCCCGTGACCATAACGCCCCCGTCGGCTCCGAACTGTATGATGGAAAAGTACAAGAGGGGGGTGGGACAGATTCCCACGTCGATGACGTTTACGCCGGACGACAGGAGTCCCTCGACCAGGGCATCCCGGAAGGAGGAGGAGGAAAGCCGGCAGTCCCGCCCGAGCATAAGGGACCTGACCCCATTGCGTGCAGCGTAGGTCCCGAATCCCCTCCCGATGGAGACGACCGTCTCGGGCGTGAGGTCCTCCCCCACTCTCCCCCGGATGTCGTATTCCCGGAATATCAGAGGATTGATCACCCCGCCCCCGTTACCCAAAGTTGATCCCGTTATTCTATTTAGCATAACCCCTCAATTCAAGGGATTTCGCCCGGAATACCGGAATTCTCGCGGCGCGATCGGGAGGAAAAAGAAGCGCCTGCGGAATGCCCGATTTTTTTTCGAAACTCTACACAACGCATTCCTTCTGCGCGCATCTTAAAGTAGGAAGGAGGGAGGTGGTCTATGTGGGAGCCATCAACGTAGGCAAGAGAATCAAGAGCATCCGGAAGAGAAAGAATCTTACTCTCCAGGAAGTGTCGGAGAACAGCGGAATGTCCGCCACCGCGATCAGCGCGATCGAGCGGAACGTGTCGTCACCGACCGTGAACACCCTCGTGGCCATCGGACGTGCGCTCGGCGAATCGCTCACTTCCCTGCTGGGGGAAAACGAGATCGAGTACGTAGTAACCCGCGCCGGGACACGGAAACGGCTGGCATCGGACATGCGCAACGTCGAATTCCAGACCCTTGCCGGCGGGGTGCCCGGCCGACGGTTCCACCCCGTGCTGAACATCATCCGGCAAGAGACGAGCAACGGAGAGGACTTCATCAATCGCCCGGAGGACGATTTCCTGTTTGTGATCGAAGGGACGCTTGACGTGGAGATGGACGGGGCAGGCACCTCCATAAGGCTTGAGAAGGGAGACAGCGTCTACCTTCGAGGGAGCACGCCATACCGGTGGAGGAACCCGTCTGGACAGGAGGAAACGCAGCTTCTGGTCGTATCCACCTCCTGATCTTGTCCGGAACGAAAGCCCCTTCTGTCCGTCGTCTTCCCGCCTCGCGGGAGGACGGCGGCAGGAGGGAGGAAGAGGCACGTCGTCACGCGGAACGGGTGACCCCGTTACGCGGACACACCCGGGAAAGACCACAGACGCCGCATCGGGGCTGCCGGGCGACGCAGACCTGACGTCCGTGCCATCCGAGTTGCGTTGCGAAATCCCACCTCCCATTCGGTACGGCCTCGACGAGATCCTCCTCGATCCGCGCCGGGTCCTTCGACCGGGTGAGGCCGAGCCGGAACGACACCCTGCCGACATGCGTGTCCACGGGGAGAGCGTCCACCCCGAAACAGGCGCCGAGGATGACCGAAGCCGTCTTTCTTCCTACCCCGGGAAGCGCCGTCAGTTCCTCCATGCTCTCCGGGACGTTCCCTCCATGTCGTGCTACCAGGGCGGAACCGATCCCCTTGAGCGCCCCGGCCTTGTTCCGGTAGAACCCCGTGGGGCGGACCGCCTCCTCGATCTCCGGCAGTGAAGCCGCCGCGAACGCCTCGGGGCCGGGGAACCGGACAAACAGCGCCGGGGTGACCTGGTTGACCCGGTCGTCGGTGCATTGGGCTGCCAGCACGGTCGCCACCAGCAATTCGAAGGGGGTCCGGTACCGGAGAACCACACGGGCGGACGAGTAGGCGCAGGCGAGAACCTCCAGGATGAACGGAACGGGTCCCGGCCTCTTCCCCGGGGGCATCAGGCGGGGTTCCTCTTGTATACGACCACTTCGTACCCCTGCACATCCACTTCGAGCTCTACACCCTCCACCTCGCAGGTGTACATCTTCCCGGACCCGAGGAACTCGGCATCGGGAGTGCGGAGAAACGCGTTGCGTTCGGCAAGCCAGTCCAGCATCCCCCGAACCTCCCGGAACGTCATGTCGAACGCGGTGATGATGCTGTAGACCTTCCCCTTGTGATCGATGGGATAGACCTCCATCTCCTCGTCTGCCATGGAACCCCTTTCCTGCTTTACGTGAGGGTTTTCCCTATTATACGCTGTATCCGCGCCCAAGGAACATTGCTCCCTCCCGATCCCCCGTGCAATCGGATTCCTCTCCTCCTCGCCGGAGAGTATTGTGGGGAAAGCGTTTAAGGTAAAGCCCAATCAGGGGATGGTGAGGGGGGATGTCACTCCCCGAACACCTCGGCAGTGAAGGAGTAAAGTTCCGCTTCTTTCTTCCATGCGTCCTTGGGAAGTCCCGCCTTCACGCATACCTGGGAAAGAAACAGTTCGCGGTCCCACCCCTGCTCGATAGCTACCTGGGGGAGAAGCAAACCCCGTTGCTCCCCTTTCCGGATCATCAATCCGTGTACCCCTGGCACCACATCCACCGGCCGCACCGGCGTAAAGGGTGAAAGTACCGAGATCTCGATCCGCAGGTGGCCTACTTCCCCCGCCGTTACCCGGGGAAATCTCGGGTCCTCGGTCGCAGCGGCGACCACGCACTCCTGGACGGTTCGGTACAACGGTGCGTGAGGCTCCGTATATCCGATGCAGCCCCGGAGACGCTCCCCGCTGCGAAGCGTCACGAATGCAGACCCCGGGTCGGAGAGGTTCACGTGGGCGGGAGTCCCATCGGGCATTCGCCCCTGGGCGATATAGGTCGCAAGTGCGCTGCGCGCTATCCGGAGCAGTTCCTCCCGTTCTTCGGGAGAGAAGCCGGCGCCCCGGTTCGCCGTCAATTCTTCCATGGTTCGCCCTCTGCCTGCTGTGAAATCCCGCCGTCCGGCTACGCAACCCGGCAAACCGTCCTGTCGACCCACCGGCATACAGCGGTTTCCCGCGCGGGAGCCTTCGTGTCCTAGTTGACCGGCCGGCACTCTCCGTCGGGAAATTCCCCGTCCTGCCATTCGTACTGGGAGGGATCGCTGTTCTCCTGGATCTTATCCTTTGCGAAAAGGAAAACGGAAACGATTTCCGGGTCGAACTGCGATCCCGAGCAGCGCAGGATCTCCGCCGTTGCCACCTCCTCGGGAAGCGCCGGCCGGTAAGCGCGGGTCGACGTCATCGCGTCGTAGGTGTCGGCAACCGCCATGATGCGCGACGCGAGAGGGATCTCCGTCCCCGCAATCCTTTTCGGATAACCGCAGCCGTCGAACCGTTCGTGATGGTGCAGGATCGCAGGGAGTATTTTCCGGAAGTCCGGGATGGGGGAAAGGATCTGGGTCCCCACCTCGGGGTGCTTTACGACCTCGTCGAATTCTTCCCGGGTGAGTTTTCCCGGCTTGTTCAGGATGGTTTCCGTGACGCCGATCTTTCCCAGGTCATGCAGAATGGAAGCGCGCCGGAGGTCCTCGATATGGGCAGGGGACAGACCCATTTCCGTCGCGATGGCCATCGAGTACATGGTCACCCTCTGGGAGTGGCCCCGCGTGTAGAGGTCCTTGGCCTCGAGCGCCTTGATCAGCGATTGGATCGAACGAACGTAAAACGAGTTGATGAGATCGGTCTGCTCCTTCACCCTGGTTTCCAGGTTCACCTGATAGTCGTGGAGCTGCCGCTCCAGCGCCTGCTTCCGGATGGCGTTCTGGATGGTGACGAAGAGGATATCGAAACTGAAAGGCTTGAGGATGTAGTCGTAGGCGCCGTTTTTCAGCGCAGCGACGGCCGTCTCGAGCTCCGCGTTGGCCGTCATGACGATCCGGGCCGTGTCCGGGAACAGGCGGGACGCCTCCCGAAGAAGTGCGACGCCGTCCATCTCCGGCATCCGGATGTCGGTGAGCAGGACAGAGTAGTCCCCGTCTCTAAGCATAGCAAGCGCCTGGAGCCCGTTTTGCGCCTCGTCCACCGAAAAGCCTTCGATTTCCAAGCGTTCGCGGATGATCGACCGGATGAACTCCTCGTCGTCAACGACGAGAAGCCTTACGTCTTTCCCCCAGGGCGCTTCCGTTTCTTCGATGATCGATTTCCGGGACTGCATACCTTACCTTTTCGTCCAAAACCTCCCGGAAATTTAGCAAAAAAAATGTCCGCATCCGGGGGAACGAGGATCAGAGGTTGAAGCGGATTTGCATGATGTCCCCGTCCTGGACCACGTACTCCTTCCCCTCGAGCCGCAATACCCCCTCGGTTTTCGCTTTCGCCATCGAACCGCAGCGAAGGAAATCCTCGCAAGGGATCACTTCGGCGCGGATGAACCCCTTCTCCATGTCGGAATGGATCTTTCCCGCGGCGTGCAGGGCGACGGTTCCCCGGCGGACGGTCCACGCCCGAACCTCCTCATCGTTCATCGTCATGAAACAGATGAAATCCATTGCCTCGAAAGCACCCCGGAGGAGTTGTTCCCGGGCCGGGCGACGGATTCCCATTTCCTCGAGAAACACCGCTTGATCTTCCGGGGAGAGCAGGGAAATCTCCTCCTCGATCCGGGCGGACAGGCGAATAAGGGGGATGCCCCGCGAGAATGCGGCCTCCCCAAGTTCCGGATACCCCTCCGCGGAGAGATCCCCCTCCGCCACATTCAAGACCAGCAGAAGCGGTATCTGGCTTGCAAACCGGAAACCCGCAATGACACGGTTCTCCTCGGCGGACACGGGGAACTGCCGGAGAGGAATCTCCTTCTCCAGGGTGTCTACTGCTTTGTGAAGGACAGTCCACTCGGCATCCCGCCGGGCTTCCTTCGTCATCCGCTCGATCCTTTTCTGGGCGACCAGGTAATCGGAGACGACCAGTTCCGACTCGATTTGCCGAAACTCTTTCACCGGATCCAGCCCTCCCTGGGGGGCGGGATGAAAGTCATCGGAAAACCCCCGGAGGACGACGGTCAGGATGTCCACCCCCTTGATCCTGGTCAGCGTATCAGGAGGAAGGAGCGCGGTGTCCCCGGGATCGATCTCGACGAAGGTGATCGAGATCGGGATGACCTTCTTCGCACGGAAGATGGCGGCCAGCCGGTGCAGGCGGTCGTCGGGCACCTTGATCGTGCACACTCCCTGGCCCCGGGACGAACCGGACGATTCCTCCTGTCCCCCTCCCAGGGCGCGAAACAGGGTGCTTTTCCCGACTCCCTCGTTCCCGAAAACCCCGACTTTCATGACTCCCCTGGATCCTCAAGGAGGATTCCCTCGAACAGGTCCGACTCGGGCAGGGGAGCCGGGGGAAGACGCGACTTTGCGAGAACGTACGTTTCACGGCGGCAGAACTCCCGGTACCCTTCCCGCGAGAGGATCCGATTGTAATCCTTTGCCTGTGTCCTGTGAGAATAGAAGGCCTTGATCTTTTTGTCCACAAACCCGGAGGTATCCACGACCGTGGTCAGCTTCTCCCGCGGAACCCCTGCCATCGGGACTCCCCACTCGTCGAAAATCTCCTGGGCGATCTCGAACTGGTACAGCTTGCCGGGCGCCCAGGGGAGGATGCCGTCCCCGAGCTGGCGGGGAAACCGGCCCGGGGCCGCTGCGGCGTCGAACGCCTCGAGGGCGACGGAGCACATCACCATGTGGTCGGGGTGCCGGGATACGCCCTCCGGGCCGAACGAGATCAGCACCTGGGGGCGCGTCATGCGGATCTGCCGGACGGCTTTCTCGACGATCCTCTCGCGCGGGGTGTCGGCGAGCTGCCCGTCCATGAAGCCGAGGAAGGAAACGTTCCGGATCCCGAGGATTCCCGCCGCGGACAAAAGCTCTGCAGCCCTTACCTCTCCTAGATGTGCGCGGTCGATGACCGGAGGGTCTCCGAGCATCCCCGCCTCGCCCCGGGTCGCCGTGGCGAGATCGACATCGGCCCCCTCGTCCGCGTACCTCGCGATGGTCCCTCCCGGTCCGAATGTCTCGTCATCCGGATGGGCGAGCAGGAGCAGGATCCTCTTTCCCATGGTGGGGGGTACCTCTCCGGAAAAACTTGACCCGTTGGATTTCCACCATAGCACAAAGGATTCCTCCCTTGCAGCCACCGGCGAGAATCCCTATCCATGATTTCGTGGCCAAGGATGTGCGCATCCCGGTCGGCCCCCATCACCTTCCCGGAGGACCCGGAAAACCTGTTCCTGTCGTCTTATGCCCCTACCAGTTGTACCCGGCCTCCCCGTGCTGGGTCAGGTCGAGACCCATCACCTCGTCCTCCCCCGTCACCCGCAGCCCCATGGTCATGTCCATGACCTTCAGGAGAAGGAAGGTGACCACGAAGGAGTATACGAGGGTGACGCCTACCGCTATGGCCTGCACGGCCAGCTGCTTCGGATTCCCGTAGAACAGACCGTTGGCGCCGCCCGCGTTGACCGCCGTCGTGGCGATAAGACCCGTGACGAGAGCACCGAAAGTCCCGCCGACACAGTGCACCCCGACCACGTCGAGGGAGTCATCGTACCCGATTTTCCCCTTCAGCATCACGGCGCTGTAGCAGATGACCCCCGCACCAAGCCCGAGGACCATCGCCGGAAGGGGGGTGACAAACCCGGCCGCCGGGGTGATGCCCACAAGCCCCGCCACGCATCCGGATGCGGCCCCCAGGACGGTCGGTTTCCCCCGGTGGATCCACTCGGCGAAGACCCAGGACAGAGTCGCGGCGGCCGCCGCGATGTGCGTGGCGACGAAGGCGCTCGTGGAGACCTGCCCAGCAGAAAGCGCGCTCCCCGCGTTGAAGCCGAACCACCCGAACCAGAGGATGGCGGCACCCAGTACCGTCATCGGCAGGTTATGGGGCGCCATGTTCTCCGTGCCGAATCCCTTGCGCTTCCACACCACCATGGCCGCGGCCAGAGCGCTGACCCCCGACGTGATATGGACGACCGTGCCGCCGGCAAAATCGAGCGCGCCCAGGTTGCGGATCCACCCGCCCACCCCCCACACCCAGTGGGCCACCGGGTTGTAGACGAGGAGGGCCCACAAGACGGTGAACACCAGGAATGTGGAGAATTTGAAACGCTCCGCGAACGCTCCCGTGATGAGCGCGGGGGTGATCACCGCGAACATCATCTGGTAGATCATGAAAGCCTGGTGCGGGACCGTGGCGACGTAGTCGGGATACGGTTCCATCCCGACCCCCCGCAAACCGGCCCAGGACAGGTCCCCGATGATCCCGGCAACGTCGGGGCCGAAGGCCATGGAATACCCGACGAGAACCCACTCGATGCTTACGACCCCGAGAACGATGAACGACTGCATGACGGTCCCGAGGATATTCTTTCTCCGCACCATCCCCCCGTAGAACAGCGCAAGTCCGGGGGTCATGAGCATCACCAGAGCGGCGGAAAGAAGAAGGAAAGCGGTGTCACCATTGTTCATTACGTACACCTCCAGACAGGGATGGGTGCCGACGGGGAGGAAGAGGCAATCTCCGTGCCAATCCGGTCACGCCCGCGTTTTCAAGTAGTTGCGGCGGCTCCGCGGCGGGTCCGCAGGACATTTACAACCAAAGACAAACATTTATGTCGTATTTGCTACAAAAGATCGGCTTCGTTTCAGCGGACCATTTCTCCCGATCGTCGCCCTCCCCCGATTCCTCTTGGAAGGAAAAGTAGTTCACCCCCCCCCTGCACGGCGGGCAGCCCAGGAACGTTTCCGCTTCGGAGGCATCGATAAGGATATGGAAAACAGCCGGAAGGTCACCTCGGACCAGATCATCGCGGAAATGCACCGGACGGTGGACCGGCTCGCCGAGGACGGGGCGGACCGCGGAGACATCAAGATCCTGGCCCGGGCCCTGCGGGAGCTTCGGCACTCCTTCCGCGTCCTGGCGGAACATAAGGGCATCCGCAAGGTCACGGTATTCGGCTCCGCCCGGTGTCTTCCCGACTCCCCCTCCTACCGCCAGGCGGAGGCATTCGGCAGGGAGATGGCAGGCAAGGGGTGGATGGTGGTTACCGGGGGGGGCGAGGGGATCATGGAAGCCGCCCACGTCGGGGCGGGCCAGAACCTGGCAATGGGGATCAACATCCTCCTTCCCTTCGAGCAGAGCGCCAACCGGATCATCGCAGGCGATCCGAAGCTCATCCACGTGAAATATTTCTTCACCCGCAAGCTGCTCTTCGTCAAGGAGTCCGACGGCGTGGCACTTTTCCCCGGTGGATTCGGGACGCTGGACGAGGCGTTCGAGGTGCTGACCCTCCTCCAGACCGGGAAGAGCAAACTCTTCCCGATCGTTCTCCTGGATGAGCCCGGGGGCGACTACTGGCGCCTCTGGAGAGAGTTTGTGGCGGGACACCTTCTCCGGCGGAAGCTGATTTCCCCCGAGGACCTCTCGTTCTTCCGGGTCACAGACGACATGGCGGTGGCAGTGGAGGAGATCCTGGGCTTCTACCGGGTTTTCCACAGCATGCGGTACGTCGGAAAGGAGCTGGTCATCCGTCTTTCCCGCCCCCTTCCCGGGGGTGCCCTCTCACGGATCCGGGGGGAATTCTCCGACATCCTCGCCTCGGGCTCATTCCGCCTTGGGGCAAGCCTGCCCGACGAGGGGAATGAACCGCGCCTGGCGGACCTTCCCAGGCTCATCTTCCGGTTCAACCGGAAGAATTTCGGGAGACTGCGGATGCTCGTCGATCACCTCAACCGGGAACACGCCTGACACATACGGCAGGGGAACACAGGGCGGGGCGGTCAGGCGGAAACGC
>DAOUUI010000043.1 GCA_030668225.1 Deltaproteobacteria bacterium
GCCAGGAAGTACGGCGTCTCGGTCAGTCGGCTTGCCAAGCGGAATCGCATGAGTTCCAGGCAGACGCTCCGCACGGGGCGCGTCCTCCGGATTCCAACGGAGTCATAAGCTGCACAAACGAAGTGCTATCGTCTACCTCGATAACGCAGCGACCTCCCTGCCCAAGCCAAAAGGCGTGGCAGAGACTGTCGCCGGCGCCATTCGCCGCGCGGGAAACCCGGGCCGTTCGGGGCATGCCCTCTCCACCCGGTCGGCGCGCGATCTCTTTCTGGCAAGGGAAAGACTGGCCTCTCTTTTCGGGGTAAAGGACAGTTCCCGGTTCGTATTCACGGGAAACGCCACGGTTGCCCTGAACCAGGCGATCAAGGGAATTTTGCGCCCGGGCGACCACGCAGTGACGACCTCCGTGGAGCACAACTCGGTAATGCGGCCCCTTCGGCGCATGAAAGAGGCGGGCGTCACCGTGACGATGGTTCCTGCCGGTTCCGACGGGGCTGTGGACGCTAGGCACGTTTCCGCCGCCATCCGGAAGAGGACCCGGCTGGTAGCCGTTGTCCATGCGTCGAACGTGACCGGCGCCATCCAACCCATCGCGAAAATCGTCCGGGCGGCGCGCAAGGCGGGGGCGTATACGCTGGTGGACGCCGCCCAGACCGCAGGGTCGATCCCTCTTTCGCTTTCCGACCTCCCCGTCGACCTGCTGGCCGCCCCCGGTCACAAGGGCCTCCTGGGCCCCCAGGGAACGGGTTTTCTCTACGTTCGGGAGGGGGTGCCGCTCGTGCCGTTGATCGAGGGCGGGACCGGCAGTCGCTCCGAATCGGACCACCAGCCGGATTTTTTCCCCGATGCCCTGGAGTCCGGAACCCCGAACAGCGTAGGGGTTGCCGGCCTCGCGGTATCGCTCGCCTGGCTGCTGCGCAAAGGGGTAGACACGGTCCGCCGGAAGGAGATGGATCTCCTGGAGGAGTTGCTGGAGGGAATGGGTCGCTTGGGCGGCGTGACGGTCTTCGGCCCGCGGGACCCGTCCCGCCGGGCATCGGTTGTCTCGTTCCTCGTCGAAGGGATGGATCCCGCCGAGGTGGGGCATCGTCTGGAAAAGGGGTATGGGATCCTGGTCCGGGCGGGGCTGCACTGCTCCCCGCACTCCCACCGGACGCTCGGCACGTTCCCGCAAGGGGCGGTGCGCGTGAGCCCGGGTCCGTTCACCCTGAGGAAGGATGTCTCTCTGTTTCTCACCGCCCTTCGGAAGATCGCCGAATCCCGCCGCTGATCGGGAAGCCAAGATTTTCTCCGCCCGCCGGTTGGTGAAAGGAGAATGGTGACCGGGTGATTGCGTTGCTGGCCGCAGGAGTGACGCTGGGGATTTCCGCCGGCTTTTCCCCCGGGCCCCTTCTGGCACTGGTGGTTTCCCAGACGATCCGGCACGGCTTCCGGGAGGGTGCAAAGGTTGCGTTCGCCCCCGTAATTACGGACTTCCCGATCATTTTTCTGTCCACGCTGCTCCTGGCGAATCTTTCGGGATACAAGTCGGTCCTCGGTCTGGTGTCCATCGTTGGCGGATTGTTTCTGGTATATCTTGCGTATGAAAATGTCAAAACGACCGGAATGGAAGTGACATTGGATGAGGGGGAACCCCGGTCCTTCCTCAAGGGGGCCATGGTGAATGCGCTAAGCCCCCATCCGTACATATTCTGGATGACGGTCGGAGGTCCGCTGATTATGCGGGGTGCGTCGGAAAACCCGTGGTCTCCGGCGCTTTTCATTGCAAGTTTTCTGGGTTGTCTTGTCGGATCCAAAATGATGCTGGCTGTTGTGGTGGGCAGGTCACGGCATTTCCTGACGGGGAAGCCGTACGTCTATATCATGCGGTTTCTGGGGTTGGCGTTGTTGCTGTTTGCGTACGTGCTGTTCCGGGACGGCATGCACCATTTGCGTTGACCGGGATCGCAAGCGACCTGTCACGATTGCGCGGCCCGCAGAAGGAAGAGGATCGGGCCGGGCGTGATCGCCAGGCAAATCAAAAGAAGGTACTTCGGGAACGGAAAGAGCCTGCTCATCCCGGCGATGAGCCCGATGCCTCCACCGCCGCCGATCAAGGCGTTGCCGGGAACGTTGAACAGGACGCCGATGATGAGGTAGCGGTGACGAAGCAGGAAAGGGACGGTCCGCGACGGCGCGCTTCGCAAGAGAAAACGGAGGCGCTCCTCCGTGTCCAGCGGCTCAAGAGAAGTAACCAGATCCCGGGCGCGGTTCAAGTGGAACCACCCCAGGGCACGGGCGAGATAGCGAGACGGTAGGAGCCTTCCGAACAGGAAGCTAAGGGACAGAGACAGCAAGGTGCACAGGTAGACGAGTACGATTCCCTTGGCCCCGAGCATCGCCATGAGCATGAGCCCCACCTCGATCCCGGGGAGGAAAGGGATCGCCAGGAGGAGAATGTATAAGCCGATCGACGCGAACAGGAGGAAGACGGCCATGTTGGCATGTTGGGGCCACATCTGGAAGGCGACGAGGTTCGCAAGCCACCTCACCGCGTAATTCAGGAAGACGAGGATCCCCAGAAAGAGCGCGATCTTGGCCGCGAGCCGTATTCCCCTCCCGGCCGGCCTGGGGCTGGCCTCCAACGTCATGTGCGCTTTCTTCATTCTAACAGTTGCCCTCTGTACCAGTACATCCTGTCGATTGTCCAATACCATCTTTTATCGATCCACCGGGCCGTTGCATCCATGACCCCGCCCCGCACGGTCCCGTCCCAGATCATGGTGCCGTGCGCAGGACTCGTTGACTGCGCCCGGAAACGGATTCCGTCCCCAAGCGTTGTCCCCGAATAGGTCGATTCCCGGAAATCTAATACCACCATACAGTCGCTGGAGGTAAACATGCCGTCCCGAAAGATCAGGTAATCGTCATGATGGCTGGCCTCTTTCCCCTGTTCCCCCGACTTGACGAGAAATATTTTCCCGTCCAGGAAATGCGAGATCGGGCCACCCTCCGGTGGTCCGGGGTCTTCCGTGGCCCATGTCGTGAAGGACCGGGCCCAATGCTCCGACGGTTTTGAATTTGCCTGGTACCACTTCGGTTGCTTGCCATTCCAGGTGTAGCGCACGTCGATTTCGTCACCCTCTACCGTGCCCTCCCAATGGATCAACCCGTGGAATTTGCCTTGGATGTCGGCCGCGAACGTGATGGCCTCTCCCTTTTTCGTTGCCGTGTACAAACCCGCTTCGAATCCGTACTCTCTTTCGAAATGACGCGAACGGAACTTCCCGTTCAGGAAGATGTACGTGTCCTTCCCGTCGGAAGGTTTTCCCACCTCGCCTCTCTCGACGAAGAAAATCTCTCCGTCAAGTGCCCCTTTCGTTTCCCCTGCCCCTGCCGCCGCCGTCTGCGCCATGCATACCAGGAGCAGAAAAGAGGGGAGAAGCACGTGAACCCGCATGACCGTTCGGATCCTTTTCACGACTTGTTCCCCCCTGTCTGTTTATCCCCCCGGTGTTTCCGCTTGCCCGTCGCTGTCCCCGTACATGCATAGGATTCCGGAAGAACCGGGATGGATGCCTGCCGGAGCCGATTTTTGATCGGTCCGGAAACTTAAAGTCTGTCTGATCCCGGGATGGAGGAGGGGCTTGCGCGCAAACCGGTGGCGATTCGCCACCGGTTATCGAAAAATACCCCCCCTTAAACTCATGGAAGGGTTCCGCGTCAGAAGCGGCTTGGGAGCAATGCCGAATTCTAAGGATTCGCCCGCGCGCGGGGGGATCGGCCGTTACGACCGTCTTTCCTTCACTTTCCCGGCGCGACGGAGGATGGACGTGGTGGATCTGCCGGGAAGGAACCGGATCGTTCTCACGGAACCGCCGCGGGACCGGACGAAATCGGAGCCGACGATCGTCCTTCCTTTCCAGTCGTCCCCTTTTACCAGGACGTGGGGAACCACCTCCTGAATGAGCGCGGCGGGGGTGTCCTCGGAGAAGACGACGACGCAGGAAACGCAGGCGAGCGACGCCAGAAGATAGGCGCGGTCCCGGGCCGTCTGGACGGGCCGTCCTTCCCCTTTCAGCCGCCTGGCGGACGCGTCGCTGTTGAGTCCCACCACGAGAACGTCGCCCAGTGCGGCCGCCTCCCGCAGATACCGTGCGTGCCCGGCGTGCAGGATGTCGAAGCACCCGTTGGTGAAGACGATCTTCTTTCCCTGGCGGCGCAACCGGGAGAACAGGGCGGTAGAAGCCCTGCGGGGAATTATCTTTTTGGCCGGGTCTTCCGGTAGGCGCGTTCGTTTCGGTCCTGCGCGCATGGAATCCTCCTTCTCGCGTCCTCGACTTTGGAAGGATCGATTGTCGCCATCACGATATCCTCGTCCTCCCCTCCCTGGGCCAGCCGTTCTCCCCACGGGGAGACGATCGCCGATCCCCCGGTATAGTGGAACTCGCCCGACCGCCCGACCGCGTTGGCCGCCACCACGAAGAGCTGGTTTTCCACGGCACGGGCGACGGTAAGCAGGTCCCAGTGGGCCTTCCGGACGGCGGGCCATTGCGCGGCCACGCAGAACAGGGTCGCCCCTTCGGAAACGTATTTCCGGGACAGCTCGGGGAACCGGATGTCGTAGCAGATCTGCGGACCGATCGTTCCCACGGAGGTGTGGGCCACCGAGGCGTCCGTCCCCCTCCGGAAGTGGAGGGTCTCTCCCGAAGGGGAGAACAGGTGTGTTTTCCGGTACTCCCCCGTGATCGCCCCCGTCGCGTTGATGACATAGAGCGTGTTGTACACGGACCGTCCCGACCGTTCGGGAAGCGAGCCTGCGATGACGATGCGGCGGTCGGCCGCGAAGCGGCGGAGGTCATGCAGGAGCCCGGGAGTGGTCCCGCAGAGCGCCCGCAGGTTATCGTAGGAGAAACCCGTGCTCCACATCTCCGGGAGGACACAAAGAGCCGCTTTGCCGTCCGCGGCCTCCCGAAGAAGAGCGAAGGCGCGGGCGGCGTTTCCTTCCACGGCGCCCATCTCGATGGGAAACTGCAGAGCGGCTGCCCGAAACGGGGGAATCATGCGGTCTCCCTGGTTTACCTGGCGCGGGGTGAGAGTTGAGGCGGCGTTAAAGAATGGCGCGCGCCACCGTCACCACCACTATATGTTCCGCCCCGGCCTTTTTCAAGGTGCGGGCGGCAGCCGTTGCGGTCGCCCCCGAGGTGTACACGTCGTCCAGAAGAACCACGTGGGGAAAAATTCGCGCACCGGGCCGGGCGGTGAACGCCCCCCGGACGTTTTTCTCCCGGGCGGCGAGCGGCAACCCCGCCTGGGGGAGGCGCTCCGCGGCCCTTCGCAGGAGGAGCAGGTCGCAGGGCCACCCGGTGAGACGGCTTAAGGGGAGGGCCACCAGCGCGGGGAGGTTGTATCCCCTCCGGAAATATTTCGCCGGGCGGATCGGAACGGGGACGATCGTCGGCCGGAACCCGTCCGGGAACCGGTCGGCCCAATCCCCCCGGATCGCCTCGGAGAGCTGCCGGGCAAACGTGGTCGCCACGTTGCTCCTCCCGGCGTACTTGGCGGCACGAATCCCGTCACGTACCCCCTTCTCGTAGGCGAAAAGCGAAAGGACGAGGTCAAACGGCCGGGGGGGCGGACAGGGCGGGCACATGCCGGGGGAGAGCCCCTTTTTCCCCCGGCTGTCGGGCCAGGATCCTATCGCCTCCGGGGAGAGGTCGGGCGTTGCAGGGGGCAGCAGCGAACGCAGGAGGGAGAACTCTTCGGAGACCGCGCGGATCCCGTCCTCCCAGGCGGCGCGGAGGCGACCGCGCAACCCCGGGGAATCACTGGTTGTACCCGAAGGCGCGCGGGTAGTGCTGGCAGGCCGACTCATACCGCCCCCTTCGCCGGAGCGATTTTGCGAGCGGAACATTCACGGACTCGCACTCCGGGGGTCCAGCATTTACGCTTTCAACAACTGTTCCAGGGAGGAGGGGATTTCCTAAGAAGGTCAAAGGTGCGGCGCGATCATCGCTTCCGGGAGTCTATCTGTCCTCCGGGATGGGGATTTCCGGGGCGGCCTCCCACAGCCGGTCGAACTGGTAAAATTCCCGGACGCTATCCAGGAAAATGTGCACCACGAAATCGCCGTAGTCGATCAGGGCCCACCGCCCCTCGCGGATGCCCTCCACGCCCAGCGGTCGATGGCCTTCCTTCTTGAGCGATTCCTCGATATGACCTGCCAGGGCGGTGACCTGCCGGTCGGAGGTTCCCGAGCAGAGGAGAAAATAATCGGTGAAGGTGGCGTGCTCCCGGACGTCCAGGGCGCGGATCTCGGCAGCCTTTTTCTCCTGCGCGAGCTGCGCACACTGGATCAGCGTATCCCGTGTGGTTATGGCCGTCCTTCCTCCCTGGCGCCGAGGTACAACCCGTGTCCGGCGATGTATTCCTCCACCTCCGGCGGGACGAGACCCCGGATGCACTGTCCGCTTCGAACTTTCTCCCGAATGGAGCGGGAAGAGATATCCAGGGCCGGCAGTGAGGGGCAGTACAACCTTCGTCCTTCCGGAAGGCGGTAGCTTTCTCCCGTCCAACTATAGCAATGCGGTTCTTCTTTTTCAATACGCAACCCCGCGGGGGGCGAAGGTGTAAGGGGCGTTCCGTGCCTGGGGAGGAGGACGGTGTCGCACGCGGCGAGGAGTTCTTCATACCGGTGCCAGGTGGAAATCTCCGCGAAGGAATCCGCTCCCATCACGAATACCCAATCGACCCCGGGCTCCGCACGGGAAAATTCCCGCACCGTGGTAAGCGAGTAGGAGGGGCCCTCGTGGCGGACCTCCATGTCGGAGACTTCGAACCCCGAAAGCTGCGCAACGGCGGCGGACGCCATGGCGAGCCGGTGTCCCGCTTCGGAGAGCGGTTGCCTGGGCTTGTGGGGCGGGTGATGGGCGGGAAGGAGCACCACCCGTGGGAGGCGAAGCGCCTCCTTGACCTCGATCGCCATGCGCAGGTGGCCGTTGTGGAGCGGGTCGAACGTCCCCCCGAACAGGGCAGCCGATGGTCGGGGTGCGCCCAATTACGACCGGACCTGGCCGTCCCCGAAGGCGATGAACTTCATCGTTGTGAGTTCCGCAAGTCCCATCGGGCCGAAGGCGTGGATCTTCGTGGTGCTGATCCCGATCTCCGCCCCGAGCCCCAGCTGGAATCCGTCGTTGAACCGGGTGGACGCGTTCACGAGGACGAGGGAGGAGTCCACGTCGCGCAGGAACCGCATGGCGCGGGAATGTTCCCTTGTGAGGATCGCCTCCGTGTGCAGCGACCCGTGCCTGCGGATGTGCTCGATCGCCTCGTCCATCGAGGGGACCACCCGGACCGCGAGGATCAGGTCGAGGTACTCGGTTCCCCAGTCCTCCTCGGAGGCGGGAATTGCCCAGGGCACGAGGGAAAGGGTCTGTGGACAACCGCGGAGCTCCACGCCCTGCTTCCGGAAAACGGCGGAGGCGACGGGGAGAAATTCCCGGGCGGCATTCTCGTGCACCAGGAGCGTTTCCATCGCGTTACATACCCCGGGCCGCTGCACTTTTGCGTTGACGCAGATGGCGACCGCCTGTTCCATGTCCGCGCCCTCGTCCACGTAGATGTGGCAGACCCCCTTGTAGTGCTTGATGACGGGGATGCGGGATTTCTCCGCCACGCTCCGGATCAGCCCCTCTCCCCCGCGGGGGATGATGAGGTCGATGTACTCCTCTGCGGCAAGCATGAAGTCGATGGCCTCCCGGTCCGTCCGTTCGATCACCGACACGGCGTCCGCGGGAAGGTTCGCTTGAATCATCGCCTCGCGGAGGATTCGCGCGATCGCGGTGTTGGAGAAGATGGCCTCGGAGCCCCCCCGAAGGATGACCGCGTTTCCCGACTTGATGCAAAGCGCGGCCGCATCCGCGGTGACGTTCGGCCGCGATTCGTAGATGATCCCGATCACGCCGAGCGGGATGCGCATCTTTCCTACCCAGAGGTCGTTGGGACGCCGCCACATCTTCTCGACCTCTCCGACGGGATCGGGCAGGGCGACGACCTCCTCGATCCCTGCGGCCATCTGCTCGATCCGTGCGTCGGTGAGGGCGAGCCTGTCGAGCATGGCCCCGGAGAGCCCCTTGGACTTCGCCGCTTCGAGGTCCTTCCGGTTTTCTCCTTTAAGCCACTGCGCACGGTCGCGCAGTCCCTTGGCCATGGCGATGAGAGCTGCGTTCTTCTCCGCCGTGCCTGCCCGCCCCATTCGCGCCGAGGCCTCCCGGGCCCCGCGGCAGACCGCGTTAACGATTTCTTCGGTCGTGGTCGCTCTCTTCTCCGCCATCTACGATACGGCTCCTTTTCTCCCCCCGGGGGGTTTGTGGGGGGTGATAATAAAGAGATCGTCCCGGTGCACCACCTCCGCGGGGATCTCCTCGCCGAGGAGGGACCGTACCTCGTGGCTTTTCTTCCCCTTGCCTTTCTCCACCTGCTTGCTGCTCCACGCCGTGATCCCCCGGGCGAACTCCTGCCCTTTCAGATCGCTGATGGAGACGGCGTCCCCCCGGCGGAATCTTCCCTGCACGGACACGATCCCTGCCGGAAGGAGGCTTTTCCCCCCTTCCCGCAGGACACGGACGGCTCCGTCGTCCACGACGACGGTGCCGTGCGGGTGCCTCGCGTAGGCGATCCACATCTTCCGGCTGTTCCTTCTTCCGCGGTCGGCGGGAAGGACGAGCGTTCCCACCTCTTTCCCGGCGAGAATGTGGTCGATGGACCCGCGCTTAAGGCCCGACCCGATCACCACCGGCGTGCCCGATTCGCTGACGATGCGCGCCGCCATGAGCTTCGACGCCATTCCGCCGGTCCCCATGGCCTGGGTCCGCAAAGTGCTCGCCACCCGCAGCAGCTCCTCGTCGATCGTCCCGATCACCGGGATCAGCCGCGCGTCCGCGAAGCGGTGGGGATCCCGGGTGAAGACCCCTTCGTTGTCGGTTAGCAGGATCAGCAGGTCCGCCCCGATCATCTGCGTCACGAGGGCGGCCAGGTGATCGTTGTCCCCCAGCCGGATCTCCTCGGTCGCCACCGTGTCGTTCTCGTTGATGATCGGTACGATGCCGCGGGAAAGGAGAGCCTCGATCGTATTCCGGGCGTTGTTGTACCGCTCCCTGTTCTCGAAGTCCTCATGCGTCAGAAGGAGCTGTCCCACCTTCCGGCCCCGCTTCTCGAAAGCCCGCTCGTAGACGTACATCAGGCTCGTCTGCCCGACAGCCGCCGTTGCCTGTTTCATCGCCACCGTCCGCGGTTTCTCCCGCATCCCCATTTTTTTCTGTCCCGCCGCGACCGCTCCCGAGGTGACGACCACGAACTGGATGCCCCGCTCCTCCCAGGCTTTGGCTACCTGGGCCGCCAGGGCCCGGATGATCGGGACGCGCAGGCCCGCGTCGGCGTCGGCGAGCGCCCCGCTTCCGATCTTGACGATGATCCGACGGAACTTCCGGGAAAGCATCACGGATTCCCGGTGCGTCGCGGTTTTATCACTCATACGCTGGGCGTCTCCGAAGCGCCACCATCCCGTTTAGCAGTTCCTGTATCCCCTGTCCGGTGACCGCGGAAATATAATAGGCATCCCTCTCCGGGAAATTCAACTCGGCGCGGGCACTCTCCGCGGCTTCCCTCGCGCCCGGGATGTCCATCTTGTTGAACGCCAGGAGCGTCGGGCGGGCGAGGAGTTCGGGGAGGAACTTCTCCATTTCCTGACGGACGATCCGGCATGCGTCCGCGATCTCCTCCGCCGTTTGGCCGGCGTCCAGGACGTGGACCAGCCCCTCGGTGCGCTCCGCGTGTTTCAGGAACCGGTGTCCCAGGCCCGCCCCCAGGTGGGCGTCCTCGATGAGTCCCGGGAGGTCGGCCACGACAAACTCCTCCTCGTTTACGGAAACCACTCCCAGGACGGGAGAGAGGGTGGTGAACGGGTAGTCGGCGATCTTGGGTCTGGCCCGGGAAATCCGGGAGAGAAGGGTGGACTTCCCCGCGTTGGGGAGCCCGACCAGGCCGATCTGGGCGATGAGCTTAAGGGTGAGACGGAGTCGTCTCTCCTCCCCGGGAATCCCGGGCTGCGCCGTGTCCGGAGCCTGGTTCGTGGACGTGGTGAAGGAGGTGTTCCCCCGTCCTCCTCGCCCTCCCGCCGCCGCCTTGAACATCTCCCCTTCCCTCGTCAGGTCAGCCAGCATGTCCCCTGTCTCGCTGTCCACCACCATGGTGCCCGGAGGCACGGGGATCACGAGGTCGGGCGCGTTCCTGCCGTACATGTTCTTTCTCATCCCGTTCTGTCCGTTTTTTGCCTTGAAGATCTTCCGGTACCGGAAGTCGAGCAGCGTGGAGAGGTTCGGGCTTACCCGGAGAACGACACTGCCCCCGTTGCCGCCCTTTCCTCCGTCCGGGCCGCCCCGGGGAACGAACTTCTCCCTGCGAAAGCTTACGCATCCCCGCCCTCCGTCCCCGGACCGGACGGTGATGGTGGCCTCGTCGATGAAATGCATGGAGAAGGGAGGCGTTACGAAACGGAGAGGACGGACACCTTCTTGCGGTCCTTCCCGAACCGCTCGAACTGGACCATTCCGTCGACCAGGGCGAAGAGGGTGTGGTCCCTTCCCATGCCGACGTTCTGACCCGGATGCACGGCCGTGCCCCGCTGGCGAATGATGATCGACCCGGCGGTCACGCTCTCTCCGCCGTATGCCTTGACGCCGAGACGTTTGCTCTGGCTGTCCCGCCCGTTTCTTGAGCTGCCGACCCCTTTTTTATGCGCCATTTCCTTACCTTTCTTCCGGCGGCGGGCTTAGCCCACCCGGATTTCCTTGACCGAAAGCCTCGTGAACGTCTGGCGGTGCCCCTGCTTGCGCGCGTACCCTTTTCGCCGCTTGTACTTGTAGACGACGATCTTCTTTTCCTTCCCGTCCCCGAGGGACATGCAGACGACCTTCGCGTTCGGAACCGTGGGGGTTCCTACTGCCGTTTTCTCTTCGGAGGACACGAGCAACACGTCCGAGAGTTCCACGGTCTCCCCCGGCTCCACGGGAAGCTTCTCCACCTTCACCACATCCCCGGGAGAAACGCGAAGCTGCTTCCCTCCGGTGCGAACCACAGCGTACATCGATGCAATCCTCCGCAGGTAACGTTAAGAAACAAATACTATAGGAAAGTCCGTATTCCCTGTCAATAACGGAAATCTTGGCCTTCCGTCTGGTTATGTTAAAATACGGTATTTTCGGCGGGAAGGGTAGCCCATGAGGGATGTGATCATCGTCGGGGCCGGGCCGGGCGGACTCCTCCTGGCGCAACATCTCGAGGAGCACAGGATCGACTACCAGATCCTGGAGCGGGGCAAGATCGCCCAGTCGTGGCGGATGATGCGCCAGGGGATGACGCTTCTGTCCCCCTCCGTACCGGGCACCGACTGGACGTCGCTTACGCTTACGCGCCCCCTGTGGGCGATTCCCGGCGTCCAGAAGCCGTTCCCCACCCGGGAGGATTTCCTCTGCTACGTGGATGCATTCGCCCGGGAGCAGATGCTTCGAACCGTCGAGAATACCGCCGTGATGCGCGCCGCCGTCGTCCCGGGTGGATTCACCGTCGAAACACCGGCTGGCGAGAAGTCCTGCCGGTTTCTGGTCATCGCGACGGGCTCCTCGTCGGTGCCGGCGTATCCCGACATCCCGGGAGTCGCGTCCAGCCCCTTCGCCATTCACTCCTGCGATTTCGTCCACTGCATGGCGTACCTGGGGAAGCGGGTCCTGGTCATCGGAGCGGGGAACTCCGCCGCGGAGATCGCCATGGCGCTGGCCGGGACCGCCCGGGTTACGCTCTGCACGAGAGGACCCCTGCGGTACTTCAGCGAGACGGGGGACCTGGAGCACATCCGGGGATCTTCGGAAAGCCCCCTCAAGGAGTGCGTCCGGTTCGGGATCATCTCTCTTCGGGAGACGGATCCGCCGGTTCACGTGGCGGGAAGCCGGGTCCGGTTTCAAAACGGTGAGGAGAAGGAATACGACTGGATCATCTGCGCCACGGGGTATCGCCCGTCCTGGATTCCGATCAACGGCGGGAGCGTGCGGACCGGGGAAGACGGTTACCCCGTGATCTCCCGCACGGGGGAGTCCTCCCTTCCCGGCCTGTACTTTTGCGGTTCGCTGGCCCGGTTCAACAAACGGTGCGCCTTTATCCACGGATTCCGCAACTACGTGGAAAAGGTGTTCTGGGACATCGCGGACCGGCTGTAGACCTTCCCCCCTGCACGAACAGGGTTACCCTCTCCCACAGGCGGCCGGAATGGAGATCTCCGGGAGCCGGTACTGGAGGGCCTCCGCGACGTGCGGAAGGGACACGTTCTTTTCTTCTGCCAGATCGGCGATCGTTCTTGCCACCCGGGCAGCCTTCCCGATCCCCCTGCCGGAAAGGACCATCCGATCGGCCGCGCGTACGAGGAACGTGCGCGCCTCCGGGGAGAAGGAAGAGATCATCCAGGAATAGGGGACGCCGGCCGTCCCGTTCGTTCGGAAGGGGTGTCCGGCGAAGCGGCGGGACTGCACGCGGCGGGCCGCCGAGACGCGTCGGCGGACGGCGATCGACTCCTCCCCGCCGGACGATGCGGACCAGTCGTCCCCGGAAAGGGGGGCGACGGTGACCGACAGGTCGAACCGGTCAAGAAGAGGCCCGGAGAATTTCTGCGAGAAGCGGAGGAGGACGGGAGGGGAGCATCGACAGATCCGTTTCGGATGACCGGCGCCTCCGCACGGGCACAGGTTCGTCGCCGCGAGGAGCAGGAAACGGCAGGGGAACCGGTAGACGTTGCCCGCTCTGGCGATACGGATTTCCCCGGATTCGAGGGGCTGGCGGAGCGCTTCCCGGGATTCGCGCCGGAACTCGGAGAACTCGTCCAGGAAAAGCACCCCGCCGTGGGCGAAGGTGATCTCCCCGGGGCGGGGCGGATTTCCCCCCCCTACCAGTCCGGCGGGAGTCGCGGAGTGATGGGCGGTGCGAAACGGACGTCGCGTGATGAGGCGCGGCCAGGGGGGTTCGCCCGAGGCGCTGTAGATCTTCGCCGTTTCGAGCGCCTCGTCCTCCTCGAAATCGGGCAGGATTCCCGGCATCCGCTCCGCGAGCATCGTTTTTCCGCACCCCGGGGGGCCGAAGAGAAGAAGCGCATGCTCCCCTGTCGCCGCGATCTCCAGCGCCCTTCGCGCCACCGGCTGGCCGACAACGTCCCGGAGGTCCGGCCCGTGGGGTTCGCCGGGACCGGCTATGGGACCCCGCCGTCTTTTCCGTTGAGGGTGAACTTCGCCGGACAGGATCGCCACGGCTTCCCTCAGCGTTTCCGCGGGGATGACCGTGAGACCGGAAACGAGCTCCGCCTCCTCGAAATTGGCCGACGGGACGATTATTCCCGAAAGCCCCGTCTGCCTGGCAAGAAGTGCCTGGGAAAGGACGCCTCGTACCGGTTTTACGGAACCGTCGAGGGAGAGTTCGCCCCCGACCAGGAATTTCCCCAGGGCGTCCGCCGGGACAACTCCTTCCGCGCAGAGAATGGAGAGGGCGATGGGGAGGTCGAGGAGGGCGCCGTCCTTCCTCAAATCGGCAGGGGCTAAGTTGATGGTGATCTTCCGCCCCGGGAACCGGAGACCGGAGTTTCGGATGGCCGCACGCACCCTGTCCGCGCTTTCGCGCACAGCCCCTCCCGGAAGTCCGACGATCGTGTAGGAGGGGAGCCCTTTCGAAATGTCGGTCTCCACCTCCACCGGGACCGCGTCGATCCCCGCGATGGTGGAGGCGAGAACGCGGACGAGCAACGGGGGTCCTCCTTCGTGTTTCGCTTCATTTCCGGTGTCGTCGCCTGCAGGCCGAGGGACCGGTTCCTCCTATGGTGTGCAAGCCGCGTACCGCAGGGGGTTCTCGTGGTGTTCCGCTGCCCTGGAGTTAAGGGAAAACACCGGGAACAGGAGCGGTGATCAGTCGGTGCGGGTCCGGAAGAGGCCCCGCCGGAGCAGGTCCGCGAGTCTTCCCGCCTCGGCCGATTCCCCGGAGGAAAGGGGGCCTGGGCCGAAGCGATCCCGGTGGTACAGGGAGAGGAAACGGGCAGCGTCGGGGAGGAGGGGAGGGGTCTTGCCCGCCGCTTCCGCGAGCATGTCCTCAAGCGGAGTGCCGGAAGATCTCCTGTGGCCGCCCGCCGACAGGCTTCGAAGCAGCCGGGCATAAGGTCTGGGAAGAGGGATTTCCTCCTTTTTCATCCCTCGGGAAAACGGGGAGGTTCTCCTCCCGCGCGTGCGCCAGGCGAGCAGGAACGCCGCCACGGCCAGCACGAACACCACGACCACCCGGGCGACCTGGCCGTCCGGCCTCCGGATCGCCCTCCGGATCCCGTTGGCCGAC
>DAOUUI010000077.1 GCA_030668225.1 Deltaproteobacteria bacterium
CGCCCCGAGGACCTCTGCCAGCACCCAGATCTTCCCTCCCGCGTGGATGTAGGAAACGAGCACTCCCTTGGCATCCGTCGGCAGGGCAAAGCGCTCGAATCGGCGAAACGAGATCTTCTCCCCGATCTTCGCCACCTTCTCGTTCAGCATGGTTCCCAGGGGGACTCCCCCTTCCCCGGGGATGAGAAGCGACTCCTCGACGTCCTTCGGCCCCTTCCCGTTCACCGCCTGGGCGACCTGCCTCACGAACTCCTGAAAATCGTCGGTCTTGGCGACGAAATCGGTCTCGCAGTTTACCTCGACCAGCGTCGCGGACCCCAAGGCGACGTGGGCCGCAACAACCCCTTCGGAGGCGATCCTCGATGACTTCTTCGCCGCGGCGGCCAGTCCTTTCTTACGTAGGACGTCGACCGCGGTCTCCAGGTTCCCTTCCGACTCGGCAAGGGCCCTCTTGCAGTCCATCATCCCCACGCCGGTTTTCTCGCGCAGTTCGCGTACCATCTCCGCTGTTATCTGCATCCTCGTCCTCTCATCAGTCAAATATTGAGCTTGCGGAGGCTTATTCCTCCGCGGCGGCGGGAACCTGCCCGGCTTCGCTCTCCTCCTCGGTCTCCTCCTCGGTGGAGATGAGCGCCATCGTGACCTCCGGCGTCTCGGCTTCCTTGTCCACCGCCGACGCGGTCTTCTCCTCGTACGCCGCCTTCCCCTCCAGAATCGCGTCGGCGACCTTCCCCAGGAACAGCTTGATCGCCCGGATGGCGTCGTCATTCCCCGGGATGACGTAATCGATCAGGTCCGGGTCGCAGTTGGTGTCGACGATGGCGATGATCGGTATCGCAAGGCGCTTCGCCTCCAGGACCGCAATCTCCTCACGAGAAGGGTCGACGACGAAGATGGCGTCGGGGATGCGCCGCAGATCCTTGATGCCGCCCAGCACTTTCTCCAGCTTGGCTTGTTCCTTGGCGAGCTTGAGCACTTCCTTCTTGGGGAGTTTCTCGACCGTCCCGTCCGTGGTCATGTCCGCAAGCTTCTGGAGACGGTCGAGGCTCTTGCGGATCGTCTGGAAGTTGGTGAGCATGCCTCCCAGCCACCGGACGTTCACATACGGGGTGTTCGCCCGCCTCGCCTCCTCCTCGACGGCCTCCTGGGCCTGTTTCTTGGTGCCCACGAACAGGACCGTTCCCCCGTCCGCCGCCATGTCCCGCACGAAATCGTAGGCGGTGCGGAACATCTTCACCGTCTGCTGGAGGTCGATGATGTAAATTCCGTTTCTTGCAGTGAAAATGAACTTTTTCATCTTCGGGTTCCACCTCTTCGTCTGGTGACCGAAGTGGACCCCTGCTTCCAGCAGCTGCTTCATCGTGATGGCCGAACCTTGTCCGTTTGCCATGTCTTCCCTTCCTCCTCGTTTCGGGGTTGTTCCTCCGGGCGTTCCGCCCCTCCCCATCCACCCCTTTCATTACGGGGCACCCCGGGGAAAGTCCCGCCCGTGAGAGATTTAGGGCTAACCTTCTATATGTAGCACAAAAGACTCGGGATTCTCAAGAAATAAAGTCCGATCGTCACGTCCTGTACCCGGCGTTGATCCGGATGTAACCGTGGCCCAGGTCCGAGAAGTACACGAAATAGCTCCCCTTTCCGAGCCCGAGGGCAACATCGATGCCATACGCCTCTTTCCGGATCTTCGGGGCCGCACGACGCTCGGCCTGCCGGTCGATCACCATCCCCCTGCGCATCACTTTTTCCCCCGCGAAGGACAACTCGGCCCGGGCAGGGTCCATGTCGATCCCGGACCGCCCGACGGCTGCGATCACGCGCCCCCAGTTGGGGTCCGCCCCGAACACCGCGGTCTTGACCAGCAGGGAGGTCGCCACCGCGCGGGCGGCCGCTTCGGCGGCCCGGTCGCTCCTCGCACCCGTTATCGATATGCGCACGACGCGCGTCGCCCCTTCCCCGTCACGGACGATCATCAGCGCCAGATCGAGAAGAAGCTCATGCAGCGCTTCGGCGAAGTCCGCAAGGTCCTTCCCCTCGAGCGACGGGAGACCGCAGGCGCCGTTGGCGAAAATCGCCGTCGTGTCATTGGTGCTCATGTCGCCGTCCACCACGATCCGGTGGAACGACCGTGCCACGGCCCCCCGGAATGCCTTCCGCAGGTCGGAGGACCGAACGGCAGCGTCCGTAAACACGTAAGCCAGCATCGTGCCCATGGAGGGGGCGATCATGCCGGCCCCCTTCGCGATTCCGCCCAGGGTGACGGTCCCCCCGCGGACCCGGACCTTCCGCATCGCGCGCTTCGGGTACGCGTCGGTCGTGAGGATCGCTTTGCCCGCCCGCTGTATGCCTTCGCTGGACAGGGAGGCACGGAGCCTGGGGATTGCCGCCAGGATCTTTCCCTCGGGGAGGGGTACCCCGATCACCCCCGTGGAGGAGACGAGAAGGGATTCGTCCGGGAGCCCGAGTTTCCCGCATGCTTCCGCGGAAATCTTTCGGACCGCTGCCAGCCCTTTCCTGCCCGTGCACGCGTTGGCGTTCCCGCTGTTGGCGATCACGCCTCGCAAGGCCGACCGGGACCGCAGGCCCCTGCCCCATTCGATCGGCGCCGCAACCACCCGGTTCCGCGTGAAAAGAACGTCGGAAGTGCACGGACGGTCGCTCAGAACGATCGCGAGATCGGTCTTTCGGTTCTTCTTGATTCCGCACCAGACGGCGCCTCCCCGGAACCCGGGAACGGCAATCTCCCTCACGGGGTGCATTCCTTCACGTTCCCATGCCGCAGCACTTCTTGTATTTCTTCCCCGAGCCGCAGGGACACGGTTCGTTCCGCCCCACCTTTTTGGAGGAATGGCGCTGGGTGGTAACCCCTGCCCGGGATATGTCGCCGCGGGAGAGGTTCACCCTGCGGGCTGCGGAAGGCATCGTCCGCGCTATCTGGGCAGGCTCCTCCTCCCGCTGTACCTTCACGTGGAAGAGACGCTTGAGCGCCTCCTCCTTCATCCGGAACACCAGGTCGGCAAACATGTCGAACCCTTCCCGCTGGTACTCCTTCAGCGGGTCCTTCTGCGCATACCCCCGAAGGCCGATCCCCTCCTTGAGGTGGTCCATCGAGAGCAGGTGATCCTTCCACAGGGCGTCGATCGTCGAGAGGAGGAACATCCGCTCGAGGTAGCGCATCGGATCCTCGCCGTACTCCTCCTCCTTCTTCCGGTAGGCCGATCGGGCTCCCTCCCCGATCCGGTCGGCGAGCGTCTCCCGGGTAAGTCCCTGCACCTCGCCTTCCGGGATCTCCAGCCGGAATCCGAATTGGGAGAAGACGGCGTCCCGCAAGGCCGGGAAGTCCCACTCCTCCGGGTGCCCCTTCTCCTCCGCGAAACGGACGGCGAGGTCCTCGGCGACCTCGTCGGCCATCTCCATCGCCATGTCCCGCAAGGATTCTCCCGCGAGAACCTCTTTTCGCATGTCGTAGATGATCGAGCGCTGCTTGTTCATCACGTCGTCGTACTCGAGGAGGTGCTTCCGGATATCGAAGTTGTGACCCTCCACCTTCTTCTGCGCGTTCTCGACGGCCTTGTTGACGAGGTTGTGCTCGATCGGGTCCCCCTCCTCCATCCCGAGCTTCTCCATGAGGGGAGAGATCCGATCCGAGCCGAAGATCCGGAGGAGGTCGTCCTCGAGGGACAGGTAGAACCGGGACGACCCCGGGTCCCCCTGTCGCCCCGCACGGCCGCGGAGTTGATTGTCCACCCGCCGGGACTCGTGCCGCTCGGTGCCGATGATGTGGAGACCGCCCGCCTCCACCACCCCCTCCCCGAGCTTGATGTCGACCCCGCGCCCGGCCATGTTCGTGGCGATCGTCACCTTGCCCCCCTGTCCCGCTTCGGCGATGATCTCCGCCTCCCGCTCATGGTGCTTTGCGTTCAGGACGTTGTGGGGGATGCCGTGGCGGTTGAGGATGTCGGAGATCCGCTCCGACTTCTCGATGGAGACCGTCCCGACGAGAACCGGTCGGCCCGCCTCGTGAAGGGACCGGATCTCCTCATGGACGGCCTGGAACTTCTCTTTCTCGGTGCGGTAGATCTGGTCCCGGAGGTCTTCCCGGACCATCTCCTGGTTCGTGGGGATGATCACCACATCGAGATCGTAGATCTGCTTGAACTCCACTGCCTCCGTATCGGCGGTGCCGGTCATGCCGGCCAGCTTATCGAACATGCGGAAGTAGTTCTGGAA
The DNA here is from genome assembly GCA_030668225.1 of Deltaproteobacteria bacterium. GTDB lineage: Bacteria > Desulfobacterota > Deferrimicrobia > Deferrimicrobiales > Deferrimicrobiaceae > CSP1-8. The sequence continues at coordinate 4,228 of DAOUUI010000077.1, forward strand.
GGTGATCGTGGCGAGGGTCTGGTTTTCGTTCTCGATCTTGACCCCCTCCTTCGCCTCCACCGCCTGGTGCAGGCCGTCCGACCAGCGGCGCCCCGGCATCAACCGTCCCGTGAACTCGTCCACGATGACCACCTGACCGTCCTTCAGCATGTAGTCGACGTCCCGCTTGAAGAGGACGTGAGCCTTGAGCGCCTGGTTCACGTGGTGGAGGATCTCGATGTTCCGGGGATCGTAGAGGTTGTCCACGTTTAAGAGACGCTCGACCTTGCCGATCCCCGAGTCCTCGTCCAGCATGACGCTGCGGGCCTTCTCGTCGACCTTGTAGTCTTCCTCCTTTTTCAAAAAACCGACGATCGAATTGATCCTTGCGTACTTGTCCGTCGACTCCTCGGCCGGGCCCGAGATAATGAGGGGAGTCCGGGCCTCGTCGATCAGGATCGAATCCACTTCGTCCACGATCGCGTAGTGGAGATCCCGCTGGGCCATATCCTCCACGCGAAACTTCATGTTGTCCCGCAGGTAGTCGAAACCGAACTCGTTGTTCGTCCCGTAGGTGATGTCGCACCGGTAGGCGGCCTGCCGCTCCGTGTCGTCCATCCCGTGGACGATCACCCCCACGGAGAGTCCGAGGAACCGGTAGATCTCCCCCATCCACTCCGCGTCCCGTTTCGCCAGGTAGTCGTTCACGGTGATGAGGTGGACCCCTCGCCCCGAAAGGGCGTTCAGCACAACGGGGAGGGTGGCGGCGAGGGTCTTCCCCTCGCCGGTCCGCATCTCGGCGATCTTCCCCTCGTGCAGCACCACGCCGCCCACGAGCTGGACGTCGAAGTGCCGCATGGAGAGGACCCGCCTTCCCACCTCGCGAACGGTGGCAAAGACCTCGGGGAGAAGGTCGTCTGTGGACTCCCCCTGCTCCAGTCGCTGCCGGAACTCCCCCGTGCGCGCCGCGAGACGGTCGTCCGGGAGGTTCTCCACCGTGGGCTCGAAGGCGTTGACCCTGTCGACGATGGGCCGAATCCGATCCAGCACGCGCTCGTTGTGCGTGCCAAACATCTTCTTGAACAGGTTTTCCAGCATCGGCGGGATCCTTATCCTGGCTGCCGGTTCTAAAAAAAAACGCCCCGACGGGGAAGCTCCCCGGGAGCGGTTTATTACCGCGCCCTTTCCCTGTTAATGTTAATTCAGGAAGCGGATCGGGTTCACGGGGAGGCCGTTCACGTGGACCTCGTAGTGGAGGTGCGGCCCGGTCGTCCGCCCCGTCTTCCCCACCTTCCCGATCTCGTCCCCCCTCTGCACGATGTCGCCCCCCGCTACCAACCTCTCCGAAAGGTGAGCATATAACGTACGATAGCCGTTCCCGTGGTCGATCACGACGAGGTTTCCGTAGAGCGACTCGAAACCGGATCGGACAACCTTGCCCCCCGCCGCCGCCCTGGCCAGGTTCCCTTTCGCGGCACCGATGTCCAGTCCTTGATGGAAGACCTTGGTGTCGGTGAAGGGGGAGAGCCGGACGCCGAACCCCGACGCGAGAAACCCCCGGGCCGGCCACAGGGAGGGAAGTCTCTCGAGGTAGGTCCTGCGTGCGTCGAGCCTCTCGCAGATGACCTCGAGATTCTTACCGTCCACCAGAAGGCTTTCCTTCAACTGGTCGCACCGGAACTCGAGGAGGCTGTCCATCCGGTTCCTCGCGGCGGTCTCGGGCGTTTCCGCGCCCCCGATCCATCCCCCCGTGCCGCTTTCTTTCCGGCCGGGGCGAAGCCCCTCGTTGATGTGGACGAGCGACCGGACGCGGGCATCGAGCGTCCGGATTCGCTCCACTTCGGTCTCCAGGCTTTCGAATTTCGCGTTGAGGCTGTAGAGCGTCAGATTCTGCTCGCTGACCCGGTTCCGAAGGACATGAAGCTCCTTCACCTTCGAGAGATTCTCCCTGTAGTCATAGATAAACTGCGTCGCCACAACGAAAAAGAGGGCAAGCAAACCGGTGGCGACGACAAGTCCCGTCCGGCCGATCCGGTAATCCCGGGATCGTCCCTCGGCACCGATCTGGATGGAAAACGTGAATCGGTCGCGCACGTTTCCTGTCTCCCCTCAAACCTAAAAAGGTAGCAGGTACCGTACCATGGGTCCGGCGACGGTGTCAACGAAGGGACCCGCCATCCGATGGGAAACGAGGCCCGGTTCCGGAGAGGAAATCTCATCCCGCGGCCCTTTTCTTGAGTGTCTTTCCCGGCTCCCGGTTCCTGGCCACCACCGGGTCGACGATTTCGCCGCAGTTCAGACACCTCCAGGCGTAAAAGAGATCCAGCATATCCTGGAACCGTTCGTATACCATGGCCCCGCTGCATCGCGGGCACCGGTTTCTGTGTCTTCGTGTCATTTTCGTTCCCTCCCGACAACATTTTGATGCTCGGGCTCCAACCCGGTTTCACACGCAAGTTTCAGCCGAATTTGCCGAAATAGGTTACAAGGTTGGACCGATCCCCCCCCAGGGAGGATATCCGTTGGCTGGTGCAAGGAAGCGTCTTGGCGAACTGCTCGTGGAAACCGGACTCCTGTCCGAGGAGAGCCTCACCCGTGTCCTTTCCGAACAGCGCACCGTGCGCAAGAAACTTGGCGAAATCATCGTCAACCAGGGGCTGGCCACCGAGGACGAGATCGCCCAGGCCCTCTCCCTCCAGCTCGGGATCCCGCTGGTCGACCTCACCAACACCCCCGTCGAACCCCAGGCGGTCGAGCTGATCCCGGAGAAGGTCGCCCGGAAACACCTGATCATGCCGATCTCGCTCGATGAGCGGGACCTCCACGTCGCCATGGCCGACCCTTTGAGCTTCGAGGCGTTCGAGGACGTCCGGTTCGCCTCCGGCTATACGGTCAAGACCACCATCGCCACCCGTACGGGCGTCCTCTGGGCGATCGACCAGCATTACCATCTGGGGTCGTCCTTGAGCACCATTGTCAAGAACATCACCGAGGAACGCCTGGTCGAGGTCGTGCAGGACACGAGGGAGACCGACAGGAAGGACTCCGAGGACCTCCGGAAGAAGAGCGAGGCGGCCCCCATCATCCGGATGGTGAACCTCTTCGTCGCGGAGGCGGCCGACCAGGGAGCCTCGGACATCCACGTAGAGCCTTCAAAAACGACCATGCTGGTCCGCAACCGGGTCGACGGGGTTCTCCGGAAGTCCCTGGAGCTGCCCAAGTGGGTGCAGGGCGCGGTCATCTCGCGGATCAAGATCATGGCCAAGATGGACATCGCGGAGAAACGGCTTCCCCAGGACGGCCGGATCGGAGTCCGCGTGGGGTCAAAGACGCTCGACCTGCGCGTGTCCACGATGCCGGCGGCCTACGGCGAAAAGGTGGTCATCCGGATCCTCGACCAGGCCACTGCCCAAATCTCGCTGGAGGCAATGGGGATGCAGGAGGAGGATCGTCTGCAACTGGAAGGGCTCATCCACCGACCGCAGGGAATCCTGCTTGTCACCGGCCCGACCGGCTCCGGAAAGACGACCACTCTCTACTCGGCAATCGAAAAGATCAAATCCGTGGAGCGGAACATCACGACGATCGAAGACCCCATCGAATACGATATCTCCGGGGTCAACCAGGTGGCGGTCCAGGAGAAGATCGGGCTTTCCTTCGCGGTGACCCTGCGCGCGATGCTCAGGCAGGATCCCGACGTCATCATGCTGGGGGAAATGCGCGACCTCGATACGACCACGATCGCGATGCAGGCGGCGCTGACAGGTCACCTTGTCCTCTCGACGATACACACCAACAGCTCGGCGGCATCCGTCACCCGGCTGCGGAACCTGGGGATTCCCTCCTACCTCATCGCTTCCACCCTGATCGCCATCGTGTCCCAGCGGCTGGTCAGGGTCATCTGCCCGAAGTGCCGCGTCAAGGACGAACCGTCCGAGCGTGACCTCGCGCGGGTCGGCCTCGCGCAGACGAAGAAAGGGGAGATCAGCTTCTTCCGGGGGGAGGGGTGCAAGGCGTGCGGCGAGACAGGATACCGCGGCAGGACCGGGATTTTCGAGATCCTGCCTTTCCACCAGCAAATGCGCGACCTCGTGATGAGCAAGGGCTCCGAGACCGACATCCGCCAGCTCGCGGTGGCAAAGGGGATGGTGACGCTCGGCCAGGCGGCGCTCGCCAAGGTGAAGGCCGGTGTGACGACGCTTTCGGAGCTGTACCGGGTCGTGGAAACCGAAGAGGAGTTCGGCGCCGGATGCCCGCACTGCGGGACCTCCCTCGGGGCCGACTTCGTGATCTGCCCGGGATGCGGCCACTCCCTCGTCTCCAGCTGCCCGTCGTGCCAGAAGATGGTCTCCCCGGATTGGAAGTTCTGTCCCTACTGCCGCCACAACACCGTGAAAATGGCACGGAAACGCTCCTTCGCCTGACGCAGGGTCCCGTACCCCCCGTTCGAGGCGGCATCCCCTGCGGAGGCGCCTCCGGAACCGTCCCGTCCAGTTATCGAACGCCAATCGGGCAGGATGTCTGCAGCACAGGGACCGAAGGCTCGCAGGGGCTTCCACTCCGCTACGCTCGCGACCTTGCGCCCGCTCGCTGCCATTCCGCTCGACGCAAGCCACACTCTTTTGACGGGACACTCCTCAACGGACCACTCGATATAGGAATGTCCCCCCGCTGCGCGGAACCCCCCGCTGCGCCTTGGGTCCCCCTACAGGGCGCAAAAACCGCGGGAAGGGGGCTGCGTTCGTGACTTCGCGGACGTCCTGTCCGGTCGTTGCGGCCCGCCTCGCGCGCTTTTTGCCCGCGTCCCTCCCTGATGACCGTATGCCGGATCGGGTGCGCGCGGAGCTTAAGCCCTCCCCGAAGGGGAGGTGTCGAGCGAAGGCCGAGCGCACCTGATCCGGGTCCGCGGCAAAACCGGGGGGAGCGGATGCCTACAGGGATGGGCGACGAGACGAAAGCGGAGCGGGAGGCGCCGCTCCACTGCCGGCTTCCTGCCCGATTGCCGGTACGACGTCCGGATATGACGGCGCCGGAGAGGAAAGCCTAAACGAAGTGGCAGGCGGCGTAGCGTCCGGGAACGGACTCGCGCAGGAGAGGGGAAACCTCCTCGCACACCTTCTGCGCCATGAAGCAGCGGGTGTGGAACCGGCACCCGGGGGGGATGTGAATCGGGCTCGGGATCTCCCCCGTAAGGACGATCCTCTCCCGCGGCGCAGCCCCGGGCACCGGCACCGCCGATAGGAGGCTCCGCGAGTAGGGATGAAGCGGCTCCCGGAACAGATCGGCGGCCGGGGAGACTTCCATCAGCTTTCCCAGATACATGACGGCCACGGTGTCGCTTACG
>DAOUUI010000258.1 GCA_030668225.1 Deltaproteobacteria bacterium
CAACAGGATGGTCTTTACCTGAGCCCTTAGCGGCGTATCGAGTTCACCAGCCACTCCTCGGGGGGGACACCGGTAGTTTTTCCCTTTACCGCGTAGGTCCGGCATCCGAAAAAGGGAGGATCCTTCTCCCTTCCCGGTTCGATGTCCACCCCGTCGACCAGTACCGAGGGGGATCCCAAAAACCGCAGGTTTTCAGGTGCTTCCATGTCCTGGACCTCTACTGCCTCTACGTCGGCCTGGATGCCCTCCCGCGCGAGGATGTTACGAACCATTTCCATCACCGGCCCGTGATTGGGACAGCCCTGGAAATAGAGAATCTCCACCTTCATCGCGGTGTTCCTCCTTCCGGAAGGATCGTGGACGGGAATCCCGCCCGGGTCGTCGCCTCAATGAGCCGTTCCGGACCGACCTTCGCCGGGACGTATGTGACCACGCCCCGGGGAGGATCGAGCGTCACCTTCGCGTCCCTGACTCCATCCACCCTCGCCAGGCTCATCTTTACCGTCACTGTACACGCCCCGCACGTCATGTTCCGGACGGAGAGGGTGACCTGCCGGGTGACGGGCGCCTTTTCGGGATCTCCGGCGAATGCATTCGGGACATACTGGACCAGGTAGGGAAGGGCGAGGAGCCCGAGGACAAGAGCCGTGACGATCCAGAGGAGGAACTTGTTCCTTCGCCCCGCGTTCAGCGGGCACGCGGACCCCGGAGCGCACGCCTCTCCGTTCGGCTTCCGGTAGACCCTGACAAACGCAACTCCAAGAAAGAAAAGTGTCGCCGCCGTCCAGATCGGCCGGTACTTCTCCATCGCCGTCAGGTTCCCGACCCATGTGCCTCCGACCCCCAGAGCCAACAGAAGGAGAGGCCCCACGCAGCACACGGACACTCCCACAGCCGCGGCGACGGCTCCGGCAAGGCCCCATTTCGGACTCCCGTCAGTCCGTCTCGGATCGATCACTGCCATCGTTTGCCTCCTCCTTTTTTCCTCGTTACTGCCGTCTCTGATGAGGACGTACGATCCGGTTCTCCGAGGGCTTCAAGGATCGGACATTCCCCTGTGGGTCCTTTTCCCCGACAGGCCAACGCCAGCCTCCCCAAGGCCTGCTTCATCTC
>DAOUUI010000140.1 GCA_030668225.1 Deltaproteobacteria bacterium
CGCGGTCTCTTGTATCCCTTCCCGTTTCCCGATAAGATGGTTTCCTCGATCAGGCTCCTGTCAACCACCACGCAATAGCGGTTTATTCCACAGAAGAAGTAGGCAGTTAACCGGCGCGGAAGGCGGCCAGGCGGCCGTGTCTTCCCCTCGATGGAAGGGATCCCTCCCCTGCGGGCATCTTAAGCCGGGGGAGGGGAAGTTCCGGAGAGAGGAGGGGTCCCATGTTCGCGCAAGCCTGCAAGAGGGCGACCTGTTTCACCAGGCCGGTGGTGATCTCCCGGCGGTATTTCGACCGGAGCACCGATTGCGGATGCGGCGCCTTCGTCGTGATCAACGACGAGGGGTGGATCGTGACGGCGGCCCACCTGTTGTCCGCGTACGGCAGGATCCAGCAGGACGCGGAGGAGATCGTCCGGTATTACCACACGATCCAGATGATCGAGCAGGGGGAGGAAGTCCCCCGGGAGGAGAGATACGAGAAGATCCGGCGCCTGCCGGACAACCCGAAGTGGATCACCAACCTCTCCTACTGGTGGGGCAAGGACGGCGTCCAGCTCACCGACATCCGGCGCCTCCCGGAGGGAGACCTCGTCCTCGGGAGGCTTTCCCCGTTCGACCCGAACGCGTGGCCCGCCTACCCGGTCTTCAAGTCCCCGGGCGATATGGACGTCGGGACGGCCCTGTGCAAACTCGGGTATCCCTTTCAGAGGATCCACGCCGCGTTCCGCGAGGCGAACAATTCCTTCGAGATGAGCCCCGAGGTGCACACGCTTGCCTGCTTCCCGTTGGAGGGGCTCTACACGAGGACGTTGTCCGCGGGAAAATCCGGCGACGGGAGGTACGACATCAAGTTCCTGGAGACGTCGTCGCCGGGGCTCAAGGGCCAAAGCGGGGGCCCCATCCTCGACGCGAACGGCACGGTCTGGGGCGTCCAGAGCCGGACGGACAACTACGCATACGGTTGCATCGCCCGAGTGGAAAAGGACGGGAGGGAAATCGAGGAGGACCAGTGCGTAAACCTGGGCGTCGGAATCCATCCCGAGTTGATCAGCCGTTTCCTGGCGGACAACGGGATCCGGTTCTCCCTCTCGGACTACTGACCGGCCGTTTATCCCTATGCCCTGTCTGACGGGGCTTACCCGACAACGACCTCCTGCTCCAGGAACGGAAGAAGCTTCCGCGATAAGGAAAGAGGCGCTTTCTTTAAGGAATCGGCATCCCCATTCCGGGGGAGCGTTGGTGTATATTCTTTCGTGAATCTCTCGCAGGAGGGAGCCGTGCAGGATTTCGAGAAACTCGGGGTGTTCTACCTCGGACGCGAATTCGACCTTGCGAAAAACGCCCCCAAGGAGGATCTGGTCCTGTATGATTCCCGGGACCTGGTCACCCACGCCGTTTGCGTGGGGATGACGGGAAGCGGGAAGACGGGGCTGTGCGTCGGGCTCCTGGAAGAAGCGGTGATCGACGGCATCCCCGCCATCGTGGTGGACCCCAAGGGGGATCTTGCCAACCTGTTCCTGACCTTCCCCGATTTGCGGGACGACGATTTCCTCCCCTGGGTCAACGAGGAGGATGCGCGCCGGAAGGGGGTCTCCCCGCAGGAGTACGCAGGCCAACAGGCGGCCCTTTGGAAGAAGGGGCTTTCCGAGTGGGGGCAGGACGGGGCGCGGATCCGGAAGCTTAAGGAATCCGCGGAGTTTACCATCTACACCCCGGGCAGCACCGCAGGGATTCCCGTCTCCATCCTCAAGTCATTCGCCTTCCCGGGGAAGGCCGTAACAGGCGACAGCGAACTTCTCGGGGAACGGATCGGCACCACGGTGACCAGCCTGCTCAACCTCTTAGGGGTAGAAGCCGACCCCATCCAGAGCCGGGAGCACATCCTCCTCTCCACGATCCTTGACACCTCCTGGAAGCAGGGAGAAGACCTGGACTTAGCCGCGTTCATCCAGGCGATCCAGTCCCCCCCCGTGGCCCGCATCGGCGTCTTCGACCTCGAGTCCTTCTTCCCTTCCAGGGACCGTTTCGCCCTCGCCATGAAGCTCAACAACCTCCTGGCGGCGCCGGGGTTCTCCGCCTGGCTCGAAGGGGATCCGCTGGATATCGACCGTATGTTCTTCACGGCGGAAGGAAAACCCCGGGTGTCCATCTTCTCCATCGCCCACTTAAGCGATACGGAGCGGATGTTCTTCGTCTCGCTCCTTCTCACCCAGCTTTTGGGGTGGATGCGCTCCCAGTCGGGCACGACCAGCCTGCGGACACTTTTCTACATGGACGAGATCTTCGGGTACTTCCCCCCCGTGGCCAACCCCCCGTCGAAGGCCCCTCTGCTCACGCTCTTGAAGCAGGCGAGGGCGTTCGGGCTCGGGATCGTTCTCGCCACCCAGAACCCCGTGGACCTGGACTACAAGGGACTGTCCAACACGGGGACCTGGTTCCTCGGCAGGCTGCAGACCGAGAGGGACAAGGAGAGGGTCCTGGACGGCCTGGAGGGAGCAGCGGCCGGCGGGGCAGGCAGGTTCGACAGAAAGCGGATGGAGCAGATCCTTGCCGGCCTGGGCCAGCGGGTCTTCCTGATGAACAACGTCCACGAGGACGCGCCGGTCATATTCCAGACCCGGTGGGCGATGTCGTACCTGCGCGGGCCCCTAACCCGCATGCAGATCAAGCAACTGATGGACCCGGTCAAATCGTCGCGGCCCGAACCGGCGCCGGCCGCCGGAACCGCCGCACCCGCAGCGCCTGCCGTAAAAGGACGCGCAGCCGCCCCTTCCTCCGCCCGTTCCGTGCTCCCCCCGAAGGTACCCCAGTTTTTCCTCCCGGTGCGCGATGCGGAAGCCGAGGGGGGAAGCCTTCACTACGAGCCGATGCTGCTGGGGATCGGGAAGGTCTACTACGCCAACGCGAAGATCGGGGTCACCGCAAAAAAGGAGGTATGCCTGCTGGCGGAGTTTCCTGACGGTCCCTCCCGGATCGACTGGGACGACGCGCAGGAGGTGGACCTGGCAGAGAACGATCTCGAGAAGTTCCCCCACGACCCGGAGACCTCCTTCGGGGAGCTGCCTGGGGAGGCTTCCAGCGCCAAGAGTTACCCGGTGTGGGGCAAGGCGTTCAAGGAGTGGGTCTATCGAAGCAAGAGGCTTGCGTTGTGGAAAAGCCCGTCTTTGAAAGTCGTCTCGGAACCCGGTGAATCGGAGCGCGACTTCCGAATTCGGCTTACGCAGGCCGCCCGGGAGGAGCGGGACCGGCAGGTCGAGCGGCTGCGCAAGAAGTACGCTCCCAAGATCGCGACCCTGCAGGACCGGATTCGCCGCGCTGAGGCGGCGGTGGAGCGGGAGAAGGCCCAGGCCACCCAACAGAAACTTTCGACCGCCATCTCCTTCGGGGCCACGCTTCTTTCGGCGCTGACGGGCAGGAAGTCCGTCAGCCAGTCGTCGCTGGGAAGGGCCGCAACAACCGCCCGGGGCGCGGGACGTTCGATGAAGGAGGCGCAGGACGTCGCCCGGGCCAAGGAGAACGTGGAGGCGCTTGCCAAACGGCTGGACGACCTTCAGGCGTTTTTTGACCAGGAGACCGAGGAGATCCGGGAGAGCGTCGACCCTCTCTCCGAAGAGCTTGCGACGTGCGAGGTCCGGCCGAAAAAGACCGACATCTCCGTCGACCTGGTGTCGCTTGCGTGGTTCCCGTACTGGCGGGACGACAAGGGGAGGATCGCACCGGCCCGTTGACCCGACTCCCCCCGGCGGGGGAGACCTGCGTCCGTCGCTCCTCCCTGCCTGCGGCCGTCTTGATCGATTCGACCCAACGTTTCCGGGAGGTTTCCCCATGCGGGCAGTGATCCAGAGGGTTTGCCGGGCTTCCGTGTCGTCGGAAGGGAAGCTCCTCGGACGGATCGGGCAGGGGCTGCTGGTGCTCATAGGCTTCGGCCATGGGGACGACGGCGCGGCCGCCTCCTGGATGGCGGAGAAGATCGTAAAGCTGCGGATCTTCGAGGACGACGCGGGGAAGATGAACCGGTCGGTCGAAGATGTCGGCGGCTCGGTCCTCGTCGTGCCGCAATTTACCCTCTACGGCGACGCGCAGAAGGGAAACCGTCCGGGCTTCGACGCGGCGGCCCCGCCCGAACGGTCGGAGCCGTTGTTCCGGGAGTTTGTCACCTCCCTTGCGGCGCGGACATCCCTGCCCGTGCCTTCCGGCGTATTCGGGGCGCGGATGGAAGTGGAACTTGTGAACGACGGCCCCGTGACGATCCTGCTCGAGCGGGAAAAACAATAAACTTTCCAGGGGTTCCCTCCGATAAAGGACAGGCAGGACAAAACGGGAAACCGGGTGCCCGGCAGACCCGCTGTATCAAAGGAGAAAGATTTGAGCGGCCCTATCCTTATAGTGTTCTTGCTGCTTTCCATTCCACCACTCCTGCTCCGTCCTCCGGGAGCCTTCCATCC
>DAOUUI010000155.1 GCA_030668225.1 Deltaproteobacteria bacterium
AAACAGTGTTGTGACGGACTCGGAATGCTGGGGATCCATCTCGACGAGGAACGGAACGAGAACCGGGGCGCCGGTATTGCCGAGATTCAGCGTTCGGGAGAGCCGGTAAGGATTCTCGTCATCAGGACGGATGAGGAGCTGGAGATTGCGCAGCAGACCATCGAGACGATCCGCACGCGGGCATGACCAGCAAGGGAGAAGGGGGCCGACGGTAGCTACGGATGGTATAGTGATCCGCATGAAGGCGCTTCTCCTGGAGAACATCCACCCGGGGGCGGTCCGGATATTCAAGGCCGCGGGGTTCAAGATCGACGCGGTTTCCCACAGCCCCGGAAAAAAAATGCTCACTCAGATGATGGAAGACGTAGCCGTCCTGGGGATCCGGTCGAAGACCCGTATCGGACCGGACATCCTTCAGCGGGCCCCGAACCTGTCTGCGATCGGAGCTTTCTGCATCGGCACGGAGCAGATCGATCTGTCCGCGTGCAGCGCAAAGGGAATCCCGGTCTTCAACGCCCCCTACAGCAATACGCGAAGCGTCGTCGAGATGGCCCTGGGCGAAATGATCATGCTTCTGCGTGGTGTGTTCGATAGCAGCGGCAGTCTCCACAGGGGCGTGTGGACGAAATCCGCAGCGGGATTTCATGAGATCCGGGGAAAACGGCTGGGGATCATCGGTTACGGGAACATCGGCTCCCAGCTTTCCGTCCTCGCCGAGTCTCTCGGGATGGAGGTCGTGTATTACGATGTCGAGGAGAAACTCTCCCTGGGGAACGTCCGGAAGGTCTCTCTCAAGGAACTCCTGCGCCGTTCCGACGTCATCTCGGTCCACGTCGACGGACGGGAGTCCAACCGGAACCTCATCGGACAGCGGGAATTCGCGGCGATGAAGAAGGGGGTCCTCTTCCTGAACCTGAGCCGGGGATTCGTGGTGGACATGGAGGCTCTCGCCCGTCACATCCGGAAGGGCAGGATCCGGGGAGCCGCCGTCGACGTGTTTCCCGAAGAACCGGAGAGCAACAAGGTCCCCTTCGTGTCCTCCCTGCAGGGGTTGCCCAACGTGATCCTGACACCGCACGTCGGGGGCTCCACGGAAGAGGCCCAGGCGGGGATCGGCGCTTTTGTCGCGGAGCGGATCGCGGCGTACTTCGCCACCGGCTCCACCATCACAAGCGTCAACTTCCCCCCCTACCAGCCGATGGGGAAAACCTACCTCCACCGGTTCGCGCACATCCACGAAAACATCCCCGGGATGCTGGCCCGGATCAACGACGTGTTCGCCCAGCGAAACGTCAACATCGCCGGGCAGCACCTGGAAACCCGCGGGGCCATCGGCTACGCAATCATCGATGTGGAAGGTCCGTGCAACGAGGGAATCCTTTCGGACCTCGAGGCGATCCCCGGCACGATCCGGGTGCACCTCGTTTACTGAGTCCTGCATCGAACCCCGGGACCAGACCGGAAAAGGGAGGAAAGACACGTGACGATCCGGGCAAAAAGCTACAGGTACACGACATCTCTTCAATGGACCGGGGAGAAAAAGGGAACGATGACCGTCGCCGGGAAGCCGTCCGTCGAGGTGGCGACTCCGCCCGAGTTCAAGGGGCACGAGGGGATCTGGTCGCCCGAGGACCTCTTCGTCGCCTCGGTGAACAGCTGCATCATGACGACCTTCCTGGCGTTCGCCGACCACGCGGGTCTGGGTTTCGAGAAGTTCGAAAGCGAGGCGGAAGGTCTTCTCGAATTCGTGGACGGCAAGTTCCTGTTCACGAAGATCGTCGTCCGCCCCCGGGTTACGCTGCGGTCCGGAGAGGACAAGGGAAAGGCGGAGGAGATTCTCCACAAGGCGGAGCGGAACTGCCTCGTCTCGAACTCCATCCGGACCGAGGTTATTCTCGAGCCGGCCTTCGGGTAAGTTTGGCGAATTCGCTCGCCCGCCGCCTGCGACCGGCAAAGACAATACAAAAGTAAGGGCTTCCGATACGCCGCACCACGGATTGTCGTCATGCAGTTCGACGCCTAAGACAGTTACCGGGAATTCTCCAAGGCGCGATGTGACGGCCTCCTCCATCGGCTAAGGCCTGCGGTATCCGCGCACCGCGTAAGATGTGGTATCTTCCTTAAATTATGGGAGCTGCAGGCAGTCGAAAAAGCAGGCGGGTTCCGTCTCCGGCGGCATCCTCAACCTCGATTGCCAGGCGCCGCACGGAGAGGGTCGCGACAGGCCTCGACGTGCTCGTCGAGAAACGTTTCGCTCCCCTGCGGGGGCTTGGCGTGGGGCTTATCTGCAACCCGACGGCGGTGGACCGTCGGCTGCGCCATGCCGCGGACCTGTTCCACGAAGCGCGGAGCGTCCGGCTCGCGGCTCTTTTCGGCCCGGAACACGGCGTCCGCGGCGACATGCAGTACATGGCCGCCGTGGGGGACGAGCGCGACCGTCGGACCGGGGTTCCTGTTCACTCCCTGTACGGAAGCAACGCCGGGTCGCTTCGGCCCGATCCCGGGAAATTGCGCGGACTCGACGCGCTTATCTTCGACGTCCAGGACGTCGGCGCGCGCTACTACACCTACCAGGCCACCATGCTCTTCTGCATGGAGGCCGCAGCCCAGGCAAAACTTGCCTTCTTCGTCCTCGACCGGCCGAACCCGATCGGCGGGCGCGCCGTGGAAGGCCCGGCGCTTCGCCCCGGTTTCGAGAGCTTCTGCGGCGTGCACGACGTGGCGGTCCGCCATGGCCTGACCGTTGGTGAGCTGGCCGGGCTGTACCGGGAGGAGCGGGGGCTCGACCTTGCGCTCACGGTGATTTCCTGCCGCGGCTGGCGGCGGGGAATGTACCAGCGCGACACCGATCTTCCGTGGGTCTTTCCATCGCCCAACATGCCGACGCCGGAGACGGCGCTCGTCTATCCCGGGATGTGCCTTCTCGAGGGCACGAACGTAAGCGAGGGGCGGGGCACCACGCGGCCGTTCGAGCTGTTCGGGGCGCCGTGGCTTGACGGCGGCCGGCTGGCGGAGGCGCTTGCGGGCGAGCGACTGCCGGGGGTTCGGTTCCGCCCGATAAGCTTCGTGCCGACCTGGGACAAGCACGCCGGGGCGCGCTGCCACGGCGTCGAGGTCATGGTCGTCGACCGCGAGACGTTTCGTCCTTTTCGCACCGGCGTAGCCTGTGTCGCTGCGGCGCGCGTCCAGGATCCCGGGCGTTTCCGATGGCGGACCGAGCCCTACGAGTTCGTTGAACACGTTCCCGCGTTCGACCTCCTGTGCGGCTCGGCGCGCGAACGGGAAGCACTCGAGCGCGGCCAGGGGTGGCGCGACCTCGCGGCGGAATGGGCCCGCGAGGAGCGGGCGTTCGTGAAGCGGCGCTCCCGGCACCTGCGGTACGATCCGTGACGCACCGGTCCTGACGACCCCTGACGCAGTGGCATCCCGGGACCCCCCGGTATGTTGCTGCTGCCACCATCGGAAGCAGGACGGCAGAAGACAGCAAGGAACGGAGTATTCCGTCTTGAGGATCGCAACATCCAGGGAGTAAGATTCTAAGGAATGAAACCGATCCTCGGCGCACAATATCCGATGAATCCGGAGAACCCGCCTCCTGACGGAGACCGCGGTGCGGCATTTCCTCATCCGCGGCATCCCGCAAACCGAGAGAATCCCGGGGCATCCCCGATTCCTCCCGAACGGTTGCATGAGAGGATATCCCGGGCAATGGACCATTTGCTCTCCCTCCAGAGCGCCGAGGGGTACTGGGTCTTCGACCTGGAGGCGGACGTCACGATTCCTTCCGAGTACATCCTGCTTCAGCGGTTTCTGGGAAGAGCCATCAAACCCGAGCTGGGGGAATCGATCGGCCGGTATATTCGCAGGCGGCAGAATCCGGACGGGGCCTGGCC
>DAOUUI010000254.1 GCA_030668225.1 Deltaproteobacteria bacterium
AGGGCAAGCGTGCCCCCTTCCGGGATATCGGGGAGAGGAATCTTCCGGATCGCCTCTTTCCAGCTTTCTCCGGGGAAGAGGTCGGCACAACCCGTTTCCAGGATCCCGCCCATCTCGCTGATCTCTTCCAGGATCGCATCGCGGACCTCGCTTGAAGCCACCCCGCACCCCATATGCTCTTTCACGATCCGCTCCACGATTTCGGGGGGGAGCAGATATCGACTCTTCGTCCTGGCGCTCCGTAAAAAATCCTCGAACTGCAAAACGGCGGAATAGACGGGAGCGATATCGGTCTTTTCTTTTTCCAGGGACTTAAGCCACGCCTTGATGTCCCGGATCATCCCCAGACCCAGGTCCCGGAAGAGCCGCGGCATGTCGGTAAGCGTTTCCCTCGCCTGCGTCAGGAACGAGGGAAGGGTGTTGACCCGGAGGCTCCAGGCCCGGTGGTCGGAATCCCCCAGAGAGGCGGCAAGGGCTACGCACATGACCGTCAGGTGAAAGGAGGGCTGTGTTTCGTGGAAGCGGACATCGCCAAGCTGTTCCCTGAGCGTCCTCACCATCCGCTTCAGGGTTTCCGCATCGGCAAGGAGATCCCGGTCCTCTGTCTTTCCGGAGAGGAGACCGATCTCGTCCTCAACGGAAGAAAGCCGCCTGGTTACCTCCCCGATCTTCTCCGGTGTAAAGTTGTCCCATCCGGCCCAGCCCCCCTGGGCCGGGATGACCTGGGGAAAATAGTAGAACTCGTCGCTCCCGCAGCACACCGGAAAGGTTTTTCCGAGGTAGTCAAACAGGTTTTCGGCGATCGGCTGGAGAATATCTTCCAACGGGGGCTCCGGTCGAACAAACGTGGCGTCCCATTATATCCCCATTTTTTTTAGTATCGAGTTTTCGCGAGCCCGGTCCTCCCGATCAAGATATGATATCTGTAACCGCGGACGGACCTCGATGGAGCGCAGCGCGGGGGGCAACCATCGAAATTCTAAGGAGCCTGGCCAAGTCCCCGAAGAAGATGATCAAAACAGTGGCAATGCCCCCGCCGTTCCGCCGCCCGGTTCCCCCTTCTTTATTTATTGACAAAGCATTTGATTTTGGTATCTTATCCTCCAACCATGCGTTATGGTGCGGGGAAAAGATTCGTCATGAGAAGTTTGTTGACATAACGTGATGGGGTAGGCAAAATCGGGTTTTATAACTGCCAAACCGGAAAGTGTCAT
>DAOUUI010000159.1 GCA_030668225.1 Deltaproteobacteria bacterium
CCTCGGGAAAACGGGGAGGTTCTCCTCCCGCGCGTGCGCCAGGCGAGCAGGAACGCCGCCACGGCCAGCACGAACACCACGACCACCCGGGCGACCTGGCCGTCCGGCCTCCGGATCGCCCTCCGGATCCCGTTGGCCGACCGGCGCAGGGCGACCCATCCCCCGGATACGGCTTTTGCCTGCATCTGCAGGGAGTAGTTCACGACGTACTTGTTCCACCGTTGCTTGGCCCAGTCGAGGTATAAGCCGATCCTGCCCGTCCGGGCGAAGAACGGGGAGTTCTCCCCGAGAGGCGGTGTCGCGTCCAGAGTCACCCACCTGCCGCCGATCCAGCCTTCCGTCCATGCGTGCGCGTCGGCCTGCCGAACGATGAGATATTTTCCGACGTCGCTCCACTCGCCGCCCAGATATCCTGTCGCGACTCGCGCAGGAATCCCCGCCGCCCGCAGGAGGAGGGTCAGGCCGGCGGCGTAATGTTCGCAGAAACCGGCCCGTTTACGGAACAGGAACTCCTGGACGGAGGAGGCGACATCGGTCAGGGTGTACCGGAACCCGGACAGGAAGAACTGTCTGGCGAGTTCGCCCCGCTCCGCGTCCGATTCTCCCGGGGAGGTCACCTGCATCGCCAGTTCCCGGATATCGTCCGAACCGGGTGGCAGAGCGAGGGTCGCGCCGTCCGGGCCATGGGAGCGGATCCTCGGAGGGGATCCTCCCGGAGCAAAGTGGACCTGGTAGCGTCCAGCCGATTTTCCCGCCGACAGCCTGTAGTTCCCCCTCCCATCGGTCCGGATCTCTCCCAGTGCTCCCTCGACCGATACCGTCCCTCCATACACGAAGAGGATGGGGTAGCCGATCGGTTCCATGAAGATTTCCGCGGAAGAGAGGGGGGCCGCTTTCTGCGCGGAGAGCAAATAGTACGACCCGGCATTCGGAACCCTTTCGTGCGGCGACATTCCCCGGCTCCACTTCGTTCCGTCGAAACGGGTGTACGTTGCTCCCCGGAGGTGGAGCTCAGGGGGAGACACACCGGGAGCAAGTTCGGGGAACTCTATCCGGGCGACGATCCGGCGATCCATCTTGACGGAAGTGAGGTCGCGCAGGGAAATTGCGTCGGAGAATCCGGTAATGGCCCCCCGGCTTCCCGAGCGACGCAGGAACTGTTCGATCCCGATGCGGGGTGTGACCGCGAACATCACCGCCGTCAGGAAAAAGCCCGTCACCGCGGTCAGCAGGAGCGTCAGGACGGTAAATCCCGCCCGCGTGCGCGGGACGGCGACTCCCCCCGCCTCCGCCGCCTCTTCGGCCTGCAGGGCCCACATGGCGCCGGCGGACAGCCCCAGGAAAAGAAAGAGGAACGCCGCGAACTGGATCTCCGTTGTGGTCGCCGCCGCCGCGAGGAATTCGAGGAACGAGATGGCACACAGCTGCCACCCGTCCCGGTGGGTTTTGGGGAGGAGGAACTTGACCGACTGCACGCCGAGCACCAGAAGGACCACGGAGGCAAGGAGGTCGCCGCTTCCGAAGAAGAGATCGGCGGCGGCAGCCGCGGCCCCTGTTGCGAGGAGGAAGAAACCGGCACGGTGCCACCCCGGCCGGGAGGAGCCCGTCCAGTCCAGGACCGCTCCGGAGACGAATGCCGCCGCCGCAAACGCAATCGCGGTGCGGGAGATCTCCGTGAGGAAGGCGAGCGGAAGCAGCCCCGAGGCCCAGTGTGCGCGAAGGGAGAACCAGAGAACGCCCGGAATCCGGGTTCGCCCCTCCGTCTGCATCACAGTCCCTCTTCCTTCTCCCCCGGGAGAAGGGAGCCGTCCGCGGTAACCCTTGCGAGGATCGACAGCGCCTTCCTCCTCCGCCCGCCTGTTGCGGGGCTCACGAGGACCCGGTCACCGACCCGGAGACGGTACGGCACTCCCTGGCGTTCGCACGCAAGAACCATGGCACAGGCCTGCGACACAAGCCGTTCGAACTCCTGCGGCGGCGATGGGACGGGCAGCAGGAGGTCGACCCCTTGCGCGGGTTCCGCCTCCCGTTCCTTTACCATCCATTTTCCCAGCCGTGCCGACGCCTTCCAGTGGATATCCCGCACCGGGTCCGAAGGGATGTGGTCCCGCACGCCACGGATCGACGTGCCTTCCCTTCCCCTGGCGGCTTTTCCCCCGGCATGGTCGCCCATATCCCTGCCGGGAGGTGCGACGTCGGGATCCCCCGGCTCCGGGTACACGATCAGGGAAGACTCCAGGGGAGTCACCTCGGCGGACTTTTCAAAGAGAGCGAAGGGGAACCGGGTGGAGACGGTGCACGCGAAAGCGGGTACCGGGCCGCGATGCCCGGGGCGGTACGGGACGACACGCGTATCGGTTCCTCCCGGAGGGATCTCGGGGAACCGGGCCGGTTTCCCCGCTCCGGGAATCCCCGGCGAGACGGAAACGGAGATCGCCGGAAACCGCTTCCCCTCCGCCGAACAGGTGACGGAGAGAAGGGATTCCCGGGAGGCGAACGCTTCCGAGACGTGCCCCACCCGGACACGCAATCCCCGAAGACACCATTCCGACAGGATGCCGGACAGGATGATGAGGCTCAAGTTCATGCTGAGGGCGAGGTAGAGCAGGTTGTTTCCGGTGTTGACGGCCGCGGCGCCCACGCCGACGGTAAGCACGAGGAACCATTTTCCCGGGAACGTTACCCGGAGCTTCCGCGGCAGACGGAGGGCCCGGAGGAAGTTTTTCATACCGGTGCGGGGACGGCCTCGAGAATCTCCATGAGGATAGCAATCCCCGCCTCTGTTTCCGAGACACCTCCCGGCTCCCCCTTCAGGAATATGCGGTGCGCGAGGACGGCCGGTGCGGTTTTCCTCACGTCCCCGGGGGTGACGAAGTCCCTGCCCGACAGAAAGGCGAGCGCCTGGGAGGTGCTTTTAACGCCGATGGCCCCCCGGGGGGACGCCCCGAGCCGGACCAGGGGGTGCTGCCGCGTGGCTTCCACGATCCGATAGATGTACGCCACGATCGAATCCCGGACGGTAACCCGTTCGACCAGGGCGCGGATCTGGCGGATCTGTTCCGGTACGATGACGGGGAAGAGGCCGTCCCGCATTCCTGTGATGGTATTTTCCCGGATCAGACGCAGTTCCGAATCCCGGTCGGGGTAGGAAAGCCGGAGCCGGAGATTGAACCGGTCCAGTTGCGACTCCGGGAGGGGATAGGTCCCGTGCAGTTCGAAAGGGTTCTGGGTGGCGATTACGAGGAACGGGTCGGGGAGGGGATATGTTTTCGTGTCGACCGATACCTGGCGCTCGCTCATGGCCTCCAGCAGGGCGCTTTGGGCCCGGGGGTTGCTTCTGTTGATCTCGTCGGCAAGCACGATGTTCGCGAAAAGCGGGCCGGGGGAGAAGGTGAAGCTTCTCTTGTCCGCGTCGAAAATGTGGACGCCGACCACGTCCTGGGGGAGCAGGTCGCTCGTGAACTGGATGCGCCGAAACGTCCCGGTAATGCTTGCCGAAATCGCCCTTGCAAGGGTGGTCTTTCCGGTGCCGGGAATGTCCTCGAGGAGGATGTGCCCTCCCGCGAAGAAGGAGGCGAGCGCGAGCTCCACTTCCCGTCCCTTTCCCAGGAGGACGGTCTCGATGTTGAGGCGAAGCCGGGAAACGAGCGCAAGGGTTTCCTGGGAATCCATACCGATATTATCGCCGAAATTCTTCCGGACCTTTGGGAAATGTTGGGAATGGAATTTGA
>DAOUUI010000068.1 GCA_030668225.1 Deltaproteobacteria bacterium
AGCAGATTCATTACTTCGCCCTCAAGAGCTCCGACGCAGTCTACCGGGCCGCCTACGACACCTGCGACGTCTGCTTCAAGGCGAACCGGGGATACCGACAGGAAGGCGATCTGATGATCTGCAATAACTGCGGGCAGCAGTTCCCGAGCGTCAAGGTGAACGAGGTAAAAGGCGGATGCAACCCCGCCCCGCTTGCCCGGAAGGTGGAAGGGGAGTACCTGGTGATCCAGAAGAGAGACATTTAGGCGGGCGGACCCAACTTCGTCAGCAAACGTTCGTAGGGGAGCGGGGAGACACAAGATGAACATACGAATGCTCGCCTGGAGGAACCTTGTTCGGCGCAAGTCCCGCGCGGTCTTCACGGGACTGGGGATCTTTCTCGGGATCGGCACGCTCGTCGCCCTGTCCACCCTCACCATGCAGATGGAAGGGGCGGTGCGTGACAAGCTGGACCGGTTCGGGGCGAACATCCTGGTCGTCCCCCGGGCGGATCAGTTCTCGCTGGGATTCGGGGACATCGCGCTGGGAGGTGCCCAGGTTGCCCACGCCAGGCTGACGATGGCGGACGAGAAGGCGATCCGCTCCATCGGGTTTTCGGAGCGGCTCCGCTCTGTCGTTCCCTTTTTCCTCACGGCGTCGGACGCCTCGGGAAAGGACGCTGTGTGGATGGGTCTTCCCGCGAAGGAGATCGCCGTCGCGCGGCCCTGGTGGAAGGTGTCGGGGACGCCACTCCAGGAAAAGGGGGAGGTCCTCCTCGGTGCGGAGGTAGCCGCCCTGCTGGACAAGGGACCCGGGGGGACCGTCGTCTCCGGAGGGAAGACGTTCCGCGTGGCGGGGGTGCTCCATCCGACAGGCGAAAAGGAAGACACCATGGTGATCGCTGACATCCGGGACGTCCAGGCCCTTGCGAAAACCCCGAGGGCGGTGACCTTCTTTGAGGTGGCGGCGCTGTGCAAGGACTGCCCGGTGGAAGACATCGTCGGACAGATCGGGGGTGCTCTCCCCGGCGCGAGGGTCTCGGCGATCCGGCAGGTCGTGGAAAGCCGAAAAGCCGCGGTGGACCAGTTCCGGCGTCTGGGGTTGGCCGTCTCGGCCATTGTCCTTGCCATCGGGGGACTGATGGTGTTCGTGACCGTCATGGGGAACGTCCAGGAGAGAACACGGGAAATCGGGGTCTTGCGCGCTGTCGGGTTCCGGCGGCGCGCCATCGTCTCCCTCCTGTTCTGGGAAACGGGATGGGTCTCCCTCCTGTCGGCGGTTTCCGGGGCTGTTGTCGGGATGTCGGCCGCGTGGATAGCTTCGCCCCTTTTCGGTGTGGCGAAGGCGGAGGTCCTCTTCACTCCGGCGGTGACCGGCGTGGTTATCGGCATGGTGCTGGGTCTCCTCGGGAGCGTCCCCCCAGCCAGGCGGGCTGCCGCCCTCTCGCCGACAGAAGCAATTCGAGCTCTTTAAAACCCAAGGAGAGAAGGATGGATCCCTTCATCGGACTGGACAATGTTTCCATGCTTTACGGCAACAACGGGACGTTCGCAGCGGCACTCCGGGGCGTCTCCTTTACGATCGACCCGGGAGAGTATGCCGTGATCACGGGCGAATCAGGGGCGGGGAAGAGCACCCTTCTCACAATCCTCGGCGGTCTCCAGGTTCCTTCTTCCGGGAAAATCGTGATCGGAGGCGTCGATCTGGCGGCTCTGTCGGCCGACGGGCTCGCCGATTTCCGGAAGGAGACCATCGGCTTTGTATTCCAGGCCTACCATCTTCTCCCGTACCTGACGGCCCGGGAAAACGTCATGGTACCAATGACCCCGGAACGGTCGACCAACGACGCGAAGGCGGATCGGGCGGATTCCCTGCTTGCCTCTGTGGGACTATCGGGGAAGGAGAACCGCCTTCCTTCCGAACTGTCGGGCGGCGAGTGCCAGCGGGTCGCTATCGCCCGGGCGCTGGTTTACGACCCCCCCGTCCTGCTCGCGGACGAGCCGACCGGGAACCTGGACACGACGACGGGGGAGCAGATCATGGGCCTTTTCCAGGGGCTTCACAAGAAGGGAAAGACGGTACTCATGGTCACTCACAACCGGGCGAACATCACCCGGGCCACGCGGTCGATCCGTCTTCGGGACGGCCTGATCGAGGAGGATGTCAACCTGGCGGCTTCCCGCAGGGCGATGTGAGAGCCGGGGGATTAACCATTTTTCGTTATCGAGGGGACGGGGATGGAAAAGGAACTTAGGGAAAATGAAGTGAGGTATTCCCCGAGGGGGGATTTTTTCACGGAAGAGCTGGAGCAGGATGTCCAGGCCGGACTCTCGTCGCCCACGTGGCGGGGGCTTTTGATCGCGGTGATCGCCGCAATCGTTCTCTCGGTGACCGCGACGCTTTTACTGGGGGGGTCGTTCGGATCAGAGAGAAGCGGTTCCGCGGGGGGTTGCGGCGCTGGCAGCGGTTGCTGCGCATCGGGGACCGAAAGGTGATGGAGGAAAGAATAAGAAAAAACAATGCAATATGTTGCAATAGGCGAATATTGTGAGGGAGGCGGAAATTTCTTGACCACGAGGAGGCGGCAGATGAGCGGAGGAAGGATCCGGAGGAACTGGATTTTTCTCGTTCTGTTCTTCCTGATTACGCTGTCTTTACCCGCCCTTGCGGGAGAAACGGCCGGAGATGGGGATATTCTTCGGTCCCTCGTCCGGGAAGCCCTCGAACGGAATCCGGATCTCCAATCCACGCAGTTTACGGCCGAGGCGAAAGACCAACGGATCCTTCCCGCAGGCTCCCTTCCCGACCCGATGCTCTCGCTCGCATACGCGAACCTGCCGGTGGACGATTTTTCCCTCGACAAGGAGCCGATGACGTCGAGGAACATCGGGTTCACCCAGGCGTTTCCCTTCCCCGGGAAGCTCTCCCTCAAGGAGGAGATCGCGCGGCTGGATGCGGTCCAGGCGGCGGACCGGGTGGAGAGCGTGAAAAACCTGGTCCGTTTCCGGGTGAAGAAGGATTTCTTCCTCCTGCTCCAGAACCGGGAGGTGACTCGTCTCGCGGAGAAGAACAAGGCGCTCCTCGGGGGGTTGCTGGCCGTCGCCAACTCGCGCTACTCGGTGGGAAAGGCGCCCCAGCAGGATATTTTCAAGGCCCAGGTGGAAATCTCCCGACTGGAGAACATGCTGATCGCCCTTCGGAAGAAACGGGTGGAGCTGCTGGCGGACCTGAATACCCTGCGGAATCAGCCCGTGGGAATGTCTGTGGATCTTCCTTCCTCCTATACCGTCCTCGAAATTGCGCATACCGAGGAGGAGCTGATTGAAATCGCGAAGGGTTCCAACCCCGATCTGAAACGGAAGGAAGACGCCGTGCGGCAGAAGGAAACGGCTTTGAAACTTGCAAATAAGCAGATCCTCCCCGACTTCCAGATAGGAGCTGTATACAGGTTCCGGGAGGACGCTCCAAGCGGGGTTGAGCGTCCAGACTTCTTCACCGCGCAAGTGATGGTTTCCGTGCCGATCTGGCACGGGCGGAAACAGGACAAGGAGGTCGAGGCCACGGTACGGGATCTGTCTTCCGGGAAAAGCGGCTACCAGGAGACCTGGAACGCCATCCGGAACCGGATCCGGGATATCACGGCGGACATCGCGGCGCTTAAGGCTTCCCTCTCCCTGTTCGACACGGGGCTGCTTCCGCAGGCGAAGGAGTCGGTCGCCTCCTCCCTCTCCGCATACCAGGTGGGGAAGGTCGAATTCGCCTCGGTCCTCCTGGGGCAGATCGCCCTGTACCAGCAGGAGATCGAACGGGAGAAGACGGCGCAGGCATTGAGTATCCGCGCGGCTCAGCTGGAGCTCGTGGTGGGGAAGGAACTTTTTTCAAGCGAGAGGAATGACCGATGACCGGGAAAAAGATCATCACGCAGATACTCCTGGTACTTGTCGCAGTGGGAGCGGGAGGCGCGGGAACCTATTACTGGATGATGAAGGGAGGGATGCACGGCTCCCACGAAATGGGCGCCAAGGGGACGGTGGCGGAGGGGGAGAAGCAGTATACCTGCTCCATGCATCCGTTCATCGTCACCGACCAGGCCGGAGCCTGTCCCATATGCGGAATGACCCTTGTGCCGGTAAAGTCCGCTTCGAAAGCGACGGGAGCAGTAAGCGGGGAGATGAAGGAGCGGAAGATCGTGTACTGGGTCGCCCCCATGGACCCCAACTACCGGAGCGACGAGCCCGGAAAATCCCCGATGGGGATGGATCTCGTACCCGTGTACGAGGACGGGGGGGAGGAAGGGACCATCCGCGTGGACCCGAACACGATCCAGTCGATCGGCGTGCGGACTACCCCGGTAACCGTCGGGGAACTGAAGAAGACGATCAGGACGGTGGGGCGGGTCACCTACGACGAAAGGCGGATCGGCACGGTGAACGCCAAGATCGGCGGATGGATCGAGAAGCTGTACGTCAACACCACGGGGGAAAAGGTCCGGAAGGGGGCTCCTCTCATCGAGATCTACTCGCCCGACCTCGTCTCCGCCCAGCAGGAATACCTGATTGCCAGGAGGCACTTCGAGCAGGTGAAGAACAGCCCGTTTCCGGACGTGGTGAAGAGCGCGCAGGATCTGCTCGACTCGGCGCGGAAGCGACTCATCTACTGGGACGTCTCCGACGCCCAGATCGCGGAGCTTACGAGGACCGGTACCGTGCGCAAGAGGCTGGTGCTTTACTCCCCCTTCGACGGGGTCGTCGTCAACAAGGCGGCTTTCGACGGGACGAAGGTCATGCCGGGGATGGAGCTCTTCCGGATCGCGGACCTCTCCCGCGTCTGGGTGCACGGGGACGTCTACGAGTACGAACTGCCGTGGATCAAAACCGGGGTGCCTGCCACGGTGACACTGGATTACATGCCGGGGAAGACCTACCGGGGTAAGGTCACGTTTATCTACCCATATCTGGAAGGAAAGACCCGGACCGCCACCATCCGGGTGGAGCTTGCCAATCCCGGCGGGGTCTTGAAGCCGGACATGTATGCCCACATCGAGCTGTCCCCGAAGGTGGGCAAGAAGACGGTCCTCATTCCTTCCGAGGCCGTCATCCGCTCGGGAATCCGCAACGTCGTGTTCGTGTCGAAGGGGGAGGGGCGGTTCGAGCCCCGCGAAGTCAAGTTGGGGTTGGAGGGCGAGGAGGGGACCGTCCAGGTCCTCTCCGGGCTCGCGGAAAACGAGCTCGTGGTCGTTTCGTCCCAGTTCCTCCTCGACTCGGAGAGCAGTCTGAAAGAGGCACTGAAGAAGTTCCAGAGTGCCGCAATGGGCGACAACTCCACATCCGGGAACGGCGGGACGCCCACCGGTACCACCGCGGGGCGGCCAACAGGGGGGCCGGGAAGCAAGACCACCCCCATGAAGGGGATGAAGATGGACTCCCCCATGAAAGGGATGGAGAATCCAGCGGAAAGCCCGAGGGAGCGGTAGCCGATGCTGGACAGAATCATCGAGGGTTCCATAAAGAACAAGTTCCTCGTGGTCCTCGCCATGTTCTTCCTGGGCGCGTGGGGGGTCTGGGCGATGTTCCGCATGCCCGTGGATGCGATTCCGGATCTCTCCGACGTCCAGGTGATCGTGTTCACCGAGTACCCGGGGCAGGGGCCCCTCATCGTCGAGGACCAGGTTACCTATCCCCTGACCACGGCGATGCTCGCCGTCCCGAAGGCGGAAGTCGTCCGCGGGTACTCGTTCTTCGGGCTCTCCTTCGTCTACATCATCTTCGAGGACGGGACCGACATCTATTGGGCGCGCAGCAGGGTTCTCGAGTACCTGAACTACGTCTCCAAGCGCCTGCCCGCGGGGGTCACTCCCACGCTTGGGCCCGATGCGACCGGCGTGGGGTGGGTCTACGAATACGCCATCGTGGACAGGACAGGCAGGCACGACCTGGCCCAGTTGCGTTCCATCCAGGACTGGTTCCTCCGGTATGAGCTTACGGCGGTGGACGGCGTCTCGGAGGTTGCTTCCATCGGCGGATACGTCAAGCAGTACCAGGTGGTCGTCCACCCGGACAAACTCGCTGCTTACGGCATCTCGATCCAGAAGGTGCGGATGGCAATCCAGCGGAGCAACAACGATGTCGGCGGTCGCTTGGTCGAAATGGCGGAGACGGAGTTCATGGTCCGGGGGCTGGGGTACATCAAGACGCTGGAGGATTTACGGAACATCCCCCTGATGAGCGATCGGGGAACGGCCGTCTTCATTCGCGACGTGGCGGAGGTCAGGATCGGGCCCGAACTGCGCCGTGGGATCGCCGACCTGAACGGGGAAGGGGATGTCGCCGGCGGCGTCGTGGTGATGCGGTTCGGGGAGAATGCCCTGAAGACGATCCAGAACGTGAAGAAGAAGCTCGAATCGCTCAAGGCCGGACTCCCGGAAGGGGTGGAGATCGTCCCCGTATACGACCGCTCGGGGCTGATCGAGCGGGCGATCGCCACCCTCAAAGAGAAGTTGCTCGAGGAATCGGCGGTCGTCGCGATCGTCTGCATCCTCTTCCTCCTCCATTTCCGCAGCGCCTTCGTGGCGATCCTGACGCTGCCCCTGGCGGTCCTGATGGCCTTCATCGTCATGTACTACCAGGGATTGAACGCCAACATCATGTCCCTGGGAGGGATCGCGATCGCCATCGGGGCGATGGTGGACGCTGCGATCATCATGATCGAGAACATGCACAAGCATATGGAGCACGACGGGGGGAAGCGGGGACACTGGGACATCGTGCTGGATGCGTCGAAAGAGGTCGGCCCGACCCTCTTCTATTCCCTCCTCGTCATCACCGTGTCGTTCCTCCCCGTGTTCACCCTGGAGGCCCAGGAGGGGAGACTTTTTAAGCCCCTCGCGTTCACGAAGACCTACTCGATGGCGGCGGCCGCGATCCTGTCGATCACCATCGTACCCATCTGGATGGGGTTCTTCATCCGGGGGAAGATCCTGCCCGAGGAGAGGAACCCGATCAACCGGTTCCTCATCCGGCTCTACCATCCGGCCCTGGATTTCGCCCTCAAGTACAAGAAAACCATAATTATCGGGTCGATCGCCCTGATGGCGGTCACGGTCTGGCCGATCATGAAAATCGGATCGGAGTTCATGCCTCCGCTCTACGAGGGGGACCTGCTCTACATGCCGACCACCTTTCCCGGGATCTCGATCACAAAGGCCAAGGAGGTCCTCCAGCAGACCGACCGGATAATCCGGACGTTTCCCGAGGTGCACCATGTCTTCGGCAAGATCGGGCGCGCCGAGACGGCCACCGACCCGGCGCCCCTTTCCATGATCGAAACCACGATCATGCTCAAGCCGGAAGAGGAGTGGCGTCCGGGGATGACCCACGAAAAACTCGTGGAGGAGCTCAATGCCGCCATCCAGTTCCCCGGCTTGACCAATGCGTGGACGATGCCGATCAAGACCCGGATCGACATGCTCGCCACGGGGATCAAGACGCCGGTGGGGATCAAAATCATGGGGGACGATCTGGACACCCTCGCCTTGCTCGGGGAGCAGATCGAGTCCGTGGTTTCCGGGGTCCCCGGAACTCTGTCGGCATTCGCCGAGAGAATCACTGGGGGAAACTACTTCGACTTCGAGATCCGCCGCAGGGACGCTGCCCGGTACGGGCTCACCGTGGGCGACGTACAGGACGTGATCATGTCCGCCCTCGGCGGGATGAACGTTACGCAGACGGTGGAGGGGCTGGAGCGGTACCCGGTGAACGTTCGCTACCCGGAGGAACTCCGCGACAGCGTGGAGTCGATGAAGCGGGTACTCGTGCCGACGCCCGGGGGCGCCCAGATCCCCCTGGGGCAGCTCGCCGACATCTCGATCCACAAGGGCCCGGCAAGCATCAAGAGCGAGAACTCCCGCAGGACGGTATGGGTCTATGTCGACATCCGGGGAGTCGACGTCGGAACCTACGTGAAGAAGGCGCAGGAAGCGGTCCGCGAGAACGTCAAACTCCCCGCAGGGTACAGCATTGTGTGGAGCGGCCAGTTCGAGTACATGCAGCGGGCGGAGAAGCGAATGATGGTCGTCATCCCGCTTACGCTGTTCATCGTCTTCCTCATCATCTACTTGAACACGCGCTCATTGACCAAGACTGCCATCGTGCTTCTTGCGGTGCCCCTTTCCCTCGTCGGGGCGTTCTGGCTCATCTACCTGCTTGGCTACAACCTCTCGGTGGCCGTCTGGGTCGGGATGATCGCGCTTGCAGGCATCAGTGCCGAGACAGGGGTGGTGATGCTCCTCTACCTCGACGTATCCTACGAGACCATGAAGCGCAAAGGGTTGATGAATACGATGGGGGACCTGAAAGAGGCGATCTTCGACGGCGCGGTCAAACGGATCCGCCCGAAGATCATGACCGCGGCTGTTATCATTGCCGGGCTTTTGCCCATCATGTGGAGCACGGGAACGGGGTCGGACGTGATGAAGCGGATCGCGGCGCCGATGGTCGGCGGGGTGGTCACCTCGGTCCTCATGGAACTTCTGGTCTACCCCGTCATCTATGAGTTCTTGTATATGAAGGGGCTCAAGGACACGGACGACCGGACGTCGCTTACGCCCGGACCCGCGCCGAGGCCTGGCGAGGAGTCCTGAGAAGGAAAGGGAAATGACGGTTTCGGGATTTCGAGCAAAATCCGGAGGTGGGCGCCGGTTCCTGATGGCAGGGATCTTCGCGGTGGGAGCGGGTGCGCTCGTCGCGCTGGCGTCGTGCTCGAAGCAGCCCCCCGCCCAGAAACCGCTCGTCCATACGACGAAGGCGTTCGACGATGTCTTCGGGGCGGTTCCGGATCTCCCGATCCCGGGGCCATGTTTTGCCACAGTTGCTTACTTCCCCTCCTCTCTCGAGCCCGATAAGTTCCGTCCCGTTCCGATCTTTTCCCTGGAGCAGGGGAAAGAGGAGGCGCTGGTGGTTCGCACCGTGATCCGTGGGATCGAGAGGGGGGAGGGTCCAGTGGATTCGCTTCTCAAGGAGATCGTCTATCCTTTTCCATCCGGCTCGGAACTGGTGTCCCTTTCTTACGACGGCGGGTTGGCCAAGGTGACGGTCGGGGGGAGCTTCCGTGGAGAAAGCCTTTCCGCCGTGCAGAAGGAAAAGGCGGCAAAAACACTGGCTCTTACCGTTTCCCAGTTCGGGAAGGCGGACAGGGTCGAGGTGACCGACGAGTCGGGGGCGGTCCGCTTTGGCTCGGTTGCAAAGGAAGCGGAAGCCGTCGATCTTGGTTCCCCGAAGGCCCTGGGCCTTATGGCGATCAGGGAAGGGGAAGGGCGGCCGCCATCGGTCCTTTCCGTCCTTTTCGACCGTCCTGTTTTTATCGAAGACGCTGCCTTTTACCCGTCCGACGGAACCGTACCGATTCCCGGCAAGGTCTATTCGACCGGGTTCGGGATGACACTGGAGTTTCACCCAGAGCCGAAGATCTTCTTCGATCCCGCGACGACGTATCGGGTCAGGTTGACTGTCCGGGACGGCAAGGGGCGAAAAGCCGATGTGGCGGAGGAGTGGAAGCCGAAAACGGTTGTGCGTCACTAACCGGTGGCGAGGATACGCAAACAGGGAAACTTCACGTTTCCCAAGTGAATAGGGACAGGGGAGGAAACGTTTGCTCCGAAGATGGTGACCCGCTACTGACTTACAGGCGCGTTGATGTCTGAGGGAGGGGTCTGTTTTCTCCGGGGTAAGGTGAATTCGTAGAGCGATCGGACGTTCATGCATGTAGGTTGGAACGACAATACGACAGGGGGAGGACGGAAATGAGGAAGACAGGATTACTGGCGGTTCTCGTTGTTGCTCTGGCTCTTCCGGCATTCACGGGGTTGTCCGTTGCCGAGGAAAAGGGGCACGGTTCGATGCCCGGGATGCACGGCGAGAGCAAGACGCAAGGCCACGGAATGATGTCGATGGGGGACAAGGTATTCGAGGGGAAGGTCGGACCCTGGCAGGCCGAGGCGCGCCTTGTGGACATGAAGGCGCAGATGGAGAAGTCCAAGGTGTCGGAGAAGATGATGGCGAAGATGACGCACACCCATCACGTCATGTTCTCCCTCGAGGATCCGGCGGCGAAAAAGCCCGTCACGGAAGGGAAGGGGACCGTGACGGTCACCGGCCCCGACATGAAACAGGTGAAATACGACCTCATGGGGATGCACGGGCACTTCGGAGCGGACATCACGCTGGACAAGCCGGGAAAGTACGAGTTCTCCGTCGAGATCGAGTCCGGCGGGAAGAAAGGGAAGGCAACCTTCGACCACGAGATCAAGTAACGGGACGGATTTTTCAGGCTTGCGCCATTTCCCGATCGGCGCGGACAAGAAAAGGGGAAAA
>DAOUUI010000021.1 GCA_030668225.1 Deltaproteobacteria bacterium
AGGGAATTCCCCAGGAATCCCAGGGCGCTTTCCCGAACACCGCGCGCTCGAGCGAAATCCTGGTATCCCCCACCCCCGTCTTCCAGTCGTACGCCCCGACCCCGGAGACGACCCCGTCCCACACCTTTCCCCGTATCGATTTAAGCAGGACCTTGTTTCCCGAGACCGCGAGGGAAACCTCCGCGTCGGCGGGCGTGTTTCCCGTGAGAAGTAGATTGCGCGCCAGAATCTTCCCCGATCCTTGCGGGTTATCCAGGGATCCCGTAATTCGTGCGGAAAACGAAACCGTTCCCTTCGTCGCCACCGG
Organism: Deltaproteobacteria bacterium; assembly: GCA_030668225.1. GTDB lineage: Bacteria > Desulfobacterota > Deferrimicrobia > Deferrimicrobiales > Deferrimicrobiaceae > CSP1-8. Next base: position 308 of record DAOUUI010000021.1, read on the forward strand.
GCGGAGCAGGTCCCCTCCCGGCGCACCCGATGCCGTCCAGCCTGCGATATCGGTCTCCCCGGACCATTTCAGGTCAACTGCCCGTTCCTTTCCGTCCCACTTCCCGGACAAGAGGAACTTCGCGGAAGCCCCCGAGACGCGCAACCTTTTGATCCGGAACAAATCCCCCTTCAGGAAGAACTCGGCCTCCGCCCTGTCGAACGGGATGTTCCCCCTCCCCGCTCCAGGCAGGGATATCCTCCCCGCGGAACGGACGATCTCCGCCGTGACGTGCGTTCCCCGAAACCGGGTGGGACGTATCCGGACCATCGGCACCTTCGCACCCCACTTTACGAGCGGACCCAGGGGGCCGATCAGGACCTCGCCGTCCAGGAGGACGATCTCGGGAACCGTCCCCCCCCCTTCGCCTTTCCCGGAGGTTCGGAGACCCTCCACCAGGGGGCGGTTACCCTCCCCGGCGTGAATGGAAAACTTCCGCACGAGGACGCGGGATACCGGCGACCTGCCCGACAGAATCCGCCATGGGGAAAGCGATACGTCGACATGCTCCGCGCGGGCAAGGGGAACGCCGGCGATGCCGTCCAGAATGTCCAGGTCTTCCAGGGAGACTCGGAAATGCAGAAGGTGAAACCGCAGGTCCCGGTAGGAAACCCGTAAACCAAGCGCCTCGGTCTCCTCCCGGATCGTATCCTCAGCCTTTGCCATAAGGCCGGGAATTTCCTGGAGAAGCCGCCAGGTCCCGAAGGCAAGGAGTACGACGAGAAGGAGCCCCGAACCGATCCACCACGCCCATCGCCTCGCCATAAGGACAAATTATAGAGGATTTGGCGGAAAAGCGAAGGGCCCCTCGCAGGAAAGGGGCCCTTCGCAACAGGAAGATGTTCTATGGAAAAATGGAGCGGGCGACCGGATTCGAACCGGCGACGTCAAGCTTGGGAAGCTTGCATTCTACCCCTGAATTACGCCCGCGAATTTTTCTGCCTGTTATCACAGACCGATTTCCCGATGGAACGGAATGCTCATTCCTGGAATTTCTGGACGCGCGACCGGAGATCCCGGTAGTCCGGCGACGATTCGTACAGGGAGAGGAAGATCTCCCTCCCTTCCTCTTCCTTCCCGTTCCGGGTAAGCAGAAGCGCCTTCTGGTATCTGACATCCCTGGCCTCGTCGGGGCTTATGGACTCCGTAGCGAGCACCTCGTCAAGCGTCTCGAGTGCCATGGCAAGGTCCCCCTTCTCGGCGAACGTCTCGGCAAGCAGGCACGACGCCCCCAGGAATAGCGCCGGATTCGACCGGGAGAGGCGGAATTCCCCCTCGGCCTCGTCCAGAAGGCCCATCTCCTTGTACGCGATCCCGAGGTTGTACCGCGCCTCGGGGTCCGACTCCCCGATCTCCTCCTTCACTTTCGCCTGAAGCTTCTCCACGGCGCTTTGCAGCATGCTCTCGTCCTCGCCCTCCTCCCGGGGGGAAGGTTTCTTCACTTCCGCAGGCGGGGGAGAGGGTTCTCCGGGCGCCCGGATCCTCTGCAAGGCATCCGGGAAAGACATCGCTCCCGCGATCGCCTCCACCTGTCCATTCTCCAGCAGGGAAATTACCTGATCCGCTTCCTCTCCGCGATCCGAATCCCCCGAACTCCGCGTAAATTCCGCAGCCTTTTTCAGGTACGGCAGGGCCTCTTCTGTTTTCCCCGCGGATAACCAAAGGAAACCACAGGGCTCCAACAGTGCGAGGTTGTCGCCCGCAAGGGAAGTGAGGACGTTCATCCGGCTGGCGAAATCCTTCTCCATCCCGGAAGGAGCGACGAGTGAGACAACCCTCGCCATCTCGCCTATGGCCTCGAACAGCTTCCTCTGATAAAGGTAGACATCCGCGGTGAGGAGGGAGGGAAGCGGATTGTCCGGCAGACTCTCCGACACACTCTGATAGAATTCGATCCTCTTTTCGTCGGAGGGAAAACGGATTTCTCCCGCGGCAACACTTTGCAGCGCGTTCCGTGCGTCCGCCGTATGCCCGTGCTGGGCGAGCAGCCGGATGAGCCATTGGTGGAATTCAATGCTGGTGGGGTCGTTCTTGACCAGCTGCCGGACGACGGCGATCGCCTTGGCCGTGAACCCGCTTTTTTCGTACAGGATGGCCGCCCTTGCAAGCTGATCGGTCCCCTCCACGATCTCCCCCTGTCGAAGCAGATAGAGCCCCAGCTTCTGCCGTGCCTGGGGGTCCTGCGGAGACTCCTGGATCTTCCGCGACAGGGATGCGCGGTTCTCGCCCGAGGGCGTGGAGAACTTCTTCCTGAAAGAATCGAACAGGCCCAATCGGTCAGCCCTCCATGCGATATCGCCGGTCACGTCCGGCAGGTCCACAGAACATTATGCCCTCTTTTCCACAAACTTGGTCCACAAACGTCCTTCGGTAAAATCCGAATCCATCATCAGCTTCTTGTGGAAATCGATCGACGTTTTCACCCCTTCGATCCGGGTCTCCTCGAGAGCCCGGCGCATCCGCATGATCGCCTCGTTCCGGTCGTCCCCGTGGACCACCAGCTTTCCGAGTAGCGAATCGTATGTAGGGGGGACCGTGTATCCGGGGTAGATCCCGGTGTCTACGCGGATCCCGAACCCCCCGGGAAACACGCACGAGTTTATCAGCCCCGGCGACGGCGTAAACGTCTCGGGATCCTCCGCGTTGATGCGGCACTCGATGCTGTGCCCCCGGAACTGGACCCCCTTCTGGTCGACTCGCAGTTTCTTCCCGTCGGCGATCCGTATCTGCTCCCGGACAATGTCGATTCCCGTGATCATTTCCGTGACCGGGTGTTCTACCTGTATCCGGGTGTTCATCTCGAGGAAGTAGAACTCTCCTTCGGAAATGTAGAGAAACTCGACGGTTCCCACATTGTTGTACCGCACAGCGGCCGCCCCGTCGACCGCCGCCTTGTGGATCCGCTTCCGGACCCGTGCGGGAATGAAGGGTGCGGGGGCCTCCTCGATCAGTTTCTGATGCCGCCGCTGGACGGAACAGTCCCGGTCCCCGAGGTGGATCACGTTGCCGAACTTGTCGCCGATCACCTGGACCTCGACGTGTCTTGCGTGCTCGAAATACTTCTCGATGTAGACGTCCGGGACACCGAAGGCGGAGAGGGACTCCGACTGTGCGGTGAGAAAGGCGTTGACGAAGGATGCGGGGGAATGCACGATCTTCATCCCCCTGCCGCCGCCGCCGGCCGCCGCCTTGATGATTACGGGGAAGCCGATACCTTTCGAAATCCGAAGCCCTTCCTCCTCGTCCGTAATCGCGCCGTCGCTTCCGGGGACGGTCGGCACCCTGACCTTGCGCATCGCGCGGCGCGCCTCGATCTTGTCCCCCATCAGGCGGATGCACTCCGACGAAGGTCCGATGAACTTTACGCCGTAATTCTCGCAGATTTCGGCGAATGCCGGGTTTTCCGCAAGGAATCCGTATCCCGGATGGACCGAGTCCGAGTCGGTGATCTCGATCGCGCTCAGGATGGAAGGCACGTTGAGGTAGCTCTCCGCGCTCGGCGGCGGCCCCACGCAGACCGACTGGTCCGCCATCCTCACGTGCATGGAGTCCTTGTCCAGGGTGGAGTAGATTGCGACCGTACGAAGCCCCATCTCGCGGCAGGTGCGGATGACGCGGACGGCGATCTCTCCCCGGTTGGCGACAAGGACCTTGTGAATCATTACGTCCTCTACTCCGAAGAGATGTGGAAAAGAGGCTGGCCGTAGGCCACCGGCTGTGCGTTCTCGACGAGAATGGCCACCACGACGCCTCCCGCGTCGGATTCGATCTGGTTCATGATCTTCATCGCCTCGACGATGCACAGGACCTGCCCCTTGGTGACGCGGCTTCCCACCTCGACGAACGGAGCCGCATCGGGGGCCGGCGCACGATAGAACGTGCCCACGATCGGGGAGTTGACCTCCTTGGCCGCCGGCTTCGGAGGCTCTTTCGGAGGGGCAGGCGAGGGCGCCTCCGCCGGTGGGACCGCGGTGGGAGGCTTGGGAGTCGTAACGACCGCTACCGGTTGCACCTCGCCCGTCGGGCCTCGCCGCACCTTCAGAACGTCCTCCCCGCGGACCACTTTCAGTTCGGTCACGTCGGTTCCCTTGAGAAGTTCGATGATCTCCCGTATCTCTTTCAGATTCATGTCCCTCCCCTTACGCGCGCTCGATGTACGTGCCGGTGCGGGTGTCCACCTTGACCCTGTCCCCTTCTCCCAGGAAGAGGGGAACCTGCACCACGGCCCCGGACGAAAGCTTCGCCTGTTTGGTCGCACCGCTCACGGTGTCGCCTCTCACCCCCGGCTCCGTCTCGACGATCTCCAGCTTGATGAAGATGGGGAGATCGATGCCGATCGGTTCCCCCCGGTAGAACAGGATCTTCACCGGGAGATTCTCGATCATGTAGTTGGCGGCGTCCCCCATGTGCTGCTCGTTCAGGTAGATCTGCTCGTACGTCGTGGTATCCATAAAGTGGTAGGCGTTCTCGCTCATGAACATGAACTGCATCCCGCGCTCGTCGAGGTCCGGCTTGTTGACCTTGTCCCCGCTGCGGAACGTGTTCTCCAAGACCGCACCGGTTTTCAGGTTCTTGAGTTTCGTCCGGACGAATGCCCCGCCTTTGCCGGGTTTGACATGCTGGAAGTACACGATCACGTACGGCTCTCCGCCGAACTCGATCTTCAGCCCGTTTCGAAAATCCGAGGTGAAATACATTCGCCCTTCCTCTTTCAGACAAGCAGCGGATTCTGCTTGGGGAGATAGGTCACCCTGTCCCCCCTCCCCGCCGTTACCCGGATCATATCCTCGATCCGAACCCCTCCGAACCCGGGGATGTATACCCCGGGTTCCACGGTCACCACCATTCCCTCGGCAAGCCGATCCCTCGACCGCTGGGACAGGGAGGGGCGCTCGTGGATGTCCAGCCCTACTCCATGCCCGGTGGAATGAACAAAATACTTCAAATATCCAGACCGGTCCAGCGATTCCCGCACCCGGGTATCCACTTCCCTGCACAGAACCCCCGCCCGTACGGCGCGGATCCCTCTTTCCTGTGCGCGCCTGACGGCGTCGAACATCCTGCGCAAGGGGGGGGAGGGGCGTGCAGGAATGACGGAGACGGTCTCGTCGGAGCAATATCCCCGGCGTCGGGCCCCGAAATCGATGACGACCGCCTCATCCTTCCCGATCGCGGCGCCCGTAGGTTCCGCATGGGGGAGAGCGGAACGCGGCCCCGAAGCGACGATCGCCCTGAAGGATGGTTCCTCCGCCCCCTGCAGCTTCATGCCCCTTTCCAGGTCCGCGGCCACCTCCTTCTCGGTCCGGCCCCAAAGCCCCGCCGAGAGCACCTCGAGAAAGGCACCGGAGGCGGCGACCGCCGCCCCCTCCATGGCGCGGACCTCGGCCTCCTCCTTCCGCATCCTGAGCGCTTCGATCGGGTCCGCAAGCGCGACCCAGTCGCCTGCGTTTCCCCGCGTAAGGAGACGATACAATTCCACGGAGAGATGGCGGGATTCGAATCCTATCCTCGCGGCCCGCCCCGTGCGCCGTCGCCGTGTCGAAACCCGGATTCTGCGCAATACCTCCGACCATTTCCTGTCGGAGATGACGATCTCCGCTCCGCGCACCTCCCGGCGGGACTGTTCCGCGTACCTGCCGTCGGTCACGAAGGTCACGCCTTCCGGGGATACGAGGAGGACGGCGTCGCTCCCGCTGAAACCCGTGAGATACCGGATGTTGGTCATCCGGAGGCAGAGGAAAAGGTGAATCCTCTGCTTCGCGAGGACGCCCAGAAGCTTCCGGATCCGCGGTTCGGCATCCGGAAGCGGATATCTACCGCGAGGCAATTCCGACTTCCCTGCGGAGATGGTCGAGGATGGCGTGCAGCGCAAGGACGTATCCGAAGCCGCCGAATCCCGAGATCCGGCCGACCACCACGTCCTCGATGAGGGATTGTTTCCGAAAAGGTTCCCGGCGCGCGAGGTTGCTCAGGTGGACCTCCACCGAGGGAATGCCCGCATACAGGAGAGCGTCCCGGATCGACACGCTCGAATGGGTATACCCTCCCGGATTGATCACCAGCCCGTCGGCTTTATCCCGCGCCTTCTGGAGACGGGTCACGATCTCCCCTTCGTGGTTGGACTGATAAAACGTGACGGACGCCCCCTCTCTCAGGGCAACTTCGTTCACGTCGCGGCGGACTCCGGCCAGGGTCTTCTCCCCGTACACGCCGGGCTCCCGCTTCCCGAGGACGTTCAGGTTCGGGCCATCGATAAACAGAATCCGGTACGCCTCCCGGGGCTTTCGCCTCCCTTCCCCGGAGGGTGCCTTCGGACGCCTTTTCCGGGGGGAAGGACCCCGGGGGGAAGCGTGCGAAGATTTCCGGGATGGAGGCATCACAGCATCTCCCTGGCCCGCGAGGCGCCCTGCCGGAGAAGAAACCGGCACTTCCCGGGAACCGCCCGCGGTGACGTCACAAGCAGAAGATAATAGTCGGCGGTCACCTTTCGGAAAAACACCTGACCGTCGTCTCCGGCGAAAAAGACCTCGGAAGCACCCCCGAGTCCATGCTCCCCGGCCACCCGTGCACTCTCCTTGAATAACTGCACCATCTCCGCGCACAGGGCGGAAAGGTCGAGGCCGCCGGAGGCGCTCCATTCCTCGACGGACAAGCCGTCCGAGCCTGCCAGGGCCCCCCCTCGGATCGCCGGTTCTTTCCGGTGCATCCCCTCAATGATGTCGCGAAACGTCATATCCGAACTCCTTCGTCATCTTCTTGAGAAACGCCGTCAGGGAGGAAACCACCTGTTCCCCCCGGCTCTTCGCCCGCGTTCCCTCGCGGCTTTCAAGCCACGACAGCGCGCGGGGATCCTGGGGATTGTTCCGCAGGATCTTGTCGATGATCTGCATCGCCTCCTCCGGCCTCCCCTGTTCCCAGTAAACGTTCGCCATCGTGACCGTCCTGACCGGTGGTCCCGCCTCCGGAGGGGACGGGTCGCCCGCCTCGTCTCTTCCCTCCACGGAATCGGGCCGCCGATCCGCGGAGCGCAGTTCGAACGCCCCCTCTTCCAGGATGACGACTTCCTCCAGGAGCGGAGAGGGGCTCTCCTCCATGTCGGGCAGTGCCTCCTTCATCTCCCGCTCGATATCCCGCGCAACGCTCTGCGCACTGGCGGAGGAAGGATCCTGGTCCAACACCTCCTTGATCGTCTCCCACGCCCCGGCATGATTCCCCGCGCGCCTGTACGCCTCCGAAAGCGCGATCATCGCCCCCAGGTCCCGGGGATTCACCACCACCCTTCGTTCCAGCTCGGAGATCGAAAGCCGGGCAGAAGCCGGGACGTCCACCGGCGGGGTGCGAAGATCCTCCTCCTTCCGGACAGGCGTCTTCGCCCGTCCGGCGGCCTCGACGCGGTCCCGGACGATTTCACGGAGCTCCTCGCGTACAGCAGGAAGGTCCTCCCGCAGAACAGAGACAGGGATGCGCGTAAGGACACAGGAGCCCGGACCGGTAAGGAGCGGCATGTCGATGTCCGACACCAGCTTCTTCTTGTCCATTCCGATCGCTTCGGAGATCGCCGGAATCGGCACCGCGGAGTCGTCTAGAGAAAATCCCATGTCGAGGAGCAGATCGATCACCCTCCTCTCCAGCGCCGGGGGCGTCGTCCCCTGCCTTCGGGAAAACACCGCCTCCCACGCAAGGCCCATCGCGACAGCCTCCCCGTGGAGAAGCCGCCCGTACCCGGAGGCCTGCTCCAGCGCGTGTCCGATCGTGTGCCCCAGGTTCAGGATGCGGCGGGCAGAGACCTCCTTCTCGTCACGTTCCACCACCTGGGCTTTGAACGCCACTGCGCCGCGGATGACCGTGATCCAGGCGTCGCCGGACATCTCCTTCCAGTTTCCCGTTCGGTCCGTGATCGTTTCCAGCAGGGAGGGGGAACCCGCGAAGGCGCATTTCACGACTTCCGCCATCCCGGCGCGCAGGTTCCGGACGTCCAGCGTGAGGAGAAAGTCCGGGTCGATGAATACCGCCCGTGGCTGGTGAAACGACCCCACGAGGTTTTTCCCCTCGGCGAGGTTGAAACCCGTCTTCCCCCCTACGCTGCTGTCCACCTGGGAGAGGAGCGTGGTGGGGACCTGGACGTAGGGAATCCCCCGGAGGTAGGTAGCCGCGGCGAATCCCGCGAGATCTCCCACGACCCCACCGCCGAACGCCACGGCGAGAGAGTCCCTTCCTGCACCTCCCCGGGAGAGAAAGGAGTAGATCTCCTGCACCGTATCCCAGTTCTTTCCCTCCTCTCCGGGCGGAAGGGAAAGGATATCGTGAGGAACCCCCGAAAGCATGTTCCGGATGTCGTCACCGTAAAGGGAGAGTACGGTCCTGTCGGTCACGACGAAAACGGGAGTCCCCGGGAAGAACCGGCTCACCCACTCCTGGAAGAGGGGATACACCCCCCTTGCGAAAAAGATGTCGTAGGAGCGGTCACCCAGCGATACCGTGATGGTTCCTTCGTTCACCCCCCTCTCCTTTCTTTGCCGGCGTTCTTCTCCAACGGTCCGCTTTTCGTCTCGCGGACAAGGAGAAGGAAAACCTCTTCGGCCACCCGGCCTGCCGGCAGATTCTCGGTGCTCACCCGGAAATCCGCCTCCCGGTACGCCGGTCGACGCCTATCCATCAGTTCCGTCACCGCCTTCTCCCGGTCCTCTCCCGAAAGAAGAGGGCGGGACGTGTCCCCGGCCAGGCGCTCAAGTGCGGTGGCGGGGGAAACATCGAGAAAGACCACCGGCGCATACGCCTTGAGCCGCTGCCGGTTCTCGCCATCCAGAAACGCTCCTCCGCCGGTCGCGATCACCCTGCCCGGGATCGAAACGGCATCCCGGATCGCCTCTCGCTCCCTCTCCCGGAACGCCTGCTCCCCCTCCATCGCGAAGATTTCCCCTATTTTTCTTCCCGCATCGGCCTCGACCCGGTCGTCCACGTCGATGAACTCCGCCCCCAGACGCCGGGCAAGTTCCTTCCCCACCGAACTCTTCCCTGCTCCCATGAACCCCACCAGCACGGCTCCCCGCGTGGTCACGGGGTTCCTCATCGGCATCCGATCCGGCGCAGGTATCCCGTATAATTATAATGAATCTCGGACATCGAGTCCCCTCCGAATTTCTCCAAAAAGGCGGACACCAGGGTGATGGCCACCATGGTCTCGGCGACCACCGAGCATGCCGGCACCGCGCATACATCGCTTCGCTCGCGGTGCGCATCGTCACGTTTCCAGTTGCCGATCGTCACCGTACGCAGAGGGTTCGACTGAGTGGGAATAGGCTTCATGGCCGCCCGCACGACCAGAGGCTCTCCGTTGGTCATCCCCCCCTCGACCCCGCCCGCCCGGTTCGTTTTCCTGTGAAACGGAAGGGACAGCCCGCCGAGGAGACGGTTCCCCCGCCTCTTTCCCGGGAAGATTTCGTCGTGTACGGCGACCCCGGGGAGCGATTCCAGGGCGAAGCCTCCCCCGATCTCGACCCCTTTGACCGCGTGTATGCTCATCAGAGCCTGTGCCAGCCGTCCGTCGAGTTTGCGGTCCCAGGAGACGAACGACCCCAGGCCGGGAGGAACCCCGCGGGCGATGACCTCCACCGTTCCCCCGACCGTGCTTCCCGCCTTCTTGGCCCTGTCGATCAGCGCAACCGCTCTCCGGGCGGCTACGGGATCGGCCATCCGCAGATCGCTTTTATCGGATTGCACGGCCAGATTCCAGGACCCTTCGGTTTCGCGGGAAACGCGCACCCTCCCGATCGAGACGACGTGTCCCGCGATCTCCGCACCCATTTCCCGAAGTACCATCCGGGCCAGGGCTCCCGCCATGACCCGGGCTGCCGTCTCTCTCGCGCTCGCCCGCTCCAGCACGTTCCGGACGTCACGGTGCCCGTATTTGAGCACCCCCCCGAGATCGGCGTGCCCCGGACGTGCCGTGGTAAGCGGGGGGATTTCTCTCCCCTCTCCTTCCTGGGCCATCTTCTCCGTCCAGTTCTCCCAGTCCCGGTTGCGCAGGAGCATGGCCACCGGCCCCCCGAGCGTCCTGCCGAAACGCACCCCGGAGAGCACCTCCACCTCGTCCTTCTCGATCTGCATCCGCTCCCCGCGGCCGTACCCTACCTGCCTGCGGGCCAGTTCCCGATTGACAGCCGCCCGGTCGAAAGGCATCCCGGCGGGCACCCCCTCCACGATCGCGACCAGCGCAGGTCCGTGGGTCTCTCCTGCCGTGCGGAATGTGAACAAGGCCTCATCACCTCCTGTGGAAAAAAAACGGAGCACCAGGTCCTTTCGACCAGGTGCTCCGGAAAAGGCGGACCCTTGACGGAATCAGTATATCCTAGCCTGCGCCGGCTCCGTCTTCAGAATTTTCGGTGTCACGAAGATCAGCAATTCCCTGTTGGACGACTGGGTCGTGTCATGCTTGAAGAAGAACCCGAGGATGGGGATCTTGGATAACCACGGTACCGCCTGCTGGTCCTCCTTCCGCGTCACCTGGAGGATCCCGCCGATCACCGCGGTTTCTCCATCCCTTACCAGGACCTCCGTAGTGGCCTTCTTCTTGTTGATGGCCGGCTGTCCGGACGCCCCCGTCTCCCCCGGGGAATCGTTCTTCGCCTCGAGCTTCATGATGACGCTTCCCTCCGGAGTGATGTGTGGCGTCACCTTGAGGCTCAAGGTCGCATCCACGAACTGGACGTTTGTGCCGGAGGCGGATACGGTCGAGTACGGGATCTGGGTCCCCTGCTCGATCATGGCCTCCTTGTTGTCGATCGTGACGACTCTGGGCGAGGAAACCACCTTCCCCTTCCCGGACGCCTCGAGGGCCGACAGGGACAGGTCGAGGCGGACGCTGTCGCTCAGGATTCCGAAGGCGATCCCGCCGCCGGATCCGAGCCCCACGGCTGCGGGGAGGTTCACCGCGTAGTTCGGGGGGACCGTCTCGGCCGTGAAGTCCTTCGAGTTGGTGAGAGTCTGCCCCGGGATGAAGGCCCCGCTGGTGTCCTGGATTCCCGTAGCGCCGAACTGCGTACTGCCCTCGCTCTTGTACGACCCGCCCCACTGCACACCCAGTTCTCTCGTGAAAGAGGTGTCGACCTCGACGATCCGCGCCTCGATGAGCACCTGGGGCGTCGCGGTGTCCAGCTTCGCCACCAGCGCCTTGACGTCTTCCACGTTCTTCCGGAGGTCCCGGATGATGATCACGTTGGTGCGGTCGTCGACCTGGATCTTCCCCCCCTCGGAGAGAAGATCCGTGACCTTCCCCTTCAGGTCGGATGCCTTGCTGTAGTTGACAGGGATCGTTTCGATCACGCCCTCCAGGGATGCCTTGAGCTTCTCCACTTCCTTCTTGGAGTCAAGACGGGCCTTGTCCTCGGCCCGAAGCGAGGAAAGGGGCGCGATGCGGAGAATGTTCCCCTCATGGGTGGCGCCCAGGGCCTTCGATTTCAGAACGATGTCCAGGGCCTGGTCCCAGGGAACGTTGATGAGTCGGACGGAGACCCTTCCCTTCACGTCGTCCGTCGTGATGATGTTCAGATTGCTGACCTCGGCGAGGATCCGGAATACGTTCGCCAGGTCTGCGTCCTTGAAGTCCAGTGAGATCCGCTGGCCTACGTATTTTTTATGGGATTCCACCTCGTGGGTGACGAACCCCCACATCGGTGCACTCCCGGCAGGTTCCATTTCCTTCTCCGCGTAGGCGGGCATGGAGGACGCCTTTCTTCCCCTAAGCTCCGCCACCACGGCGCCCTTTTCGGCACCGGCTGCCTTCGGGAAGGAGACGACCACGGCGTTATCATTCTCCTTGACGCTGTAGCGGGAGCCGGGGGCGAAGGCGACGGCCACTTCGATCCCCTTCTTGCCTGCTGCGGGCACCACCCTCCTGATGGGAATATCGAACTTTCTCGCATCCATTTCCCGCAGCAACCCCTTGTCCGTACTCGCGCCGGGGAAAACGAGCGTCACGCTGTCCTTTCCCTCGACCACCTCGTGGGAGACGGCGCCCGACGTCGTTATGATGACGTTTGACATATCCGGCAGATCCTCGAGGTCGATGCCGACAACGGTGTTTCCCTTGGAAGGTTCCATCCCTGCCGCGGGACGATCGAGGCTGGTCACTTTCCCCTCCTGCCCGCCGCCGACCGACAGCACGAGCCGGTTCCCCTCGGTGGTGACGAGGAAAGGAAACGGAGCATCGTCCGGGGTTTCCACCAGCATCCGGAGCTTGTCTCCCTGTTGCGAGAGCTTGACCGACTTGACCTGGGGCGTCCCCGCCGGGAGTTCCGAGGCCACCGCACCCTGCGCGACACCCCAGATGTCGACCACGATCCGGAACGGGTCGTTGAGCTTGAACGAGTTGTAATTCTCGATCTTTCCCGACAACGTCGCCTCGATGTTGGTGTAATAGGGCGTCTTCGAGACGACGACCTCCTCGACCTTTACCCCAGAAGCAGCCGGTGGAGCTTCCGCGTCAGCCTGAACCAGGGTCGGAACGACCACCATCGCGGAGACAAGCGCAGCGGCAGCCAACCAGGCCTGGTATCGCCAGGAGTATCGGCCCTTTGGCCGTAACCGGTTCCTCATCATTTTCCTCCTACGGTCTGTAACTTCAGGGAACTGTCGCGCTTGACCTTCTTCCCCATGTAATCCCGGAACTCTTCACGGACAACGACCTCCTTGTCCGTGATACGGGTGACGACGCCCCCGCTCTGACCGATTTTCGTCCCGACCGTTAGTGTGTATCCCTTCCCCTCGGAATCCTCCACGAGAGCCTGCGCAGCCTTCGGACTCCAGATGACGCCGACAAGGCGAAACTCGCCGAGTTCGTACCTCTGCAGCGGAAAAAGAGAGCCGATAGAGGGGCGAGCATCTTTTTTCCGTACCTTGAGAAACGCAACGAAAGGATCCCGTTTCCCGGCCGGGTTGTACACCACAACGGGAGGAGGTTGCGCCACGGAGACTGCGACGGGCTGCGCGGCTTCCGCCGCCTTGGCGGCCTCTTTCGGCATGGTCTTGTTCACAACCTGGGCGGGAGCGGGCTCCTCCTTCCCGCATCCACCGGCCACGAACGCGAAAAGGAGCGCTACCGCCAGAACGATCCGCAACGGGTGATGAATGGCGTGCGTCATTTTGCGCTCCCCTTCCCGCTGTTGCCGGCGCCTTCCTGCTCCAGGAAACGGAATGTGGTCGCCGTGCAACCGACGCTCACCTCCATCCGGCCTTCCCCCACACTCCTGGGTTTGGTAAAGACGATGTCGGACAGGTTCACGATTCGCGGGAGATGGCTGACCTTGTCGGCGAACAGGGCGAACCCATGGTATTCGCCGGTGACGGAAATGGTTACCGGGATCTCCGCGTAGAATCCCTTGTTGACTTCTCCGCGGGGAGCAAACTTCAGGAAATCGAGCCCGGATTCCCTGCCGAGATCCGAGACGTTCTTGAGGAGGCTGGGAATCTCCGCGGAATTGGGAAGCTGGTCGAGCAGCAGACCCAGTTGCTCCTCGAGACGCCTGACTTCCGCCTGGAAGGAGGGAAGGTTCTTCGCGATCACCTCCTGCTCCTTGATCTTGCTCTCGAGCTCCGCGAGTTTTGTCTGGAGTGTGGCGATCTCCTGGGAAGCCGCCTTGTAGTACAGGTAGTAATACCCTACACCCACCAGAATGCAGACAATGATCGTGAGGAAAATCTTCTGTTTCGGGGGTACCTTCGAAAAATCCCCTAGCTTGAGAGCCATCCCGGTTCCTTTCCTGCGCCTTTTGCTTCCCTTAGTTTCGAACCGCGTTGAAAGTCAGACTGAACTTGACGAGTTTCACGTTCGAGACCGTCGTCTTGTCCGCCGACCCGAGCACAACGTTCCGGAACCTTCCGCTCCGCCCGAGGGCCGTCATGAAATTCGCGATCGTGTAGTTGTTGATGGCGATGCCGTTGACCCGGACCTGGTCTCCCTTGATGGACAGACTGTCGATCCAGCATTTTTCGGGAACGGAGGCCGACAACGCCTCGAAGATCTTCACGGGCCCCGTCCTTCCCGTTTGAAGGCTCGAGATCACGTCCACTTTCTGCTGCAACTCCGCCTTCCGGGCCTTGAAGATCTCCACTTCCCCGATTTCCTTCTTCAGACGGGCGACCTCCACGTTGGCTTTTCTGATGTCGGTGTGGAGGTTCTCGATGGTCCCGGAGGCCGAGCGGTATAAGGCAAAAACAATGACGATCACCAGAAGAGGGAGCAGGAGGTAGAGCAAGTCTACGTTCAACTCTTTTTTCTTTTTCCGCTTTCCCCGGATCAGGTTTATGCGGATCATCTTCGAGCCTCCTGGTTACGCAGCGCAAGCCCGACGGCAACCGTGGCGGCGGTGTTGAACCCGGACACCATGGACGGGTCCACCGAACCTTCCTCCAGTGTAAGCCCCTCGAACGGGTCGAACAGCTCCACGTCCACCCCGATCTTTTCGACGAGCATCTCCTTGAGAAAAGCGGATTTTGCCGCGCCGCCGGTGAGGTACACCTTCGTGACCAGGCGATCGGGGTACGTCGCCGAGAAGAAGTTGTAGGACCGCTGGACTTCCGTGGAGAGGATGTTCGACACCGTCCTCATGATCTCCGTGATTTTTTCCGCCCGGTCCCCCGCGTCCTTTTTCCCGACCTTGAGCTCCTCGGCCGTCTCGAAGCTCACCGCGAGCTGCTTCTGGATTTCCGACGTGTACATGCCCCCGCCCATCGGAACGTCACGCGTGAACAACGGCACCCCCGAATGCAGAATGTTGATGTTCATGAAAGAGGCACCCACGTTGACCACCATCGGAACCTGCTCGTCGGACACCGGGTGGCAGAGTTCGAAAGCATTGCCCGCCGCGATGGAGTCGATGTCGACGATCGAGGGGGTAAGGCCGGCGTCCTTGATCACGGAGACGTAGTCGTTGACGAGGTCGGTCTTCACGGCAACGAGGAGGACGTCCATCTTGGACGGATCTTCCTTCAGCGGACCGATCACCTGAAAGTCGATCTTGACGTCCTTGATGTCGAAGGGAATGTACTGCTCCACCTCCCACTGGATCGATTCCTCCAGCTCCTCCGGGGTCGTCGTGGGGAGAACCACTTTCTTGATGATCACGGAATGGCCGGACAGCGAGGTGGCGACTTCCTTCTCCTTCACCTTGAGCTCGCGCAGTGCGGTCTTGATCCCCTCGATCACCGAGACGTGGTCCATGATGGCCCCGTCCACGATGGCATCCGGCGGAAGGGGGAAGACCCCGAACTTCTTTACCCGGAACTCCACGCCCACCGGTTTTACATGGGCGAGCTTGATGGCGCTCGACCCGATGTCCAACCCGATCAACTCCTTCGATCCCATTAGCGCCATGGCCCCACCTGCCCCGTCAGTCTTTCTTGCCGAAAACCTTGTCCCTGTCCGCCAACTGCAGACCGAGGGACAGGATGATCTTTCTCTTGGTGTCCATCCGGCATGTCATCCCCTTCTCCACCCGGTCGATGGTCAGCACCGACAATCCGGCGCGACGTGCCAGCTCCGCTTTGCTCATCAGGAGCCCTTCTCTTATCTGTCGGACATTGTTCGTCTCGACTTTAGCCTTCAGTTTTTCCGCGTTCATTCCCCCCACCTTTTCGTTTGGTGGTTTACCGTCCAATGGTCGATACACTCAATCTAAGCAAATGGTACATTTCCCAAAAGTAATGTCAAGAGATTTTTAACTGAACGTTAAATTATTATAATTATGCTAAATTACCATCAATTGATTCCATACTCCTTTGCCTTATAAAGGAGTGCTGGATGGCTGATCCCCAGCAATTCCGCGGCTTTCGGCCGGCTTCCTCCGGTCCGCTCCAGAGCCAGACGGATCATCTGCCGTTCCATCTCCTTGACGGCGTTTTTCAGGTCCGGGTCCACAACGGAAACGGGGACGCGGATGATCAATCGCGGGGAACGGTCCCCCCCCTTCTCCCCGGCAACTCCTCCTTCCCAGATCGAAACCAGCTGGTCCAGGGATACCTCTCCCTCCCCCCCGAGGAGGACACAACGCTCGATCA
The DNA here is from genome assembly GCA_030668225.1 of Deltaproteobacteria bacterium. Classification (GTDB taxonomy): domain Bacteria; phylum Desulfobacterota; class Deferrimicrobia; order Deferrimicrobiales; family Deferrimicrobiaceae; genus CSP1-8. The sequence continues at coordinate 16,400 of DAOUUI010000021.1, forward strand.
GGTTCTCGAGCTCCCGGACGTTCCCGCGCCAATCGTGGCCCGTCAATGTCTCCATCGCCTCCGGGGAAAACCGCATTTCCCCCTTCCGGAATTTTCTGCAGAAAGTCGCCAGGAAATGCTGGGCCAGGAGAGGGATGTCCTCCCTCCGCTCCCGCAGGGGAGAAACGTGGATCCGGATGACGTTCAGCCGGTAGTAGAGATCCTCCCGGAAGCTTCCGGCCGGAATCTCCTGCTCGAGTTCCCGCGCCGTCGCGGCGACGATCCGAACGTTCACCTTCCGAACCTCCGTGTCCCCGAGGCGGCGCAACTCCCCCTCCTGGAGAAACCGGAGAAGCTTCGTCTGGAGCATGATCGGCAGCTCGCCGATCTCGTCGAGGAACAGCGTCCCCCCGTTCGCCTTCTCGATGAGCCCCGCCCGGTCCGACTTCGCCTCGGTGAAGGCTCCTTTCCGGTGCCCGAAGAGCTCGCTCTCCAGGAGGGTCTCGGGGATCGCCCCGCAATTGATGGCGACGAAGGGGCTGTCCTTCCGCATTCCGCCGTAGTGGAGCATCCGGGCGATCAGCTCCTTCCCCGTTCCGCTCTCGCCCGTCACCAGCGCCGTGGTATCGTAGTCCTTCACCTTCTCCACCATGCGGACGACATCTTCCATCGCACGGCTTGCGTAGAGCAACTTCCCCGGCCGGACCGCCCTCTCCACCTCCTCGCGGAGGGCCTCGTTCTCCTTCCGCAGCCCTTCCCGCTCCTGGGCCTTCCGGAGCGTCAGGAGAATTTCGTCGCTCATGAACGGTTTGGAGATGTAGTCGTACGCGCCGAGCTTCATCGCCTCGACGGCCGTCTCCACGGTCCCGAAGGCCGACATCATGATGGCCGTTCCGGGGATCTTTCGGGACGTGATCTCCCGGAGAAGTTCGAGCCCCCCCATCACGGGCATCCGGATGTCGCACAGGATGTAATCGAACCGTTCCTTCTCCATGAGCGCGAGAGCCTTTTTCCCGTTTTCCGCAAGGGAGACGTTGTATCCCTCCGCGGTGAGCATTCTCTTCAGCACGTCCCGCATGCTCTCTTCGTCATCCACCACGAGGATCCGGTCAGCAGCCATGCGTCCCCCCGTCCGTGTCGCCCGCCGGCGCATTTCCCCCGACCTCGGGCAGAATCACGGTAAACGTCGATCCTTTCCCCTCGCCGCTCTCGACGACGATCTCTCCCCCGGCTGTCTCCACGATCGCAAGGGAGACCGACAGGCCAAGCCCGGTCCCCTTCCCCGCCTCCTTCGTCGTGAAGAAGGGGTCGAAAATCGAGGGAAGCGCATCCGGGCGGATGCCGCAGCCGGTGTCCGTCACGGAAACCGCAACCGCCCCCTCGGGGAGGTTCACGGCATCTCCCCTGAGCCGCAACACATCCACTCCGGGGGGATCGGATGCCCTTCTTCTCGCCTTCCGCATGGCAGGCGGCGCCCACGGTCTCACGCCGAACGTCCGCACGCGGAGAACGCCTCCCCCTTCCATGGCGTCGACGGCGTTGATCATGAGGTTCAGCAGCACCTGGCGAAACCGCTCCTGCGAGATTCCCACCCCGCCGACCATGCCCGCCTCGACGACCACCTCGACGTCCCGGAACATCTTCCGGAAAGAGAGCATCTCGACGGTCTCCCGCACGACATCGTTTACGTCCGCCGCCTCCCCCTCGTCCCGCTCCGTGGAGGCTACCGACAGAAGGCCCCGCACGATATTCTCGATCCTTCCGGTTTCCGCCACGATCTTGTCGAGGCACTCTTCCCTCTCCTGCGTGGGCGGATCGTTTTTTCGAAGATATTCCGCGTACCCCCGGATCCCCCCCAGGGGATTTCCCACCTCGTGCGCGACTCCCGCGGCCAGGCGGCCCACGGTGGCGAGCTTTTCCCATCGGAACGTCTCCTTCTGGGACTGCTTCGCCTTTTCCTGCGCGGCGAGAATCGCGCCCACCATCCGGTTGAAGGACGCGCCCAGCTGCCCGACCTCGTTCCCCGGCGACTCGTCCGCGCGCAGGCCAAGGTCGCCCGAGGCGATCTTTTCGGAGACCGACGCGAGGCGGCGTATGGGACGCACCACGGAACGGTCCATGAGAAGGTACCCGAAAAGAACGAACGCGACGACATCGACCGCAACGAGTACGACGGTAATCCGGACGAGGTTCCCCGCCTCCCGCTCGATTCCCGGGGAATAGTAGCGCACCCGGATCCCCCGGGAGCCTTTCCCGTTTCCCGGGAGAACGGCGGGAGTTTTCCCCGCTGCGCCGACCTCATCGAGCGGCAGGGATACATCCAGGGTCGGATGGACGGTGAAGAACGCCGAGATCTGCTCCCCCACGGGAGTCACCCTGACCGCGTCGGGCACCTCCCCCTCGGGAAGAATGGCCACCTCGCGGATGGACGGGGAATACCTCACGATCCGGTCGAGTACGGGAGGGATCCCCGTGTCCTCCGCCGTCTCTTCCTCCAGGATGACCTTCCGGACCACCTCGGCGACGGACACTGCCGCTTCCACGTGACGACGTTTCACGGTGACTTCGATGACCTTGAAAGCGAAGACCGCCAGCAGGGAGAGGGAGGCGACCGCGACGAGCGACAACTGGAGGACGACGCTCGCCCGGACCGAAATGTCCTTTTTCAACCGGCCCGCCCCTTCGGGGACATCGTTGACATAGACCTCACAATACCTAGAATAGCAAAAACGGACGGTGGAGGCGAATGTGACCACCCCCAATCGACGAAAATCCAGGTTGGTCGACAGGCGGTACCAGTTCGGACTGGCGTGGCGGATGCTCCTTGTCTTCCTCCTGTTCTTCGCCATCGGGGTCTTCGTGGTGTTCGCACCCTCCACGTTCGGGCTCTTAACGGGCGCAGATCTTGCGGAACTCGAACCCGCGTCCGAGGAGTTTCTCATCCTCCATCGGAGAATCTGGCCCGCCGTACTGGTCGTCCTGGCCGGCGTTTTCGCCTATACACTCCTTTTCAGCCACCGGATCGTCGGCCCCATCTACCGGATCAACCAAGTATTGCATAAGATGCTCAGGGGCGAATACCCGGGGAGCGTCACTCTGCGGAAGGGAGACCATTTCCAACAGACTGCGGATCTGCTCGAACGCCTTTCCCAACAGCTCGCACATCAGCGCGAAGAGGGGGCGCCGGGCGGACCGGTCTATCCCGGCGATTCCGGGAAAACGGGGTGAGTCCCATCCGCAGCCGGCGAGGGTTTACGATCATCGAGCTCGCCCTCGTACTCACCATTGTCGCGATCCTCGCGACGATTGCCGTGTACACCTACAGCAAGGTGGCGAACAAGGCACGGTTCACCCAGGCGAAGACGGTTCTGAAACACCTGCAGAAAATGGAAATCCTCTATATCACGGACCACGGCAGGTATAC
>DAOUUI010000219.1 GCA_030668225.1 Deltaproteobacteria bacterium
AGACCGCAGCCTCTCGCCCGATACGGTGGAGAAGATCCGGCACATCATCGAAAACCACAGCCCCATGATCGTCGACCATCACGCCTTGCGGACGCGCCGCTCCGGCTCGGAGAAGCACGTGGACTTCCACGTCGTCGTATGCCGCCGGTCCAATCTGCAGGATGCCCACCAGGTGGCGGACCACCTCGAAAAGGAGGTGGCCCAGGCACTGGGAAACGCCCACGTGGTGACCCACATCGACCCCTGTGGCCACGAGTGCCCCGGAAAGGACCAATGCCTGCGAGTCCTGGAGGAAATCCGGAAGTTTTCGGGTTCGGGGAAGGAGCAGAACGTTCCGGGGAACGTGGACAATGTCTGACCCGAGAAAGGCCCCCTACGGCAACTTTATTGGCTGGTTGCATCGATTTCCTGTGATATAATCCGCGCTGTCATGAGACTGGTCCTGATCGTTCTCGTCGTCCTGATGGGGGTCGTCGCGATGTTCGCGATCCAGAACCCGGGGATCGTGAAGGTGAATTTATTTAACTATTACGCAGAGACCTCCATCCTCGTCTTGATCGTCGCCGCGTTCGGGGGAGGCGTCATTGTCGGGTTCCTCCCCGGAATCCCAGCATCCATGCGGCGCAAGCGCCGGATCCGGGAGCTCGAGTCCGACCTGGCGGCCCACCGGAAGTCGGAACCCCCTCCTCCTCCGCCCGTTACGCCTTGAACGAAACCAGGCTCTCCGGCAACGAATCGAAGCTCCTTTCCTGCCTTCTTCTCTTTTTCCGCGGGATCGGCCCGGGGGCGACCCCGGGGCTTACCGGGCTCGATGACGAGGCGGGGCTTGATCGGCATGAGCTTGACAAGGCCGTTAAGGGGCTACGAGACAAGGGACTGATCGAGTACTGGGAACTAAAGCCCGCCGTCCGGCTGACCCGGGAGGGGCTCCTTCTCGCGGAGCGTCTCCCCGGAGGGGAGGGAGGCTGACTTCCGTGAGGGGGGCATCCTCGAAGGCGCGACCCGGGCGGGACGGAAGGCCGGCCCGGCGTAAGGAGGAAGGCGTGGATCTGTCCCGAAGGCTTGCCGACATCTCCCGCCGCCTTGGCGCGCGTTTCGGCCGCCCTGGCCGGTGCGCCCACGAGGGGGATCCGGTACGAAACCTGATTCTTACGATCCTGTCCCAGAATACGACCGACGGGAACCGCGACCGTGCGTTCTCTTCCCTGGTGCGGCGGTTTCCGGAGATTCCCCGTCTTGCCGGAGCGAAACCGGAACAGGTTGAGGGGGCGATCCGGGTCGGGGGACTGGCGCAGGCGAAGGCGAAGGCGATTCTTTCCGCGCTTGTCCGCCTGAAGCGGGAGCACGGGAAATACACCCTTGACTTCCTGCAGACGATGGCGCTTCCCGAGGCGCGCGCCTACCTTACTTCCCTGCCCGGCGTCGGGGTGAAGACCGCGAACGTCGTTCTTCTGTTTTCCTTCGGAAAGGAAGCGTTTCCCGTCGATACGCACATCCTCCGGGTGGCAAAAAGGCTTCGGCTCGTCCCGCCCGCGGCCGACCTTTCCCGGGCGGCGCTTTCCCTCGAGCCGCACGTTCCGCAGGGCGAGCAGATGCCGCTGCATCTCAACATGATCCGGCTCGGGCGGGAGATCTGCCGCCCGAGAAACCCGCTCCATGCGGATTGCCCGCTTCTGCCCGTATGCCCGGAAGGGATACGGGACAAGGAGAAACGAAGTGCTTTGCTTCACAAGTAAATACGGCATCGTATCCGTGCGTAACTCCCGGGGCCAAGGGGCGCAGCGGGGGGTTCCTCAAAGCGGCCTGTGGAGCGAGATCCCGGATTTTGCGAGCGGAACCGGCAGCAAGCGGGCGGAGGTCGCGAGCGTAGCGGAGAGGAAGACCCCCGCGAGCACCTGGCACCG
>DAOUUI010000256.1 GCA_030668225.1 Deltaproteobacteria bacterium
CCCGGATCGCTTTTCGCGACATACCGAAGGTGACCGTATCGGGGGAGGTCCGCAACCCGGGGACGTTGGAGCTTAAGAAAGGGGCCCGGGTCTCCGACCTGGTGCAGCTGGCTGGCGACCTGACCAAAGATGCGTATCTTGACCAGGCCGAGATCGTCCGCCTCGATGAAAAACGCAAAATGCAGACGATCTACATCGACCTCGGCAAGGCATTGGCAGGGGAAGAAAAGGACAACCTGCTCCTGAAAGACGAGGACCAGCTCTTCATACGGCGGATCCCGGACGAGGCGGGAAAGACCCGGGTGGTGGTTTCCGGGGAGGTCCGCTTCCCGGGGGCCTACGTCGTGCGCGAGGGGGAACGCTTAAGCTCCCTGATCGACCGGGCCGGGGGATTCACCCCGGAAGCGTACCTGCAGGCGGCGATATTCACCCGCGTCTCCACGCAGAAGAGCCAGCAGGAGGCGATCGACAAGCTCATCGAGGACCTGGAGCTTGAGGTGGCGCAGAAAGCGCAGGAGGCCACGGGGGCACTGGACAAGGAGGACGTCGAGGCGAACAAACAGGTCCTCGCGGCCCGCAAGTCCCTCGTCGCGCAACTGAAGAAGGCCCGCGCGAAGGGAAGGATCATCATCCGCCTGGCGGAAGCGGATAAACTGAAAGGCACGAGCGCCGACATTCCCCTGGAAGACGGCGACCGGCTCCTGGTGCCCAAAAAGACCAACGTGGTAAACGTGGTCGGCCGGGTATACAACCCCACCGACGTCGTCTACGATCCGGAAAACGACTCGCTCGGACACTACTTAAGCCTGGTGGGCGGCCCCACCGAGAGCGCGGACCGCGACCACATCTTCCTGATCAGGGCGAACGGCTCGGTGGTGACACGCGACAACGTGCAGAGCGGCTTCTTCGTTTTCGGGGAGAAGGGGCTTTTGTCCGCGAAGGTGGAGCCGGGCGACTCGATCGTCGTCCCGGAGAAGCTTATCCAGGTTCGCCTCATGAAGGATATCAAGGACATCACCCAGATCATGTTCCAGATCGCCGTTACCGCCGGCGTCATCATCGCGGCGTTCTGATCCCACGGGGGCGCAAAACCGCAGGATGAACAAATCGAAACGTGCCATCATTGCGGGGATCGCCGG
>DAOUUI010000119.1 GCA_030668225.1 Deltaproteobacteria bacterium
ATTTTGCCGGGATCGATGTTACGTCATCCGTGAAGTGCATCGTCCCCTGGTTGTCCTTCCACTGATAAATGTCGGCCCTGGAAGCGGCAGGGGACAGGAGATGGAGGAGGCATGCGACGACGGCTGCTCCCAGGACGGCGAGCGTAAACCTTCCGGGGCGAGCAGGCCGGGATGGGGGCGGTTCTGCTTCCATCGCCTGACCTTGCCTGGTTTTAAGACTGATCGCGATCGAACAGGCTGCAAGGAAGGCAATTGGAAAGATGACAGCCGGATACATAAACTTATAATACATTACGATATCCGGGGAATCAACGGTAGGGTTCTTCCGGGAGGGGGACCTTCTCTTCGCCGCATTCGGCCTGTGGTCCCACAGGTTTTTCCCGGTCCGTTTCGACTTGTTTCGGCCGTGCCGTCAAGAACATTGTTTGAAATATTGCGATTCGATTGCGATATCCTATGCCAATTACCACCGAGGGAGATTTGCCGGTGCCGCTGCTCAGGATCGACGATATTCACCTTGCCTTTGGGGGTGTGAAGGCGATAAACGGAGTCTCGGTAGATGTGGAACGGGGGCGAATCCACGCGATCATCGGGCCGAACGGAGCAGGAAAGACCTCTGTGTTCAACTGCATCTCCTGTGTCTACCGGCCGCAGAGCGGTGCGGTGTACTTCGAGGACCGGAAGATCACGGGGATGATCCCTCACCGGATCGCCCGCCTCGGAATCGCCCGGACGTTTCAGAACATCGCCCTATTCCACCACATGACCGTCCTCGATAATCTCATGCTGGGGCGGCACCTGTTCATGAAGCGGGGCTTCCTGTCAGGGGGGATCTACCTGGGGCCGGCCCGCTCGGAAGAGATCGAGAACCGGAAGGTCGTCGAGGACATCATCGACTTCCTCGGGATCGAGAACATCCGGAAGAAACCGGTCGGGACGCTTCCCTACGGCCTCCGGAAGCGGGTTGAGCTCGCCCGCGCCCTCTCGCTCAAGCCCAAGCTCCTCCTCCTCGACGAACCGATGGCCGGGATGAACCTCGAGGAGAAGGAGGATATGGCCCGGTTCATCCTCGACATCAACGAGGAATGGGGGGTCACGATCCTCCTGATCGAGCACGATTTAGGCGTCGTGATGGATATCAGTCACCGGGTGAGTGTGCTCGACTTCGGCGTAAAGATTTCGGAGGGAGAACCGGGGGAGGTGGCCAACGACCCGCACGTGATCCGGGCCTACATCGGGGTGGAGGATGAATTCCTGCGGAAACTCGGGGCGCACTGAACAGGATGAAGGAGACACTGGCAAAATACGACACGTTTCCCAAGCTCCTCGGCAGGAACGCAGAGCTGTTCGGTGACCGGAAGGTCGCCATGCGGGAGAAGGAGTTCGGGATCTGGCAGGCGTTCACCTGGAAGGAATACCACGAGCACGTCAAGTATTTCTCCCTCGGCCTTGTGTCCCTGGGGCTCGCCCCGGGGGACAAGGTCGCCATCATCGGGGACAATCGGCCCGAGTGGGTGTGGGCCGAGGTGGCCGCCCAGGCGGCCGGGGCAGTGCCGCTGGGTCTGTACCAGGACTCGACCCTCAAGGAGGTCTCTTACGTCATCGACCACTCCGACTCCACGTTCGTGGTGGCAGAGGACCAGGAGCAGGTAGACAAGATTCTGGACATGAAGGACCAGCTGCCCAAGGTCCGAACCATCGTGTACACCGACCCGCGGGGGATGCGGGGGTACAAGGATCCCAGCCTGATGGATTTCAAGGAGGTGGAGGAGCACGGGCATAAGCTCGAGCAGCGGGAACCGGACCGGTACGGGAAAAACGTCGCCGCGGGAAAGTGGGAGGACCTGGCGCTCATCTGCTACACCTCAGGGACGACGGGGTTTCCGAAGGGCGCAATGCTCTCCTTCAGGAATCTTCTCACGATGGCGGCGAACCTGATGGAGGTGGACCCCAAGTTCGAAACCGACGAGTTCGTGTCGTTCCTCCCCCTGGCCTGGATCGGGGAGCAGATGATGTGCCTCTCCAGCGCGCTCCTCACCGGTTTCACGGTCAGCTTTCCCGAGAAGCCCGAGACCGTTCAGGAGAACATCCGGGAAATCGGTCCGAACATCATGTTCTCGCCTCCGAGAATCTGGGAGAACATGACATCCAATGTGCAGGTGAAGGTCATGGACGCCTCCTGGCTCAAGCGGAAGATGTACGCGTGGGCGCTTCCCATCGGGTACGAGTATGCGGAGGCCATATTGCATAAGCAGAAGCCGGATCCCCTCCTTCTGATGAAGCACAGGCTGGGGTACTATCTCGTCTTCCGGGCCCTCAAGGACCGTCTCGGCCTGCTGCGTATCCGGTCCGCCTCCACCGGCGGGGCTGCGCTGGGTCCCGACATCTTCAAGTTCTTCAACGCGATGGGGGTGAACCTCAAGCAGATCTACGGACAGACCGAGATCTCGGGCATCTCCTGTATCCACCGCGAAGGGGACATCAACTTCGACTCGGTGGGAAAGCCCATTCCCGAGACGGAGATCCGGATTTCCGAAACGGGCGAGATTCTTTCCCGCAGTCCCTCGGTGTTCATGGGGTACTACAAGAACCCCGAAGAGACGGAAAAGACGCTGGTTGACCGGTGGCTTCACTCGGGGGATGCAGGCTACTTCACGGAGGACGGCCACCTGATCGTGATCGACCGGGTCAAGGACGTCATGCACCTTACCGACGCCACCCATTTTTCTCCCCAGTTCATCGAGAACAAGATGAAGTTCTCTCCGTACATCAAGGAATGCGTCTGCCTGGGGGGGGGACGGGATTTCATCGCCACGATGATCTGCATCGACTACCCCAATGTGGGGAAATGGGCGGAAGGAAGAAGAATCTCCTACACGACCTACACCGACCTGGCGGGAAAGGCCGAGGTCCTTGCGCTCCTTGCGAAGGAAGTGGATAAGGTAAACGCCACGCTTCCTTCGACCACGAGGATAAAACGGTTCGTGCTCCTGTACAAGGAGCTGGATGCAGACGACGACGAGCTGACGCGCACGAGGAAGGTTCGCCGTGCCTTCGTGGAGGAGAGGTACCGGCACGTGATCGAGGGGATATACGCCGGTGCGACTTCGATCCCGATCGACGCCGTCATCAAGTACCAGGACGGGAAGACTTCGCAGATCAGGACGACACTCGCCATCCGGAACCTGCAGGAGGAAGAATGACGTCCCAATACTTTTTACAACTGGTGATCAGCGGCCTGGTCATCGGAAGCATCTATTCGGCGGTCGCGATCGGTTTCGTCATCATCTACAAGGCGACGCGGGTGGTGAACTTCGCCCAGGGAGAGCTTCTGATGGTGGGAGCCTATGTCTGCTTCGGTTTTCTCGTGCAGATGCAAGTCCCGTTCTGGGCAGCGCTTCTGCTCACCATTTTGTTCGGGATGGTCCTGGGGCTTTTCGTGGAACGGTTGATCCTGCGCCCCATGATCGGAGAACCGGTCATCTCCATCATCATGGTGACCATCGGACTCTCGCTGGTCCTCCGGTCCATCGTCTCGGCCATCTGGGGGACCGAGATCCTCGTCTACGAGCCGAAGCTTTTTCCGCAGGAGATGATCGAGATCGCCGGGCTCCCCATCTCTCTCGAGTTCGTCTGGTGCTTCGTGCTCTCCCTGTTTCTGCTGGCGGTATTTTCCGTGTTCTTCAAATATTCCAAGGCCGGCCTGGCGATGCGGGCGGCAGCCTTCAATCAGCAGGTCGCCCAGTCCATGGGAATCTCGGTCAAGCATATCTTCGCCCTGTCCTGGATCATCTCGGCGATCGTATCCGGGATCGGCGGGGTGCTGATCGGAAACATCAACGGGATCAACAGCTCGCTCTACCATTTCGGGCTGAAGGTGTTCCCCGCGACGATCCTCGGAGGGCTCGACTCGATCCTCGGCGCCGCGCTGGGGGGGATGATCATCGGGATCCTGGAGAATCTGTCCGACGGGTTCTGCAAGACGTATCTGGATTTGAGTGGGGTCAAGGAAGTGGCCCCGTACATCTTTCTGGTCATCATCCTGATGATCAAGCCGTATGGGCTCTTCGGGACCAAGGAGATCGAGCGTGTGTAAAGGGGAGGACAGGACATCGCAAGAGAAAGGCATCCAGCAAGGAGTTTCGTAGATGCACTATTGCGGAGATTTCCGGACAACGTACCAGAAGGACATGGAGATCCTTCAGACTCCGTTTGTCAGGGTTTGCGTCACGGTGTTCTTCGTTTTCCTTCTGGTCTGGCCCTTCCTGGTCTCGGGCGATTACCTCTGGATCACTCTCCAAATCCTGATCGCATCGATCGGGGCGGTGGGGCTGAACATCCTCACAGGCTTCACCGGACAGATTTCGCTCGGACAGGGGGCGTTCCTCGGAGTGGGGGCCTACACGTCGGCCTACGTGACGGCAAAGCTCGGCCTTTCCTTCTGGGTGGGGGTTCCCGCCGCGGGGCTGATGACCGCCATGGCCGGCATGGTGTTCGGCATCCCTTCGTTGCGGTTGAAAGGACTCTACCTCGCCATCGCGACGCTGGCGTCCCAGTTCATCCTCGAATGGATCTTCATCCGTTGGGAGCCCGTCACTGGCGGAAGCTACGGAATCACCATCCCCCGGCCTTCCATAGCCGGCTTTACGTTTTCCACGGACCGCTCGTACTACTACATCGTTCTGTTCATCGCCGCCGCGATGATCCTGTTCGCGACGAACCTGATGCGAACGAAGACCGGAAGGGCCTTCATGGCGGTGCGGGATCATTACATCTCCGCCGAGATCATGGGAATCCACCTGTTCAAATACAGAATCCTGTCCTTCGGGATCTCGTCGTTCTACGCAGGCGTTGCCGGTGCCCTGTTCGGGCATTCGCTCAAGTACGTCTCCTCGGAGCAGTTCAACATCGAGGTGTCGATCGTGTACCTTGCTATGATTATCATCGGGGGGCTTGGAAGCATCCTCGGATCCCTGTTCGGGGCCGTGTTCATGATCCTCCTTCCCAAACTGCTTTCGGCCTTGACCGCGACGGTGTCGGCCGATATCCCGGCGGTCGCGACGCTGGCAATCGCATTCGAGCACGGCATTTTCGGCCTGATCATCATCATGTTCCTCATCTTCGAGCCCGATGGGCTTGCACACCGCTGGAAGATGGTCAAGGCGTACTGGAAGCTCTATCCTTTTTCTTACTGAGAGGGCGAAATCCGCAAGGGGGATCGAGTTGAAAAAACCGAGGGAAAGGAGGACCGGGCGGGGAAAGAAGATTGCGATAAAATCGGCAGGTGAGGTTGTCAGGGCATTCCGGTTACCGAAAAACGAAAAACTGACGAGGAGGGGACAATGGGGAAGAGATATTTACTG
>DAOUUI010000010.1 GCA_030668225.1 Deltaproteobacteria bacterium
GGTCGTCGCCGTGGATATGGGCGACGTTCATCCTGCCGCGTCCCCAAACCGCCTCGCAAACCCGGTGTGCAAACGGTTTCACGAAGGTCAAGAACTGCTCCCGGCTCATGAATTCCCGGGAGGCCGGAATGGACAGGAAGATCCCCGCAGACCCGATGTCGAGAGATCTTACGCAATAGGCGATCAGGTTCTCCGTGATGATGTCCAGAGCCCCGAGTACGGCGTCCGGTTCCCTGTCCATCAACGTCCCGATGTTTTCCCCCGCGAGACTTCTTTTCAGGGTGTGCCAGGGATCGAACACCGTGTCGATAAAGTAGGCGCTTCCTCTCAAGTCCTTGTCGATGACCGTAAGGGCCCGGAACTGCTCCCGCCAGGGAGACTTCTCCACGTCGAAACGGGTGACACGCCGCAAATCCTCCCCTGTCCTAACCGCGTCGAGACCTTCCGGCATGGGGTAAAAGTAGTCGTTCATCACCTTGAGGAAATCAAAGTCGTAGTAGCGGAAATAGTCGAGCGCCAGCCGGGCGAACCGTGTTCCTTCCCCGTGCTGCACCCCGAAGTGGTACCAGAGCGAAAGCGGTGCCGTGTCCACCGGTTCTCCCCGCAGCACGCTATCGACGAGTTCGATTTTTCTCCCATCGGATCTCTTGCCCATTTCTTTCGTCCTTTCCCGGATGACTATCGCTTCCGTACGCGGGTTCCGTCTTCGATCTGGTCGCTCGGGTGGGGGATCACCGTCTCCCCCTCCTCCAGCCCGGAGGTAATCTGGGCGACCAGGCCGTTCCGGCGCCCGATCTCCACGATGCGTCGCTTCGCCCTTCCGCCTTCCGCCGCGAACGCAGCCCACCCGTCTTCGTACCGGAAGAGTGCGCTGGCGGGAACCTGGAGGATGCCGTCTCCTTCCCAGAGCAGGAAACTCGCCTCCAGGCGGTAGCCGTCCCCAAGCTGCTCCCAGAGAACGGGAGCCGAGGTGATGTCGGCGATGACGAGCACCCGCTGCTCCTCCACCCCCAGGGCGGAGACCTTGGTGAACCCGGCGGGTTCCACGGTCCGCACCTTCCCTTCCAGGAGACCGTCTCCTCCCCACCGGTCGAAATGCACGGTCGTTCCCGGGCGGATGCGCACCGCGTCGGAAGACAGCACGTCGACCTCGACTTCCAGGGCGCGGGGGTTTCCGATTTCGATCAGAGGCCTGCCCGCCTCCACCACCCCTTCGTCTTTATGGAGGATGCCCAGCACGCTCCCCTCCACCGGGGCACGGACGGCGATTTTCCCGCCCGGACCGCCCCCCCCCTCCCCGAGCGAGTACAAGAGCTGCGTGCGGGCCGCCACCAGGTCGGAGCGGGCGACCTCGACGGCGAATTCGGAGGACTTAAGCGTTGCGCGGGACTGCCGGGCTTCCGACTCCACCCTTTCCCACTCATCCTTGCTGGCGAAACCCGACTCGTGCAGTTTCTTCGTGCGCTCCAATTTCGCCCTGGCATAATCGTCGCTCGCCACGGCTACCCGGGCGTTCTCCTTTGCCGCGGCGAGTGCCGCCTTCGCCGATTCCACTCTCGCCTCCGCCTCCGCCCGGCTGCGGGGGTCCAAAACCGTCGAGCGTAAAGGCTCCAGCTTCGCCACGACCTGGCCGCGGGTCACCTTGTCCCCCACGTCGAATGTGATGCGGCGGACGAATCCGGAGACGGGCGCAGAAACGACGAACCGGTCCTGCACCCTGGTTTTCCCCTCTTCCTCAACCGTGACGCGCAGCGCCCCCCGCGTCACCTTCGAAACGTTGACCACGACGGGCCTTGGCATAAGGCCGTAGACGACGAGGGCGACAACCGCCGCTGCGATCCCGAGCAGGATGACCCATCTGCGCTGCTTCATGCCTTTTACTCCCTGGTCTTCAGGGCCGTGACGAGGTCCAGGCGGCCAAGTCTCCGGCGCACGATGAGCGCGGAGATACAGGTGGATGCCAGGACCACGGCGGCCGCGAAGGCGTAGGTGTCAGAATTCAGTACCAGGGGCACCCGGTACAGATCCGACTGGAGGTTCCCGGCAATGTAGCCGCACAGGGACCGTCCGAAAAGAAATCCAAGCGGGAGAGCCGCCAGGGTGAGGACGAAGATCTCCCCGATCAGGATGTAGGAGATCTCCCCGTGCGTGTAGCCCAGGACCCTGAGACTGGCCATCTCCCTGCTCCGTTCGGAAAGGGCGATCCGCGCGCTGTTGTACACCACGCCGAAGGCGATCGTCCCGGCGAGCAGGGTGTTGATGAACGTGAAGATGAGAAGCGTATCGCCCATCGTATCGAAAAAGCTCTGGATGGCGTCCTCCCGGATGGTGGTCCCGGCGACGCGCGGCATTCCCTTAAGCGTTTCGTAGATCGCGGGCCGGAACTGCTCATCCGCGGCAAGGTACACCCCCGACACCGCGCTTCCCTCGCGCATGAGCCGGTTCAAGGCCGCAAGCTCCATGTAGGCGGACACCCCCAAGTACTCTTTTACGAGGCCTGCCACCGGCACCTTCCTCACCGGCCGGCTTCCCTCGAGGACTTCGACGGTCAGAAGATCCCCGGGGTGAACGCCGAGAATGCCGCCGAGATGGTCGGTCAGGACAACGCCGGAAGGGGGAACGTCTATGGGCTGAAGTGAAGTATCCAGAAGGCGATGCAGGATCCCGCCAGTTTCGACTCCCTGGAGGGAGGTCCGGTAGCTGCGGTGCTGGAACTTCAAACGGGCGGGAACGGACCGGAAGGGCTCGCCATACCTGACACCCTCGATGCCCCTGAGCTCGTACAGGGATCTCCGGGATGTGGGGTCGACGAAGGTCACGGTGAAGTCCTCCCTCTGTGCAATGCGGAACTGCACATCCACCATGAAGTTTATCGCGTCTTCCTGGAAATTCCCCATCATGAGGATCGCGCACGCCAGCGCGATGCCCACGACCGAGAGGATGGACTTGACCGGTCTCCGTCCGATATGGCGGGCGATCATACGGCCGGGATGAGACAACAGGCGCTTGAGGCCGAGGCGCTCGATGGTGGTCTCCCGGTACCTCTCCGGCGGTTCCGGGCGCATGGCTTCCGCGGGGGGAAGCAGGGCGGCCTTTCGCACGGACTGGAGCGTGCCGAGCAACGCTGCGGCAGCGCTTACCAGGGCCGCTGTGAACGCGACGGGGGGCCGCAGCAAAAACTTCAGGTAGGGGAAACGATAGAACTCCATGTAGAGATTGCTCAAGCCCCGCCCGAGCCAGGCACCTGCGGCCAGACCGCCGCATACCCCGACTACGACGATGAGGAGAACCAGCTTTGCGTAATGCAACCCGATGTCCACGTTCGCGTACCCGAACGCCTTGAGGATGGCCACCTGGTCCCGCTGGATGCCGATGAGCCTTCCGATCACGATGTGGAGGAGGAATGCCGCCACCCCGAGAAAGATCACGGGGAATATGGTGGCAAGCGTTCCGAGCTGGCGGAACTCCTCGGAGAGGTATCGGTGGGACACCTGGTCTTTTCTTTCGAACGCGCCGAGACCGCCGTAGGACGCAAGCAGATCATCGAGACGATCGATGACATCTTCTCTCGCCGTTCCGGGGATCAAGGTCAGGGAAATATCGTTGAAAGCGCCTTCCATATCGTAGGCACTGGCGAGTGGCGTTCTTGCCATCCAT
Organism: Deltaproteobacteria bacterium; assembly: GCA_030668225.1. Classification (GTDB taxonomy): domain Bacteria; phylum Desulfobacterota; class Deferrimicrobia; order Deferrimicrobiales; family Deferrimicrobiaceae; genus CSP1-8. The sequence continues at coordinate 3,658 of DAOUUI010000010.1, forward strand.
AACACGCCATAGCGCTTGTAGTCCGGGAACATGGCGCCCGGGCTTACCTGGTAGAGATGCTCGGGGGAAAGTGCGATCCCGACGATCGTAAGATCTCTGCGGCGCCCGTTGATAACAGCTCCAAGGACGTCCCCCGGGACGAACTCGTGCGCCTCTGCGAACGGCTCGCTTACGATCACCTCGTCGTCCCGTCCGGGGGCGACCGTCCGGCCCACCTTGAGGTAAAGCCCGTTCAGCAGGGAGGCGCCGTCATCGGGAATCGAGGTCAGCTGCCCTCGTACCGGGTCGGAAAATCCCGGAATATCGAGGTTCGCCGATGCGACGACGCGGGTCTCGACCACGTCCACGCCAGGGATCTCCCGGACACGCTGCGCGAGGCCCTCGGGAGCCCGCTTCAGGGAGACGAAGACATCGGCGAAACGATAGTCCCGGTAAAAGGTCGCCTGGGTCAACTTAAGCGAGTCCAGCGTACTGATGGACATGATGAACGTGGCGACTCCGCTCACGATCACCATGGCGATGGCTGCTGCCTGCCCCCTCATCCACCACAGGTCTCGCCAGAGTTTCCTGTCGATCGCTCTCATGCCGTCACCAGCTTATATCCTTGGGCATCCGCTTCTCAGCATTCCGGTACGTCTCGGCAATGGATCCGGAGCTCAGGCGGATTACACGGTCCGCCATGCCGGCGATATCCGCATTATGGGAGATGATCACCGTGGTCGTGCCCAGCTCCCGGTTGATTCGCTCCAGGGCCTCGAGCACCAGGATGCCGGTGGAGGAATCGAGGGCTCCCGTGGGCTCGTCGCAAAGAAGCACGGCGGGATTCTTGGCGATCGCCCGGGCGATGGCCACCCGCTGCTGCTCGCCCCCCGAGAGCTGGGCCGGAAAATGGTTCTGGCGGTCCCCCAGTCCCACGAGGGTAAGCGCATCCTCCGCTTTCATCGGATCCTTCGCGATATCAGTGACGACGGACACGTTCTCGAAGGCGGTAAGGCTCGGAATCAGATTGTAGAACTGGAAGACGAAGCCCACGTGGAAACGCCGGTACTCGGTTAACTCCTTGTCCGTGGCCCGCGTCAGGTCCCGTCCGCGGTAGGAGACATGTCCCCCGGAAGCGGTGTCCAGTCCCCCCAGGATGTTGAGGAGCGTCGATTTCCCGCTTCCTGACGGTCCCAGGAGTACGACGAGTTCTCCCGCGAACAGGTCCACGTCCACGCCACGCAGGGCATGTACCTGGACCTCCCCCATGTCGTAGATCTTGGTAAGACCGCGGCCCTGGAATACGACGTCGCCCGGAGACGTCTCCGCGGTCCCTGTCTCGTTCGGCATTCCCGCTTCCCCTTGCCGTCGTTTCGTTTCGTCCCCCGTTTATGCGACGTTCCACTGCCCGAAGAAGGCATGGGCCAGCCATCCCGCCACGGGAGGGAAAAAGAACGTGGTGGCCAGACGGATGAAAGTGAATTTCCACCCCAGGATCCCGACCTCCATCGGAAGCCGCGCGATCGCCCACAGGGACCATCCCGTGAGGAAAGCGACGTTGGTCCCGATCCCCGGGCCGGACCGCAGGTGCCCGGCCTCGATGGTGAGACTGACGTACGGTCCCCCCGGGGCCAACCCCCCTGCCACCGTGCCGACGAGGATGCCCCGGAATCCGGACTCCGCCCCGACCCATTTCGCGATGAGATCCCGGGGGAGGAGCACCTGGACCATCCCCGCCACGATGAATGCGCACAAAAGAAGCGGAAGGATATCGAGGATCATCCCGCCCCCGGATCGCAGGCCCTGCAGATGCTCTCCCTCCCCCCGATAATAGCCGAGCGAAAGCAGGACGACCGCCAGGACGCCCATCACAACCGTCGGGATGACCATTCCTTTTCTCCTCCGTTTGGCATCCATGATCCGCCCTGTCCGCTTCCCTTTAAGGAAAGACCGCACCGCTTGGCCCTTACCCCCCGATATCTTTCCCGATGGAGTAGGCGTGCCCTATTTTTTTGCCGAGTCCGTGGTACGTTCGTATTTCCGGCGCGTACACGATCGGTTTCACCTTTTCGATGTCGGGGAGACCCTCCTCCCCGAGCACCGATTCGTCCGCCTTGACGTCCAGGATTTCCCCGATGAACTGGGTGTGCAGTCCGATCTCCACCATCTGGTGGAGGCGGCATTCCAGAATGAGAGGGAACTCCCCGACGTAGGGGGCGTCCACGATCTTGCTCCGCACGGGGGTAAGCCCTGTTGCGGCGAACTTGTCGACATTCCTCCCCGAGGCGATTCCGATGTAATCCGCCTCCCGGGTATGGGCCTCGGAGGGGACGCTGATCGTAAAGGCCTTCCGCTCCACGATATTGCCGAACGTGTAGGTGGCCTCCCGCAGAGAAACGGCTACGCACGGGGGCTTCGAGCAGCAGACTCCTCCCCACGCCGCGGACATCACGTTGGGTTTCCCCTCCTTGTCGTACGACCCCACCACCCACACCGGGGTGGGAAACACGAGGGTCTTCGCGCCAAAGGATTTTTTCATGGGTCACTCCCCTCCTTTTTATTCCTTTCCCTTGTGGGCCTGTCCCGCCGCGACGGCACGCCGCGACCGGTGCGGGATCTACCCCGCGGTGAAGACGCTTGTGACGAGGGCCTGCGCCTCCTCCTGGATTCGGCGAAGATGGTCCTTCCCCAGAAAACTCTCGGCGTAGATCTTGTAGACGTCCTCCGTTCCCGAAGGACGCGCGGCGAACCATCCATTCTCGGTGACGACTTTCAGGCCGCCGATGGGGCTGCCGTTGCCCGGGGCGTTCGTGATCTTTGCCTGGATCTTCTCCCCCGCCAGTTCGGACGCATCGACCCGGCTCGCCGAGAGCTTTGCGAGCATGCTCTTCTGCTTCGGCGTCGCGGGCGCGTCGATCCGTTCATAGGCCGGCTCCCCGAACCGCCCGGCAAGATCGGCATACTGTTCGCCGGGGTCCTTGCCCGTTTTCGCCATCATTTCCGCCGCGAGGAGATCCATGATGATGCCGTCCTTGTCGGTCGTCCAGACCGTGCCGTCCCGCCGCAGGAATGAGGCGCCGGCGCTTTCCTCCCCGCCTACCCCCAAGTCTCCCGCGAGAAGCCCCTCCACGAACCACTTGAACCCCACGGGCACCTCGACCAGGCGCCTGCCGAGGCCGGCGGCCACGCGGTCGATCATGCTGCTGCTCACCACGGTCTTGCCCACCGCCGCTCTTTCCGGCCACTTCGGGCGTCGGGTAAACAGGTACGACACGCATGCGGCGAGATAATGGTTGGGATTCATGAGACCGGTGCTGCGCACGACGATCCCGTGCCTGTCGTTATCGGTGTCGTTTGCGAAGGCCACATCGAAACGGTCCTTGAGGGCGATAAGGTTGGCCATCGCGTGCGGGGAGGAGCAGTCCATACGGATCTTCCCGTCCCAGTCCAGCGTCATGAAACGGAATGTCGGGTCCACCGCGTCGTTTACAACCTCCACGTCGATCCCGTACCGCTCCGCGATCGGGCCCCAATAGGCCACCCCCGATCCGCCGAGCGGGTCGACTCCCAGGTGAAGTCCGGACCCGCGGATCGCCTCCATGTCCACGACGGATCCCAGGTCCATGACGTAGGAACCGGTATAGTCGTGGCGGTGCGTCGTGGGTGCGGATCGCGCCTTCCCGGCCGGGATCCGCTCCACACCCCGCAGGCGGTCTGCGATAAACCCGTTCGCCAGCTCCTCGATCAGGCCGGTCGCGTCCGTGTCCGCGGGGCCTCCGTGCGGAGGATTGTATTTGAACCCTCCGTCCTCCGGCGGATTGTGCGACGGGGTGATCACGATTCCGTCGGCAAGCCCGGTCTTTCTCCCCCGGTTGTAGGAAAGGATCGCGTGGGAGATCACGGGGGTCGGGGTATACCCTCCCTCCCGGTCGATCATCACTTCCGTTCCGTTGGCGGCCAGCACTTCGAGCGCGGTTACGAACGCCGGCTCGGAGAGCGCATGGGTGTCCATCCCCAGGAACAGGGGACCGGTGATCTGCCGCTGCCTGCGGTAAAGGCAGATGGCCTGGCTCACGGCGAGGATATGGGCCTCGTTGAACCCGCACCGGAAGGAGGATCCCCGGTGTCCGGATGTGCCGAAGGAGACCCGCTGCTCCCGAACGGAAGGATCGGGGCGTTCCGTGTAATAGGCGGACACCAGCCGCGCCACGTTCACCAGCATCGATGGGTGGGCGGGTTTTCCCGCCAGGGGACTCACGGTCATCAAAGCACCTTTCCGATCGATCGGCCCCGCAAGGTCAGAGGACCTTGTCCGCTTTTCGCCATACAGTCGCTCCCGCTCCCGTCCTTACAACACCAGGGGCCGGGTGATGTCCGTTCCCGGCAGGACCCGGGCAAGAAGATCGCGCAGCTGATCGGCTGCGGCCGGAAGGACTCCCGCACCGGGGTGCCGAACGCGAGCGGTCGTAATCAATCCGCGCATCCGGTAAATTTCCTTGCGGATCCCTATGCCGGGCTGCTGCTCGAAGACGATCAGCGGCAGAAAACGCCTGTAGAGGTCCCAGGCAGCATCCATCTCCCCTCTTCGCACCTCCCGGACCATCGCCACCAGCACTTCGGGGAAGGCGAAGCCGGTCATGAAGCCGCTGCTCCCCCGCTCCAGGTCGAAGATCCCGTAGAGGGCCCCAAGCCCCGTGAGGATGGAGACCTTCCGGCTTGTCATCCCCTGAACGAGCGCCGAGACCTTCCGGGGAGTGGGAGGGGCTTCCTCCTTGATGCATCCGACTGCGGGGATCTCGTTTACCAGCCGGAGCAACAGGGGAACCGGCATGTGAACGTCCGTGGAGGCGGGATGGTCCTGCACCACGATCGGAATGGAGATCCCGCCTGCCACCTGGCGGAAATATTCGAGAACCTTGTCCTCGCCCGGCACGGGTTCCCGCGACGGGGTCACCATCACCGCATCGGCCCCGAGAGACTGGGCCATCTGGCTTAAGTGACGCGTTGCAAGCGTTCCCTTGTGGCTCGTTCCCACGATCACCGGGAGACGTCCCGCCGCTGCGGAGACGGCGGTCCCAATGAGTTGCTCACGTTCCTTGTCTCCGAGCCGGTTTGACTCCCCCAGAACGCCGAGGATCGTCACTCCGTCCACACCGATATCCGCCATGAACCGGACCACGCGGGAAAACGATTCGAGATCGATTTCCTCCCCATCGGTAAACGGTGTCACGAGGATGGGATACACCCCCTGGAAGGACAACCTCTTTTCCATGCACGGCCCCCTTCTTCAAGTTCCGGTTGGCCACCGCCTGCCTGGTCGTATCCGGGGGTCAGTATAATGCAATCCGGATCGGTTTCCCCCGCATTTCCCCTGTATAATTACGGGAGGATCCCGACAAACGGCCGGTACTTCTCACAACCCCAAACGGGGGGAGGTGGCGATGAAAGCGATTCGTGTCCATCAGTACGGAAACTCCGAGGCCATGATCTTTGAAGAAGTTCCCTCTCCGAAGCCGGGAGAGGGACACGCCCTCGTCCAACTGGATGTCGTCGGCGTAAACTTCATCGACATCTACCAGCGTATGGGGTTGTACCCCATACCGTTGCCGTTTACCCCCGGCAACGAGGGTGCAGGCACCGTCCTGGAAATCGGGCCGGGGGTAACCGAGGTGGCTCCGGGGGACAAGGTGGCGTATTGCGGCGCCATTGGCTCCTACGCGGGATACGCGGTGGTTCCTTCCTGGCGGCTTGTCAAAATTCCGCAGGGGATCGATCCGAAAACAGCGGCTGCCGCGATGCTCCAGGGGATGACCGCCCATTATCTCTCGCATGACACCTACCCGCTGAAACCGAAAGACGTCTGCGTGGTGCATGCCGCGGCCGGAGGGGTGGGCCTCCTCCTGGTCCAGATGGCCAAACTGCGGGGGGCCCAGGTGATTGCGACCGTCTCCACGCAGGAGAAGGCCCGGTTGGCCCTGGTGGCAGGCGCCGACGAGGTCATCCTGTACACTGAGAAAGACTTCGAATCGGAGGTAAAACGCCTGACAGACGGCTCCGGGGTACAGGTAGTCTACGATTCCGTCGGACAGGCAACGTTTGACAAGAGCCTTAACTGCCTGGCCCCCCGCGGAACCCTTGTCCTCTATGGCCAGGCCAGCGGCCCTGTTCCGCCCTTCGACCCGCAGGTCCTGAACGCCCGGGGGAGCCTCTTCCTGACGCGGCCCACCCTGGCGCACTACACACGGAACCGGGAGGAACTCCTCTCGCGGGCGAACCAGGTTCTAGGCTGGGCAGCCGAAGGCCTTCTAAGCGTCCGCATCGGAGAGACCTTCCCCCTGGCGGATGCCGGGGAAGCCCATCGGAAGCTCGCAGGACGGGAGACCACGGGGAAGATCCTCCTGCTACCGTGAAACGAGGGGCGACCAGCCCCTCACATCACCAGGTTGAACAGGAACCCGACAATCAGAATCCCCGTGCCGACCACTCCCGCGAACGTGGCGATCAGGCGCGTCTTGAGCACTTTCCGGAGGATGATCATCTCGGGCAGGGAGAGCCCGATAACCGACATCATGAACGCCAGGGCGGTTCCCAGCGCGACCCCTTTCTCCAGCAGGGCCTGGACGACGGGGATGATCCCCGCGGCGTTGGAGTACATGGGGATCCCCAGCACGACCGCCAGCGGCACGGACCACCATGCGCCCGATCCCATGATGGAAGCCATGAAGTTCTCCGGCACGTATCCGTGGATCCCCGCTCCGATGGCGATTCCGGCGAGCAGGTAAGGCCAAACCTTCCCGACGATGTCACGGACCGCATCCAGGCCGAGGCGGAGCCGCTTCTCCCACGTTATGTCCTGCTCCTCGGATCTCGCGCAGCCCTCGCCATCCGCGTTCGCAAACACCCACTCCTCCACGTATTTCTCCATGCCCAGCCTGCCGATGGCCCACCCCGAAGCGATCGCGATCGCAAGACCCGTCCCGAAGTAGATCGCGGCGATCTTCCACCCGAACAGTCCGACAAGAAGGACCAGGGCGACCTCATTGACCATGGGGGCGGAAATCAGGAAAGAGAAGGTTACCCCAAGGGGGATCCCGGAAGTCACGAATCCCAGAAAGAGGGGAACCGCGGAACACGAGCAGAAGGGGGTGACGGTCCCGAGCAGTGCGGCCATCCCGTTTCCCACGATCTCCCTCTTGCCGGAGAGGATGCGCCGGGTCCTCTCCGCAGTGAAGAACGAACGAACCACCCCGACGGCAAAGACCACCAGGATCAGGAGCATGAGGACCTTGGGGGCCTCGTAGAGGAAGAATTCCAACGCGGAGGTCAGTTGTTTTCCGGGCGGCAGGGTGAGCAACGAATAGGTGACCCACTTCGCAAAGGGGGAAAGTCCCCGGTAAACGAACCACCAGGCTCCCAGGCCCAGCAGGCCGGGCCCGACAAACCTGGAGGCTTCCCGGGCGCTGCTTACGGAGTGAGAAGCGATGTGATTTCCTCCACCGTCGGCACTCTGCCGGAAATCTTCACCTCGCCGTCGATAGCCACCGCAGGCGTTGTCAGCACCCGGAATTTCATGATTTCCCGGATATCTTCCACCTTGCAGATGGTGGCATCCACGCCGGCCTGCTCAACGGCCTTGCGCACGACTTCGGCGGTCTGTTTGCACCTGGCACACCCGCTTCCTACGATTGCGATCTCCATCTTTTCCCCCTGTCACGGACCCGCGTGAAGAGAGCTCCACCCCTATACATTCGCATGCTTTGATATATTGCGAAACAATTCTTTCCGGCCCCCAAGCCAGCCCTGAATGACATAGCTCGCGCATCCCACGCCGGGGGTTACAGAGAGAGCGTCGCTCGGGCAGTTCTTTGCGCACGCACCGCATTCCATGCACGCGTCCCGGTCCAGGATCGTGGCCTTCCCCCGGTCCACCGTGAAAATTCCGTGGGGACATACCGTCGGGCACATTCCGCACCCGACGCAAGCTACCTCCTCCAGTCGCAAGGTGGAAACGCCATCCATATAGCGAAATCCTTCCATCCCGTCCTTCCTCCCCTTCTGCTCCGTTAGCCTGCGAAAGTCGACCCGACCCAAAGGGTCACTGCCAGTACAACCGCTGCCGCCTGGAGGGGAATCGCCCGTCTCATCTCCTTTTCCACCCCGGAAGGCGAGGTGAAAGGGGTTGCGCCGGTGAAATTCATGGCGGCAAACGAGGATATCACCGGGAGCGCGACCAGAAGGGCCATCCCCTGGAAGACCCCCAGTGCTTCCCAAAAGAATGCAGCGATGCACGCGGCGAAACATCCCCCTACCAACCCTCCCTTGGCCGAGAAGGCGCGACCGGGAATCCAGGGCAGCAGAACCGGAGTGATCACCGCGCCGCAAAGAATCCCGGCCAGCCATACGCCTGACGCCCCGAGACCCCGGTGCCAGGAAGCCGACGGGGAGAATACCCATGGGCCGATCCCTGCGAGGAGGAACAGCGCAAGGAACGCCCACCCCGTGGGCCTGAGAAACCCTGCCAGTTCCACCGGTGCGAGGGCCAGCCGCTCGGATACGGGAAACACAACGCGTCGCATTTCCGGGGTCGTCTTCATCCTTTCCGTTAGAAAGCGGGGGATATCCTGCGCGCGCACCGGGCCGTACACTACCGAAAACCCGCATTCTTCCCGCACACGATGCGCCGCCACCCCTGGCGCGCCAAGTTGCGGAAGGATCAGCCTGCGGTGGTTCACCACCTCTGCAAGTCGGGTCGTTTTCACCCGCCGGGCAACCTCTTCGGTCCCGAACGTCCCCTTCCCCGCCGCGCACCATACGTTGATGCCTCCGGTCTCAAGGACAAGGATCCAGGCGTTTTGACCCCCCAGTTCCTTGCGCAGGGCATCGAAGGTCATCTTGTAGTTGGCGGTGACGAGGACAGGAGAGTCCGGTCCCGGGCTGCCCACGGCGTAAAGGCGCGGCTCGATGCGGTAGCGGTGCCTCCCCATTCCCCACCGCATCCTCCACCGACCCAAAACGTCCCGCGTCTTAAGTCTTGCCCTTACCCGGGGGACCGGCCCCACCAGCGTATCCGTCCATCCGTCCAGGAATGTAGTCGAATCTAGTACTTCGGAGATCGCAGTTCCGGCTGTCCCGCAGCATCCCGCTTCGCTCCTTCCTGCAGGAGCGTCGTTCTCCACAGACAGGTCGGGAACGCCTGGACAGCAATCCGGCGTGCGCTGCGTCTTTCCCGTATCCGGATCCGCTTTCCTCACCGCTTCCCCTCCCCTTTTCTGTCGCCGCAGCAACTCTTGAGCAGCGCCCGGAACCTCTCGCTGTCGGGATCCATCGACCTGCTCAAAAGGTCCATTGCGTCCACGCAGGCCTGCCTGGCATCTTCCGGCACCACCTTCAACATCTCGGACGCGACGTTTTTGCACTCCCTGTCCAGAGACCGGTACAACGTTCGTCCTTCTTCGGTCAGGACGACCTCCACGCGCCTTTTCTCTTTCGGATTGCCGCGGCGCGCAACGAGACCGTCCCGTTCCAGGCGATCGACAATGCGGGTAAGCGTGCTCTGGTGAAGCCCGACCTGCGCCGCCAGCGCGTTCATCGGCCTGGGGCCGCCCTCGAGAGATTCCAGGGTGTAGAACTGCTGGATCGTGAGCGGTCCGCAAGTGAGTTTCTCCCTCAGGAGCTGGTGGAAAAACCTCGCCATGCGGGTAAAGGACCGACGGGCGGAGAGAACCTGTTCGTTTGAGTCCACTGCGTACCTCTTACGGCCGGATAGTACAGTCGCGGATGAAAATCCATGCCGTCAGCATTATATGCTGACAGCATACATCATGGTCGTTTCATGTCAACGGAAATCCTTTTCGATGAAAATTGGTTCGCGCACGAGGAGGGACCCCTTTACGCACCAGCCGTCAGGGGTGGTTCAGTGCTTTTTTGATCCGTTCTTTCGCCTCGGGGGAGAGTGTGACGTCGTCGGGTCCCGGGGGATCCTCTTCCGCCCCCGCCCGCTTGAGAACCTCTCGCATCATGAAGAGTTGCCGCTCGTACCGTGCGCACAGCACGCACATCATGAGGTGGAGCCGTTTGGCGAGACGCCTGCCCAGAGGCAGCGTGCGATCCATCGATTCCGAAACAAGCAGCGTGGTGTCTTTACACGAGAGCATGGTCACCTCTTCCCGGCATCCCCGCCGAACCAGTGGATCTCCAGGCAACGTCTCATCAACATCCTGGCACGGTGCAGAATCACCCATAGATTAGTCTCCGAAACGCCCAAAACCTTACAAATTTCCTTGGACTCCTGACCGTCGATTTCCCGGAGAGTAAACGCATGCGCCAGCCTGGGGGTGAGGCCGGAAACGCATTTTGTGACCTGGGCCAGGAATTCCTTTTTCCCGAAAAGAGCCGCCGGGTCGCCCCCCCACTCCTCAGGGCCGTCTTTCCACATCCCGTCCTGGTTGAAAAACGTCGCTTCCCCGCCGGGTTGCAAAGATTCGCCCTCCCCCACCGGAATTTCCCGACCTTTCTGTCGATAGTAATCGAAGATCTTGTGCTTGAGAATTCCCACGAGCCACGTCCTTTCGGAGGAGGCTCCCTTGAAGGTATCCCGGGCCTTCAATGCCGCAAGAAACGTCTCCTGGACGAGATCTTCCGAAAGGTGGGGATCCCCGAGGCGGAGCATGGCATACCGCACCAGGACGTCCCCGTGAAGGTCGACCCAGGCCCTGGGATCGGATGTTCCGGGCGTGGCCATACCCGTAATGTACCGCATCTTTCAACCGGATTTCGCCACCCGCGGAAATAAATTGTGCGCGGATCCTTCCCGCGAACTTTTTTAAACGGAGGCTTTCGCATAACCGGACGGGTACAGTATTCGGGCCCGGAGCAATTCAGACGACCGGGGGAAAATGGTAGACTCAAGGAAAAAACTCCTATGAGCGGAAACGTTACCCTTCCCGTCTGGCTCGCCGCGGTCCTCCTCCTCTTCGCGGCGTGGGCGGCCGTGGACCGCCTGCTGATCCCGAGCGTCCGCTGGTTCCTTCGCCGTCGCGTCAACCTGGTGCTTGAAGAGATCGGGAAGCGCCTCCAGCTTGATGTCCGCCCTTTCTCCCTGACCAAGCGACAGGTGCTGATCGACCGGCTGATGTACGACCCGAAAATCGTGGAGGCGGCGGGCACCCACTCGAAGGAGAAAAACGTCCCGCGAAACGTCGTGATGGCGGAGGTCGAGCGTTACGCGAAGGAGATCGTGCCCTCCTTCAACGCGTACGCCTACTTCCGGATCGGCTACTGGTTCGCGAAAAATACCGCGAGGATTCTGTACCGGGTACGTGTCGGCTTCACGGACGAAGAGGGGCTTGCCGCGGTGGACCGGAAATCCAGCGTGGTCTTCGTGATGAACCATCGGAGCAACATGGACTACGTCCTCGTGTCCTACCTGGCCGCGACCCGAACCGCCTTGAGCTACGCCGTGGGCGAATGGGCGAGGATCTGGCCGCTGCACACCCTGATCCGATCCCTCGGCGCCTACTTCATACGGCGGGACTCCGGGAATCCCCTCTACCGTCTCGTGCTGGAGCGGTATGTCTCCATGGCCACCGAAGCAGGGGTCGTGCAGGCGGTCTTTCCGGAAGGAGGCCTGACCCGGGACGGCTCGCTGCGCTCACCGAAACTCGGCCTTCTTGACTATATGACGCGCTCCTTCCACCCCGGATGGGAAAGAGACATCGTCTTCATCCCGGTCGGAATCAACTACGACCGGACCTTCGAAGACCGCAGCCAGCTGATATCGCTGGACAAGAAAGCATCGCGGAAAAACCTCGCGTTCGTTATCGGCACCTCGCTGAAATTTTTCCTGCGCAACCTCCTTCTCATGGTCCGCGGCCGGTGGTACCGGTTCGGCTACACATGCGTCAATTTCGGGACGCCGGTCTCCATGCGGCAGTATTGCCACAGGCTCGGAATCGATTTCCGCTCCCTGGAGAGGGAAGAGCGGTTCCGGAATGTGGAGACTCTGGCAGGGGAACTCATGACGGCCGTCGGAAAGGTGATCCCGGTGCTCCCGGTTTCCCTTGTTGCGACTGCGTTCCTTGGCCAGGCGGGGAAACGGTGGAGCGAACTCGACCTGAAAGCCGAGGTCCACCGGCTGATCGCCGAACTCACGGCGGTGGGCGCCCACATCTACATCCCCCGCAGGGACCACGATTATGCCGTAGACGTCGGGTTACGCATGCTTATGCTTCGTCACTTCGTGGAGGAAAAAGACGGACTCTATACGGCAAACTCCGATAACATTCCGCTCCTGCAGTATTACGCGAACTCCATTCGCCACCTGTTCCCCGTCCACCCCCATCCGCCGCAGGATTGATTTTTAGCCTCTTCCCCGGAATTTCCTATCGGATAGCTCCCTCCCGCCTGAGTTCGTCGACCAGGATGTCCCGAAGCGTCTCCGCAACCGGGGAAAGCCCTATCTCCAGGGCTCTCTCCGCGCATTCCAGGGCCTCCCTGCGCTTTCCCTGCAACCGCAGGACATTGGCCTTGCCGGTCCAGGCCTCGGTGCAATCGGGATACACCCCGACTGCCAGGTCGTAGACCCCCAGCGCCTCCTCGGTTCGTTTCGCCGCTGCGAGGGTGTCGGCTTTCCTGACGTACTCGTCGGCAAGATCTTCCGGGTCCATCTTTTCCCCTCTCCTACGAACCGGGGCGCGAAGCGTCAGAGGCCAGTTTCTTCAAAGCCCCCTTCATCTTCTGGAGGACCTTGTCACATCCCTTGATCCCGTACCGGTCTTTCATCTCTTCCGGGTCGGTGTAACCCACCCGGACCGTTCCCGCCTCGTCCTCCCACACCAGCATCTTCAGGGGAAGATCGATGCCTGCCGTCTGCGCGCATTTCATGAGCGGGGTTCCCCCTTTGGGATTCCCGAAGATCAGCACCTCGGTGGGACGCAGATCCATTCCGACCGTCCTGGCCCCTTTCGCATGATCGATGCGGTTGAAAAGCGTCATCCCCCTTTCCTTCACCAGGCGCTCGACACGATCCGCCGTTTCCTTCGCTCCGTAGGAACTTTTCACGGAGACCAGGCCCTTCCCCGCGAATGCCTCGGGGACCAGGAACAGGGCGAGCAACAACATGGACACCAATATTCTGCGCATAGGAATCCTCCCTCGACTTGAATGAGCGAAGCGTTGCGCTGTCCTGCCCCACGGGGGCAATCGCACACAGCAGGCTCTCCGATTTTCCCGTTAGTTAGATGCAGGTCCCAATGGAAGGTTCTCGCCGACGGCGGAAGGGGCTGCCTATTCGTGGCCCAGGACGGGGTGAGGTTCGTAGGGCTCCGCAAGGGCCTTTCGCTCCTCCTCGGAAAGCCTGATCTCGAGGGCCTTCACCGCCTCCTCGAGGTGTTCCATCCGGCTCGCACCGATGATCGGGGCCGTTACGCCGGGCTGGTGCAGAAGCCAGGCGAGAGCGACCTGGGCCATGGTCACGCCCCGCTTCCCGGCGATCTCCGAGACGCCCTGTACGACCGCATGGTCGCTTTGGCGGTAATACATCTTGTGGGCATACTCGTCCGTGCGGGCGCGGGGGGTGTCGCCGTACCCCTCTGCGGGCGGGGTCCTCGCAAGAAGACCCCGTGCCAGCGGACTCCAGGGGAGGATGCCGATCCCCTCCTCCCGACACAGGGGGATCATCTCCCTTTCCTCCTCCCGGTAGAGGAGGTTGTAATGGTTCTGCATCGTGACGAACCTGCTGCCGCCGCGTTTCTCCGCGGCGCAAAGCATCCGGGCGAACTGCCAGGCGTACATCGATGACGCACCGACATACAGCGCCTTCCCCGAGCGCACGACCTCGTCAAGCGCTTCGAGGGTCTCCTCGATCGGTGTGAACGGGTCGAACCGGTGGATCTGGTAGAGATCGACGTAATCCGTTTTCAGTCGGCGCAGGCTGCCGTCAATCGAGTGCCGGATGTGCTTTCGCGATAGACCTCTCAGGTTGGGGTCGTCTCCCATCGGATTGAATACCTTGGTCGCGATGACGATCCTGGGCCGTCCGGGGCCGAAGTCCCTGAGTGCTTTGCCGAGGATCTCCTCGCTACGCCCGAGGGAGTAGACATCGGCGGTGTCGAAGAAATTGATTCCGAACTCCAGTGCGCGGCGAATGAAAGGACGCCCTTCCTCCTCCTCGAGCACCCACTCCCGCCAACTTTTCGCGCCGTAGGTCATACAACCCAGGCAGATGCGGGATACCGTCACACCCGTCGCACCGAGGTTCACGTATTCCATCTCTGCTTCCTCCCTGCTTTCCTAAATATATTCGGGAAGCGGTCTCCTACCGGTTCCCGACCAGCGGGACGATGAGTTTCGGGTTCGCTCCCGGAGCGACGATAACGGCTTCCACCTTGTCCACGCCGAGCGGTTCGTTCACGAAGCGCAGCCGATGCTCCCCCACGGGAAGTTCCAGCGAGTTAATCGGGGTTACCCCAAGATACCGGTCCCCTTCGTATACTTTTGCCCAGGGGATCGCCTGGACCACTTCCACCGTCCCCGTCCGGCGCTCCAGCGCAATCCGGAAACCCGGAAGCTGCCCCAGCGCGTCGGCCGATACGCTTCTCGTGACGTACCCTTCCTTCCGGAAATAGACTTTTTCCCCCGCAAGCGACGCCGTATCGAGATGGAAAGGGGCCGACCCGAGAGAGGTTCCGTCCTCGTAGCCCACCGAAACGCCTGCCGGGTCCGTCTCGATCCACACCCGTCTCTCGTGTCCGGGAAAAAGAGCATCCCGTTCAGGATTATCCCGGTCTCCCGGGCGCGGCTTGGGCGGGGAAGGTGTTTCGGATAAGCGGGAAGGAGTGGCAACTGGTCCCGGCTCCGGCGTACCCTCCCCGGAAGGAAGGCCGACGGAGCCCGCGCGGGAGATCTCCTCCGCCACAACGGGGGATTTTTCCCGCTCTGCCGGCCCGGTCCCCATCCATAACATCACCCCTCCCACAGAAGCCGCCACGAGCGCCGACGTCACCCCGATCCTGATCCCGCGACGTCCCATGATCCCGTAGGTTTCCCTCTTTTCCCGGATCATCGCCGGGTCGCCTGCGACAGGAAGAGCGTCCAGGACAACCGTGTCATCTTCTGCCTGCCCTGCCCCGGAAAAAAGGAGATCCCAGGAGGCGACCAGGTCCGCTCGCGAAACCGTTTCGGGAACCGCCCGTACGATCGCCATCGCGAAGCTGCCCGCGTCCGGATACCTGTCTTCCCTCTCCTTCGACAGACATTTCCTCAGGATCCCGGAAATTCCGGAAGGGAACCGTTCTGCAGGGAGGCCTTCCACATCATGGTCTCTCAACCGGGCAAGAATCTCGTCCCTTCCCTCGCCGTCGAATAGCCTCCCCGGCAGAAAAAACTCCGCGGCGATCACCCCGGCGGAGAAAAGATCCGAGGAAGCGCCCGCTTCCTCTCCTCTTGCCTGCTCCGGAGACATGTAGGAAAATTTTCCTTCCCATCCCTCCGGTCTTTCCTCTCCGAGGCGCAAGCCCCGCGCAATACCGAAATCGGTGATTTTTACCGCTCCCCTCCGTGACAAAAGAACGTTGGAGGGGCTGATATCGCGATGGATGACGTTTCGGGAATGCAGATAGGCGATCCCGTCCAGCATTCCTTCCACCCAGTACCTCCAGAGGGGGAGGGAGATCGGCATCGACCGTACACGCATCTGTGCGACCGCCTGGGCCATGGTCCACCCGTCTACGAATTCCATGGCGAGGTAGTACGAGTTTTCCCGCTTTCCGAAGTCGAATACCTGAACGAGGTTCTGATGGGAGAGGGACGCCGCGATCCGCGCCTCCCGAATGAACATGTCCCTGAAGCGCGCATCCTCCGTAAGGCGGGGATGAACCACCTTTACGGCCACTTTTTTCTCGAAACCCTCCACTCCCCGCATCCGGCACAGAAACACCTCGGACATTCCGCCGGAGGCGATTTTCCGGACGACGGCATACTTTTCGGGGAGACCCGGGAACAACCGTCTATCTCCTCCCGCTTTCCGGTGTGATCCCGAGCTGCTTCATCTTCCGGTGGATGCTGGTGCGGTCCAGACCCAGTTTCTCCGCCGTGCGGCTCACGTTGAATTCGTTTTCCCTCAGTTTCCTCGTGAGGTATTCCTTTTCGAAGGCGAGGACGGCCTCCCGGAAATTCTCCTGATCCAATGCACCCAGCGTCGTCGTTTCCGCCCGGGCAGGCTCGGCAGCGAGAACACGCTGCACGGTTTCCTCCTCGATCGAAGGTCCCGCCGACAGGATGACGAGGCGCTCCACGACGTTGCGAAGTTCGCGGACGTTTCCCGGCCAGGCGTGGGCAAGCATCCTCTCCATCGCCCCCCGGGAGAACTTCTTTTTTTCCTTTCCATGCTCCGTGCAGATCTCCCCGACGAAATACTCCGCGATTTCGGGAATGTCACCCTTCCGGTTGCGCAGGGCGGGCACGAGGATCGGAAAGACGTTCAGCCGGAAGTAGAGATCGTCACGGAAACGTCCCGCCTCGACCTCTTTCGGCAGGTTCCGGTTCGTCGCCGCGATGATCCTCACGTCCGCGCGGATCTTCTCCCCCCCTCCGACCCTTTCGAACTGTTTCTCCTCGAGCACACGGAGGATCTTCGCCTGCGTGCGCGGGCTCATGTCCCCGACCTCGTCGAGAAACAGGGTGCCCTTCTCCGCCAGTTCAAAGCGTCCCCTCCTGCGCCCGGTCGCCCCGGTAAACGCTCCTTTCTCGTGCCCGAACAGTTCCGACTCGATCAGTTCGTCGGGGATTGCGGCACAGTTCACCGCGACGAACGGACGGTCCGCCCTCCTGCTGTGGCGGTGGATCTCGCGGGCGACGATCTCCTTCCCGGAACCGTTCTCTCCGGCGACGAGGACCGAGGCGTTGGTGGGGCCCGCGGCGGCGATCTCGGCCCGGACACGCCCCATGGCCTCGGACTCTCCGACCAGGCGATACTTTTTCTCGACCTGCTCCTTCAGCACCACGTTCTCCAGGCGGAGTTCCCCCTGCTCGATGGCGCGGGAGAGGATGATGAGCAGCTTGGTGAGAGAGATCGGCTTTTCGATGAAGTCGAACGCCCCCATCTTGACCGCTTTCACCGCCGTATCGATCGTCCCGTGCCCCGAGATCATGATCACCGGGACAAACGGGGAAACCTCCCGGATCCTCTTGAGCGTCTCGAGCCCGTCCAATCCGGGCATCCACACGTCGAGCAGGACGGCGTCCACAAACGACCGCGAAAGAACCTCAAGTCCCTGGGGTCCGTCCCCGGCCTGCAGCACCTGGTAGCCGTCGTCGGAGAGCACGCCCTTGAGCGTCTTCCGGATGTTCGCCTCGTCGTCGATGACAAGAACCGAGTATCCCATGGCAAGCCTACCCCCTTCTCTTCGGACGAACGGGGATTTCGATCTCGAAGACCGAGCCTCTCGGGACGTTGTCCCGTACCACCACCGTCCCCTGGTGGTCGCTCGCGATCGCGCTGACGATGGCCAGCCCGAGCCCCGTCCCTCCCTCCTTGCGGGAAAAATACGGTTCGAACAGACGATCCCGGTCCCCGGAGGGGATTCCCGGCCCGTCGTCTCGCACGGACACGCGGACGCTTCCCAGTCCCGGCTCGTGGGCCACCCGGACCGCGACACGTCCCTGTCCCCCAAGCGCCGACGCGGCGTTCTCCAGGAGGTTGGTCACCGCCCGCCGGATCTGGAACGGGTCGAACCAGACCGTCGGGATATCCTCCCCTTCGAACTCCCAAGCGATCCCGGAATGGGCCGCCCGGAACGTCTCCACGACCGGCCGCAGCTCTTCCACGAGGTTCCCCTCTTTGAAGGCCGGCGCTGGCATGCGGGCGAAGCGGGTGAACTCCTCGACGAGAGATTTCAGCGATTCCACCTCGGAGAGGATCGTCTGGGTGCACTCGGAGAAGGCGGGGTCGCGATCGTGCAACGGGGCGAACTTCTTCTGCAGCCGCTCCGTGGAGAGCTGGATCGGAGTCAGGGGATTTCGAATCTCGTGGGCGATCCGTCGAGCAACCTCCCGCCACGCCATGATCCGCTGGAGCCGCATCGCCTGCGAGAGGTCATCGAAGGCGACCACCAGCCCCAGGTACTCCCCGTCGTCCCCCTGGAGCGACGTCACGCTGACGCGAAGGGAGATCTCCTTTCCCATGACGGAAAGGTCCACCTGCCGCTCCACCTTCCTGCCGGGCGTCTCCCCCACCTCGCGCGACAGGGTCCGGACCGTCTCGTAGTGCTCCTCCCGAACCACCTCCTTGTACGGCTTCCCCAGCACCTTGTCCGTCTTGATGGAAAGAATCAGTTCCGCCACCTTGTTGATCATCGAGATGCGTCCCAACCGGTCGATGACGATGACCCCGGTGGAGATGTTCGTCAGGATCGTCTCGATGAACCTGCTTCTCCTTCTAAGTTCCTCGAACGTGGACGAGAGGGATACGTTGGCGTCCTCGAGGCTCTTCTTCATTCCCTTGAGGTCCGCCGTCATCCGGTTGAAGGAGCCGACCAGGTGCCCGAATTCGTCGTCGGACCGGTAGTCAAGCCGGACGTCGAGGTCCCCGGAAGCCACCTTCTCGGTCCCCTCCGCCAGCATCTGGATGGGGACGGTGATCTGCCGCGCAAGATAGATTCCCATCCAGGAGGCGGCAAACACCACGAGCAGGGTAATGAGGATGAGCGTGGCGATGTAGCTGGCCCGGATCGGGTCGTCGAGGAGCCGCACCTGGTGGTACTCGTCGTACGCCTTCGCGATATCCCGGATCTTGTTTGCCTCGTCGCGGGGAATGGTCTTCACCGCCACGACGGCCCTTCCGTCGGGCAGGCGGCGGACGGCGGATGCGTACGACTCTCCGATGAACGTCATCACGCCGCCGCGCACGACGTTTCCTTCCTCCCCTTTCAGGCGGGACCGGATCTGCGTGGCGATCTCTCCGGTAACATCCCCGCTCGCCGCCAAGACACCGCCTCGCCCCACC
Organism: Deltaproteobacteria bacterium; assembly: GCA_030668225.1. Taxonomy (GTDB): domain Bacteria; phylum Desulfobacterota; class Deferrimicrobia; order Deferrimicrobiales; family Deferrimicrobiaceae; genus CSP1-8. The sequence continues at coordinate 22,637 of DAOUUI010000010.1, forward strand.
ACCAGGAGCGAAACGTCTGGAGATGACCCCTTCCTTGATTTTTCCAGGGAAGTTTTGAGGGAGTCCTTCCTGCTCTTTCGGAGAACGGCGGAGGCCGCCTGGTCCGCAACGCCGGACAGGCTTGCGGCCTCCTTCTCGAGGTTCCCCCGTACGATGTCGAGTGCGTTGGTCAGGGCAACTCCGACCCTCCCGCCGATCCACGATTTGATGCTCGTCGTCGTGATGTTGGCGGCTGCAACGAAGAGGAGGATCGTGGGGATGAGGGAAAAAGCGATGAAGATGAACACCAGGCGGGACCGGATCTTCGCCCCCAGGATGTTCCGTTTCCGGTCCAGGATCAGCTTGAACACGTTCCGGGTAACGAGGAAGATCAACAGGACGATCAGGATGACGTTGAGGTTGATAAGAGCGAAGATGACGATGTTGCTCGAAAACGCCATCCCGCCGACCGCCGCCAGGTTCGCCTCCAGTATGGTGAGTCCGATCACCAGGACGGCCACGATCCCTATGGCGATCCTCTCCCGCCTTCTCCTTGCGAGATCCTTCCCGGGGGAAGGATCCGCTCTCCGTGGGGGGGTCTCTTTCATGGCGCGGCAATGGCTCCTATCGCCCATTCGGTTTCCAGGTCCCAAAGCGAGGAGAAGAAGAGGATCGAACGGAGCGGTTCCGACAGTCCGACCTTGTCAAGACGCGTCCGGACGAGCGCCTGATACCTCTTGCCGGGCGTGACCGGGGAGGTGAGCGGCACGACGATCTCGTACCGGGTCATCCCCGCAAGCGCGGTAAAGATGTCCGGGAGAAGATCCACCTCCTTCCCACGGTTCAGGCGGTATACGCGGGAGAGAACGTCGTAGCGGACGGAGCGGGAGAAGGTGATTTTGCCGACTGTCGCGTCGAACCAGTTCCGGTGGTGCCTCTGAACGCGCACGACGGTCTCGAAGGAGATCTCGATGCCGCTTTTCAGCGCCTCCACCATCTCGGGGGAAAAAGCGTTGCGCAGGGTGAAATGCACTTTGGCCTTCCCCTCTTTTGCTTCGCCGTGGATATCCGTGATTCTGGGCTTCGGAGAAGTGTCAGCGGAGAGAACAGGCGTCACGAAAACCACAAGAAAAACAAGCGAAATAACAACGTATCGCAATATCGCCTCCCCGGACATTATACCCGACTGAGGCAAACCTGCAACAGCTCTGAAACTCCTGTAGAAAGAGGGGGGTGAGTGGCCCGTTAAGGGCCACTCAAAGGGGGATTAGGCAGTGACCTGTATATCCACGGGGAATTTCCCCGGGGTGACAGGCGGTGCGGGAGATGCCGAATACGAAGGCGATGCAAGGTATCCGGCAACAGCATGGTTCATCGTGTGCCCCGGACGGATGGCAAGGAAAGAACCGCGTACGGGGTGTCCCAGCAGGGCGATGTCGCCTATGAAATCGAGCAACTTGTGCCGGGCAAACTCGTTGGGGAAACGAAGTCCTTCCGTGTTATGCACCTTGTCTCCCTCGACGACGATCGCGTTATCGAGCGACCCGCCCTTGGCAAGACCGGCCGCGCGAAGAGCGTCGATCTGCTCCCGGAGGACAAAAGTTCGCGCGGGTGCGATCTCCTTGAGAAAGTTTTCGGGGGTGAGGGTGAACTTCGCCCACTGCCGCCCGATGGCGCTCGCAGGGAAATCGACCGTCACCAAGATCTCCATCTCCACCGCAGGAGAGAGGGCCACCATCGACCCGTTCTGGCGGATCTTGTCATTTTCCCAGACCCGCAGGAACTGCCTGCGGACATCCTGCCGGGCAGGTCCGGAAGACGCGATCGCCCGGGAAATCTCGAGGGCGCTGCCGTCCAGAATCGGGAGTTCCGGGCCATCCACTTCGATCACAGCGTTGTCGATCTCCATTCCGTAAAGCGCTGCGAGGAAATGCTCCACCGTGGAGATCTTTTCCCTCCCGGCGGAAAGGACGGTCGCGTAGGCCGTCTCGGCAACGTTTTCCACCGTGGCGGGAATTTCGGTGCCCGTGTCCATGCGACGGAAGACGATCCCCGTATCGGGGCCCGCCGGAACGATTTTCGCGGAAGTATCGACGCCTGTGTGGAGCCCCACGCCGGAAAAGGAAAGCGAATTCGATATCGTGTGTTGGAAAACCCTCATATTCATTCTCCCGCACGAATTTCAGGAAACAATATTGCAAGCGACATGCCAGAAAGGTAATAATTAAAGTGCTATGTTATCGGTGTCTTATGTGCAAACAGGGAAAGGAGTTCCTCCGGGAGTTGCATTTACGCTACACTCCCTGTTGCCGAAGGACAACAGGAGCTACTTCCGGAACAACCAGAACAGCAGAGTCAGGACAACGCTGATCAGGATGCCCGTGGCCAGCGGCAAGTAAAATGTGAAGTTCTCCCGTTTGATGATGATGTCGCCGGGCAACCTGCCGATCCAGCCGACCCTGTCTGCAAAGATGAACAGAAGGCCGACACCGGCCAGGACCAGCCCGGAAACCAGAAGGATCTTCCCGAAAGGCGCCATAGGGAAATTGTACCTTATTTGCTCCCGAACACCGTCTTCAGCAGGTCGGTGACCCGGGCGGCCGGATCCGTCCTTATCTTTTTCTCCTCCTCTCCCACCATGTAGAAAAGACCGTCCAGCGACTTGTTCGTCACGTGGTGGTCGAGATCGACCGATTCGGCGCTCGTAAACGGCAGCGCGGTATACTGCCCCATCATCTCCTTGTATTTCCGGGTCGCCCCGACGTCGTTCATGCTGGACGAGATGATGGGCTTGAACGCTTCGTACAGCCTGTCGCTCGTACTGGCCTTGAAGAAGTCGGTCGCCGCCGTGTCGCCGCCGTTGAGGATCTTTTTCGCATCCTCGAACGTCATCTCCCTGATCGATTCCACGAAGATCGATTTCGCTTGCGGGGCGGCCATTTCCGCCGCGCGGTTCATGCTGAGGACGAACTCGTCCACCTGCTTCTGGTACCCCACCTTGCCCAGCACGTCCGCAACCTTTTGGATCTTGTCGGGCATGCGGATCTTGATGGCCTGGTTGGCGAAATACCCGTCCGTCACGGAGACGAGGCTTACGGCATTGTCCGTCCCGACGGTCAGGGCCTCCTTGAGCCCAGCGACGATCTGGCTGTCGTCCGGGCCTCCTTTTGACAGGGCGCCTCCTGCCCCCTTCATGATGTCATCGAAGAGTCCTGCGTGGGAAGAAAGCGCGATCAGTGCGAAACAGAAAACCGCCAGGGAAACGAACCGTCTCATCTTGGCACTCCCGGAAGAACGATGCCGCGAGTTGGGCTGACCGACTACGGTTAGGCAGGCCTCCCGCCCGTTTATTCATCCTTCCCCGAACAGACCTTCCTGCTGGGGAGATCTCTTGGGGGGCGTAAGCCCAAGGTGGCGGTACGCGGCGGGAGTGGCCACCCGTCCCCTCGGGGTCCGCTTCAGAAATCCCTGCTGGATGAGGAACGGTTCGTACACGTCCTCGATCGTGTCCCGCTCCTCGCTCACCGACGCCGAGATCGTCTCCACCCCTACGGGCCCGCCGTGGAACTTCTCGAGGATCACCCGCAGGATCTTCCGGTCCATCACGTCGAGACCCTCCCGGTCCACCTCCATCTTGTGGAGCGCGTGGTCTGCGATCTCCTGGTGGATCTTCCCGTCCCCGCTCACCTGGGCGAAGTCGCGCACGCGCTTCAAGAGACGGATGGCCACGCGGGGCGTCCCTCGGGAGCGACGGGCGATCTCCCGCGCGCCGTCGTTGTCCGTGGGGATCGAAAAGGTTTTCTCGGACCTCCGGATCACCTCCTCGAGCTCCTTGGGGCCGTAATACTCCATCCGGAAATTGACGCCGAAGCGGTCCCGCAGGGGGGAGGTGAGAAGACCGGTCCGGGTCGTGGCGCCCACCATCGTAAACCGCGGAAGGGAGAGCCGGATCGATTTCGCCGAAGGGCCCTGCCCGAGAATGATGTCGAGTGCGAAATCCTCCATGGCGGCATAGAGCAACTCCTCCACGACGCGGCTCAAGCGGTGGATCTCGTCGATGAAGAGAACGTCCCCGGGTTCCAGCGCCGTCAGGATCGCTGCGATGTCGCCCTTCCGTTCCACTGCGGGGCCTGAGGTGGTGCGGATTCCCACCCCCATCTCGTTAGCGATGATGTTGGCCAGGGTCGTCTTCCCCAGGCCGGGGGGGCCGGAAAGAAGGACATGATCGAGAGACTCACCGCGGTTCTTCGCCGCTTCGATGAATGTCTTCAGATTGGAAACGATGGGAGCCTGCCCGATGAACTCGGAGAGGTATTTCGGCCGCAGGGTAAGATCGAACGCCCCCTCCTCCCCGCCTGTCTTCGGATCCACGATGCGTCCTTCCACTTCCCCTCCTTCGTCAAATCCCGCGAATCATCTTCGCGGCCCCGACAGGCGCTTGAGCGCCCCCCGGATCAGGACTTCCGTGGGTGCGCCCGCCCCGGACTCCTTGCGCAGGCTGGCCACGGTGACCTGCGCCTCACTCCGGGGAAATCCCAACGCGATGAGGGCTTCGACGGCCTCGACCTCCGGCTCGGAGGATGCCTCCCCCCCTTCGCCTTCGGGGACGGGGGTCAGTTCGACCGACACTTTCTTCAGACGGTCCGGAAGCTCCAGCGCGATCCGCTGCGCCAGTTTCTTCCCGATGCCGGGAACGCGCGTAAAGGGCGCCGCATCCTCCCGCGCGCAGGAGGAGAGCACGCCGGCAATCCCCAACACCGACAGGACGGAAAGGGCGGACCTGGGCCCCACCCCGCTCACGCCGATCATCGCCAGGAAAATCTCCCGCTCCGTCTCGGAGGAGAACCCGAAGAGGTCGGAGCCTCCCTCGCGCATGTGGAGGAAGGTGCGCAGGAAACAAACTTCCCCCTCGGTGGGCAGATCGGACCGCGTCACGGAGGACACGCTCACGCGGAACCCAACCCCCGCGCATTCCAGCACGACGAAGTCTTTCCCCCCGCCCGAAAGGCGGCCGCGAAGATGGTCGATCATTGGGGATCATCATACCATTTCCTGGCGGGTAGGAGCCCCCTGCGCGCCGGCCACCACAGAGGGCTGAATCTGTCCCCTACCTGTCACTCCCGCTTTGGCAGGATGGTCGTGGAAGGACATGGCGCGTTTTCCTGTTCCATCTTTTTCCGTACCGGAAAGAGGGTTTTTAAAGTGCAATAATCTATACTTCGAGAAAGAATAGTGAAGTTCTTACGAAACGCACACCGACGTAAGGTCTACGACGTCATCCGGGAGGTTCCCGCATCTTGATCATCAAGGTTCTCGGCGCCTCGGGTTCCGAGGTCCCCGGCCACTACTGCCCAGCATTTACCGTCGACGGAAAAATTCTGCTCGATGCGGGGACGATCTGCATTTCCCTGAACATCACCGAAGAGAGCAATATCCGGTACATCCTTCTCACCCACGCCCACTTCGACCACATCAAGGGGATTCCCTTCCTGCTCGACAATCTCGTGGTCCGCGAGACGGGGAGCACCGTGACCGTCATGAGCGGGCAGGAGGTTATCGACGACCTGAAGCAGAACATCTTCAACGACCGGATATGGCCGGACTTCACCAGGATCCCGACTCCCGATGCGCCCGTGCTGCGGTTCGGCATCGTTCGGCCCGGAGACGAGGAAACGATCGACGGGTACAGGATCACGGCGGAAAGAGTCAGTCACACCGTCCCCTCGTACGGGTACATCCTGGAAAAGGAAGGGGGAAAGACCATCGCTTACTCGGGAGACACGGGCCCGACCGATCTTTTCTGGAAAAAGGTGGACACGCGCAACGTGAACTGCCTGATCGTGGAAACTTCGTTCCCGAACCGGATGGAGGAGATCGCCTTGCAGTCGGGCCACCTCACACCGTCACTCCTGGCGAAAGAGATCGCGAAGATGAAAACGCCGCCGCCGCGGATCTACCTCATCCACGCCAAGCCCCAGCACCAGCAGGAAATCGAGAAGGAGATCCCGGCGCTCGGCCGCGAAGACATCCGTTTCCTCACTAAAGGGGAGATCCTTAAGATCTGATCCACGCCGGGGTTTTAGGCCCCGCGCGCCCTGCCCGCATCCATTTCCGTCACCTATATTCCCTCTTTTTCCGCGGAACCGTCCTGCATTTTTTGGGGAATACGGCCTTCTGTGGGATAAAGGACCTTCTTCAGTTCCTCGAAGCTGGAAAATCTCTGCTTCACGTTGGTTCCGATATCCTCCACGATCCCCACGACCATGCCGGGTTCCGATTCGTCCCGGCGGTAGATCCGGATGATGTAAATGTCCAAAGCCATCTTTCCCCTCCGTTTCCTACCCCTCGCGCAGACTCCGGAACAGATCGATCAGTTCCTCTCGGGAGCGGTGTTCCCCCTCCCTGGAGGAAGCCGCCTTTTCCCTGCCCGATCCCGGACCAGGGGAGTTGAGAATCCTCCAAAGCCCTTCCATGCTCACAAACCCCCGTGTAACCGTATCCCCCGTTCCTTCCACCACTCCCACGAATTTCTCCGGGGTTTCCCTGTTCCGGTACAGGATTCGAATCGTGTATCTCTCCATCGCCGTCCCTCCGAAAGGCCTTGTTCCGCCCGGCCTCACCTGCAGCGCCGGAAGAACTTCCCCTTTCATGGCACGAAGCACATGGGTTTTCCTTGTGCCCGGGACCATCCTGACATGGGAAAAGTGACAGATAGGGGACTTATACGAAAAAAAGGAGGACGGTCAGGCGGGACGAATCCGGTCCGCGATGGCCTCGGTATCCGCGGAAGGGGCGACCCCGAGAACGGCGGACAGTGTCTTGCCGCAGCGGCTGTACACTGCAAGCGCTTCGGCAACCTGCCCGTTCTGTTGGTGGCAGATCATCAGGCGCTGGTAGAATTCCTCCGCGAGATCATCCACTTCCAGCCCTCTCCGGTAGCTGGCGACGGCTTCATCCCATCTTCCTTCCTTTTCCAGAAAGCTGCCCAGGAACCCCACGGCACGGAGGAACTTGCTCCTCATCCGTTCCCCCACCCCCACGGCCCAGGGGTGGGAGGCTTCCGCGGCAAGAAACGGTCCTCTGTACAAGGCGATCGCTTTTTCCGCAAGGTACGCGGCGTGCGCCCCATCCGAATATGCGTCACTGCTTCGGGCATCGGCGTCGACCCGCGCGAGAAGGGATTCGAAGGCGAACACATCCACCCAGCAGTGGCGGGCGTCGAGCGTAACCCGGCCCTCGCGAAGCGACACGGCCTTCTCGTTGCCGAGCAGTTTTCGAAGACGCCTGAGCGTCGTGGCGAAGGACTGGTGCGCCAGGTCTCCCTCCGCCTCGGGCCAGAGGATATCGGTCATCTGCTCCTCCGGGACATCCTTTCCTCCCAGGGCGACAAGCACCTTGAGCATCAGGAGCGGCTTGTGCTGGACCTTCCGGGTAAACGAGAGGGGCTTTTCCTCCTTGAGAAGGCCGAACGCGCCGAGCGTATGGAGTTTGAGCGGCCACGGCCAGCTCTCCAGACCCGGAAGAGCGGCGTCGGGGACAAGGGCGTTCCTGCGGATGAGGTCGCGGACATACCCCGTTTCGATCCCTTTTTCCAGGGCTTTCGCGGTAACCGTTTCCAGCAGGCCGGGACGCCACAGGTAGACGTCGATATAGCCCTTCTCCCTCCCGATGCGAAGCCCTTCCCGGAGGGACGAAAGACCGGATGCCTCGTCCCCCCGAACCAGGGAGAAAAACGCCTCCGCCAGCAGACAGA
>DAOUUI010000176.1 GCA_030668225.1 Deltaproteobacteria bacterium
AGGGCAAGCAGGTTGTACTTGGAGATAAGCTCGGCAACCTGTTCCTGGTTCGCGTCCGCCCGGATGGTGATCAGCTTCGTGTGCATCACCTCGCCGAGCGACTTCGAGGGATCCTCGAGGATGAGATCGCGCAGCCCGATGACCCCCAGGAGTTTTTCCTCCTCGACAACGTACATGTAGTAGACCGCCTCGATCTCCTCGGCTTCCTTCCGGAACCTCTCAAGCGTCTCCGCGAGGGTGATCCCCGGCGGATAGGCGAGGTACTCGTTCGTCATGAGGCCCCCCGCGGTATCCTCCTCGTGCCCCAGAAGCTCGTGGATGTCCTGGGCCTCCTCCTTTTCGATCAGTCCGAGGATCTCCTGGGCCTTCTCGAGGGGGAGGTCTGCGATCACGTCCGCAGCCTCGTCCGGAGGCATCCGCTCGATGACGTCTGCGGCCTGCTCCTTGTCCATATCCGAAATGAGGTCGGCCTGCACCTCGGGCTCCAGCTCGTGGAGGGTCTCGGCGGCCATCTCGAGGCCGAGCTTCCCGAAGAATCCCTTCCGCTCTTCGGGGGAGAGCCCGCTGATGATCTGGGCGATGTCCGCCGGGTGGATCTCGGCGAGGGCCTGCCGGGAGACAGCAAGCGTGAGACGGTCGAGCTTTTCGTGGAGGGGCTGGATCAGGGACCAGGAGATCATCTGGTGGCGCAGCGGGTGGCGGATCGTCCGGAAGAAGGACTCCCCCCGGCGCTCTACACCGAGACGGCGCAGGATCCCGCGCACCCCCACGTCCACGTCCGTGACGCAGGCGGCTCCCCCCTCCTCGGCAAGCTTGACATCGTTTACCCGGACGACCTTCGCCCCGTCGATGTCGACGATCTGCTTGTCCAGGAGGTCCTTCCCGATGAGCAGCTGGTCAGGTGCGGGCGTATACTCCGCCAGATCGGAATCCCGCTTCCGCGAAGAGATGATCCGCCGGTTGAAGATACTTACCTCCTCCCACGGGAGGAAGAGAACGGTCTTTTTCCTCTCGAGCAGGAGCCCTGCCGCCCGGGGAAAGGGCCCGCCGCCGACCACCGCGATGTCGCGGAGCTTTCCTATCTCCTCGCCCACCGGATCGAGTACCGGCTTCCCGATGACGTCGGCTACGAACACTTCCCCCACAAGGGCCATGGTGCGAACTCCTTCTTCATGTCTTGCCAGGCGATTTCAGTGTAGGGAGGGTGTTGGGATAGGTCAAGGAAGGGGGATCGGGGATTAAGAGAGTATGAACCGGGTAACCATTTTCATTGCCCGGGAGAGGGAAAACGTGATGTCCGAACCGGTCGCTGCGCTCGCCCAGGAGGCGCCTGACTCCGCGAGGTGGCGCAATCCTTACGCGATCCTCCCGACGCTGCGGTGGGTGGTGCAGGGGGCATATCTCTTCTTCTTCGTTCTGGTCGGCATCGAGTTCCACTCCTTCTACCGGCAGATCGTCTCGGGAGGACCGGTCACCGCCCATCGTCCGCCGGCGGTGGAAGGATTCCTGCCCATCAGCGCCCTGGTGGGCCTGAAGCGCTTTCTCCTCACCGGCCACTGGCATACCTCACTATCCCTTTCCACCCTGTCCGAGGTCTACCAGGTCGCCGCCTCGCTGGTCCACCCGTAGACGCGACATCCAGGCCCACCACCGTTTTTCCGTGCCCAAAAGGAAGCGGCGGGGCGATTTCCTCCTTGACACCATTGGTTGCCCCCTATAATCTACATCATCGATAGATTATATAAACGTAGTTGCGAATGGAACCAAAAAGTCAATATATTCCAATGTTTTTCCGGGTCGGCGGCAAGAATGCGCTGGTCGTCGGGGGAGGTGCGGTCGCGGAACGCAAGATCCGGTCGCTCCTTGCCTGCGGAGCCTCCGTTACCGTCGTCGCGAAGAGAATATCCGCGGAGGTCCGCCGCATGGCCCGAAGCGGGTCGATCCGGGCAATCCCCGGTTCTTTTCGTGATGATTACCTAAACGACATGGGGATCGCGTTTGCCGCGACATCCGACGCCGGGGTAAACCGCGCCGTATCCCGGGGGGCGAAGCGCCGCGGGATTCCCGTGAACGTGGCGGACTCCCCGGACGACTGTACTTTTCTCCTTCCCGCGGTCGTAGACGGAAGCGGGTTCATCGCGGCAATTTCAACGAACGGGAAGAACCCCGGGGCGGCAAAAGCGATCCGGGAGTTCCTGGAAGATCACGAGGCGGAACTGTCGGTCCGGATGGAACGGGGACGGAGGCGCACGGCTCTCCGGGGCAAGCCCGGAAAAGTCTACATCGTCGGGGCGGGGCCGGGGGATCCGGACCTTCTGACCGTCCGCGCCCTGGGTCTGTTGCGAAGCGCGGACGTCGTCATTTACGACTATCTCGTCCCCGAGGAGATCCTCTCTCTTGCCCCGCGCAAGGCGAAAAGGATCTGCTACTCCCGTCGCGGCAGGACGTCCGGGCACGGGGCCACGATGAAGCAGGAGGCCGTCCACAGTGCGATGGCCCGGTTCGCCCGGGATGGGAAATCCGTGGTCCGCCTCAAATCCGGCGACCCGCTCATCTTCGGGCGGGGGGGGGAAGAGGCCGAATTCCTCACCACCCGGGGGATCCCCTTCGAGATCGTCCCCGGGATCACCGCAGCGGCGGGGTGCGCGGCGGCGGCGAACCTCCCGCTGACGCACAGGGACCTGTCGTCCTGCCTCATGTTCATCGCCGGGCACGAGACGGCGGAGAAAAAATCTCCCGCGGTCGACTGGATGCGCATTCCCCGGAACGGAACGATCGCCATATACATGGGGGCCTCGCGGGCCTTCCGCCTGGAGCGGGACATGGTCCGCGCGGGATTCCCCCCGGACACCCCGATCGCCATTGTGGAGAACGGCACGCGCCGCTCGCAGCGTGTCATCCGCGGCCTTCTCGGCGATCTTGAATGCGTCCATGAGCGCCGGGCTGTCTCCGATGATCTGCAGGTCGCCTTTGACGCGCCTGCGGAGCTCTTTGTTCTCCTCCTGCAGGTCGAGGTACTGCCGCGCATTGTCGATGGCGACCGCCGCCTGCCCCGCGATCGCCACGAGCAGGTGCAGATCCTCCTCCTGGAAGGAAT
>DAOUUI010000212.1 GCA_030668225.1 Deltaproteobacteria bacterium
CGCGAAATCCTCTACGACCCGGAAGGTGTTTTTCCCGCCGGCCTCCCCTACCCCATCGCCGAACCAGCCCGGGGGAGCCACCAGATCCACGGGTTCATCATCCCCCCGGGAGGGGACGTCGATCAGTCCCTCCGCAAGGAGAGAGAGCCCTTCCGCAGGCATCGCGTCCGCAGCGCACTGCCGGTACGCAGAGAAGACGGGAACGCCCAGGGAAAGGACGGAGCACTCAACCGCTTCGCCCACCTCGCGCAGAATCGCGGTCCACCCCCCGACGGCCCCTCCCTGCCCCCGTCGTGCGAAGGAGAGGGCCGACGACAGGGCCCATCCTGCGGGGATCGCCCCGGCGAGACGAAGCCCTGTCCGGGACACGGCGTCCTCCCACCACTCGATGTAGTCCGAGAGGACGGCCGTCACGATCAGGGTGACATTCTTTCCGTCGGACGGCTCCGCGAGACGCTTCCAGCCGAAACGGAGCCGGGAAGAGGGAAAGGGGAAGAGCCTCTCCAGCTCCAGTTCCAGGGCCGGCCGCAGGTCCTTCTCCCGGATCGGAGGGAAGGATACACGGGCGGAGTAGATACGATCCGCCGGGATGCACAGCCTGGCCGCGCTCCCCGCGAGTCCGTGCCGCGCCGCGAAATCGCCAAGGACCCCTTCCACCTCGGACAGAAGCTGCTGCTCCTTCTCGCTGCGAAGATCGTATACGAGCGGGGGAGCGATAAGGGCGGGCGGACCGAACCCGCCGCGGATTGCGGCAAGCGCAAGCCGCTTCCCCGAGGGGTCGATCCCCACCACCGTCTGGAACAGGTTCACCCGGCCTCCTCGTAAATCGGCACGTGATCCTCCCAGCGCCTTATCTTAATCGGATTCGGACCGCCGCCCACCACGATTATGCACCGGATGACACGCGTCACCGACCCTTCGGCCTTGCCGGTGGAAGTGATCGTATAGACACGGGACGATGCGCCACCCAAGATAACGGGGATTGCCGACGGCCCGACCCCCTCCGCCGCGAGAATTGCCGCGACATCTCCGGGTGACCGGAAAGGGGACTCCTTACGTCGTTCCTTCACGAGGGCCGCCAGTTCGGGGGTAAATCCCGGCAGGACCCGCAAGACCTCAATGGGGGCCGCGTTCACGTTCACGCCGGGGCTCCCGCTGTCCACCGTGAACACATTTGCCAGGACCCGCGAGAAGAACTCCGGAGGTACCCCCCGGACGTACCGGAGTTCCTCGACAGAGGCAAGCCGCCCGTTTCGCGGTTTGACCGGCTCCGGAAGAAATGCGTAGTCCTGCTCTTCCGCCCCTGCCGGTCGCCGCTGGTCGTCCTCGTCGCGCCAGTCGAGGATCGCGTCCCCCATGCTTTCGACCTCGTCTTCGGACAGCCCGCTGTTGCGGAGGATCTCCTTGAGTCCTTCCTCGCCGACATGGTTGATGTCAATCTTCCCGTTCTCCGGCATGACCCGGACCTCGTAGGTCGCCCCGTCCTCCCCCCCGGTGACCGCGCCGGCAAGAACGTTGTCGGTGGCTCCCGTCGAGAGAAGCGCGATCGTCCGTCCCACACCCGGGCGGGCAAGGAAATAGGCGCGGGCGGCCTCGAGGCCGTTGCGCGAGGCTTGTGCCTCCGTCCTCATCGAGAAGGCGAAGGACATCGCCAGGGTCCCGAGCAGGAGAAGGGCCCACAGCACGACGAGTTGTGCGATCCCCTTCCGGCTCATACGGCTCCCCCCACCATCACCGGAACGACGAAGGCGTTCTTCAACGGACCTGCGTCCGACTGCGTTGTGAACTCCACCCGGACCGCCCGGGGGAGGAACCCTTGATCCTTCAGGTTCCAGGAGTCGAACCACTCCCACGTTCCCTCGTCCGAAGGTCCGGCGGAGTAGGAAAACGTCACGTCGGTCGCACCGGGGAGGAACACCCGCGGATTCTCCGTACCGTCCCACGACTC
>DAOUUI010000154.1 GCA_030668225.1 Deltaproteobacteria bacterium
ACGATCGTAGTTCTCGCCTGAACGACCCTCCGATCATCTGCTGCAGAACAGGCACCAGAATGGTGGACCCCGGCTCGCGGGGGGCTTCCTCTCCGCTACGCTCGCGACCTTCGCCCGCTCGCTGCCATTCCGCTCAACGCAATATATTCCTCGCTCCATAGGCCGCTTCGAGGAATCCCCCCGCATCGCCTCGGGTCCACAATCGCCAGTGCCCCTGTAACCGTGCGTACCACCGGAGCGCACGACGCAGGGGATCCCATGATCAGGGCTCCGGTTGGGGGAAGTTATTTCCGGAAGGCGCTCCACGCCTGGCGGGCGAGGCCGGGATCGGAAAAGAGGTCGTACGCGGTCAGTGCAAGCGCCCGGATTCCTTCCATCATCCCCTCCACTCCTGCGGGACTCGTGGTCGCCTCCTCGAAGGAACGCGTGTGGATCTCTACCCGCTCCCCGTCCGAAATGGGAACGTGCGGCTGGAAGGAAGGGACGACCTGGGAGACGTTCCCGATGTCGGAGGAACCCAGGTTCTTGTCCGTGGGGGCGCAGCTCTCCTCAAGTCCCAGCAGCGAGATGGCGCGCCGGTAGGAGTCGGTGAGCACCGGGTTGATCTTCATCGCGGAGAGAGTGTACGGTCCCTCTTCCATCCGCAACCGGCAGCCCGTCGCTTTCGCTGCGCCGCGGGCGCACCGCTTCACCTTCCGGACCGCGTCCTGCATCCCGGCGTCGGTCTCCCCCCGGACGTAGAAGTACGCCTGGGCGCGATCCGGGATGATGTTGGGCGCCTTCCCCCCTTCCGTGATGATCCCGTGGACCCGGACGGAGTCCGGGAGATGCTGGCGCAGCGCCGCGATCCCCTGGAAGAAAAGAAGCACCCCGTCGAGGGCGTTTATGCCGTGCTCCGGGTAGGCCGCGGCGTGCGACGCCTTTCCCAGAAAGGTAAAACGGATCTTCTGGAGGGCCAGGCACCCCTTGGCCACGTGGCGCCGGGAGGAGGCATGGACCATCATCGCCGCGTCGACCCCTTTGAAGATTCCCTCCTCGACCATCCGGACCTTGCCGTATCCTGTCTCCTCGGCGGGGGTCCCAAGCGCGATGATCTTCCCCGCACGGAAACGGGAAACCCCGAACCGGGCCAACGCCGCGGCGGCGCAGGCGGATGCGACCCCGCCCAGGTTGTGCCCGCAGGCATGTCCCAGTCCCGGCAGGGCATCCATCTCGCACAGAAGCGCTACCGCCGGCTTCCCCCTCCCGAAGGAGACTTCCGCCCGGAACGCGGTGTCCATCCCCGCAATTCCCCGTTCGACGCGGAACCCCCTGTCCTCGAGGAACGTCGAAAGGGTCCTGGAAGTACGGGTCTCCTGGAGTGGAAGTTCGGCGAACCCGGTAATCGCCCGGAGCATCCGGTTCGCCTCGGAGCGGAGCGTGCCGATGATCGAGAGAAGTTGTTTTCTGTTCCGGTCCATCATTCTGTAGTGGCGCGGCGGCAAGGTGCTATCTTAGCATATTCATTAGGGCGGCATCTTCGACCGGAGAACAGCCCGGAGAACGGCAGAGGCGGGAAAAAATGACACGATGGAAATCGATCACCGTGGAGACGCGACGGGAGGCGGTGGACGCCCTCTCCCACTTCTTCACGGAACACGGCTCGCTCGGGATGGCGTACGACGAGCGGCTGTTCGGCACGGAAGGAGACCCGGCGGACCCCCTCCCGCCCCCTGACGAGGTGACCAAGCTTACCGCGTACTTCCCGTGGGAGGCCGATCTGCACTCCGTGAAGAGGGATTTTCTCGATTTTCTCCCTCTGCTGGCCGAGTCTTTCGGCGCGGAGCCGGGGACCTTCCTCTCGGCGGCGGAGATCACGGACTTCGGGTGGGCGGAAAAATGGAAGGAGAACTTCAAGCCGAGCAGGATCGGGAAGCGGATCACCGTGAAACCGTCGTGGGAGCCGTACTCGCCTTCCCCGGAAGAGGTCGTCGTCACCATCGATCCCGGCCAGGCGTTCGGCACAGGAACGCACGAGACGACGCAGATGTGCCTCCAGTTCCTGGAGGAGGCTTTCGACGGAACGCCAACGCCCCGCCGGGTGCTGGACGTAGGGACCGGAACGGGGATCCTGGGGATCGCCGCGGCCCTCCTGGGCGCTCCGCTCACGCTCGGGATCGACGTCGACCCGTTGGGGGTGGAGGTCGCCGGGGAAAACGCCCGGGTCAACGGCGTGGAGGACCGGTTTCATGCCGCCACAACCCCCCTTTCGTGCGTGGAAGGAAGGTACGACCTCATCCTGGCGAACGTCCTCGCGGAGATCCTCTCCGACCTCAAGCAGGAGATCGCCGACCGGCTGGAACCCGGGGGAAAACTGATCCTCTCCGGGATTATCTCTGAGAAGGGCGACTGGGTGGCGAAGGAGTACGAGGCCGCCGGCTTCCGGCTTGCGGGAAGGAAGGAAGATGGCCAGTGGACCGCGCTTCTCCTCCGGCGGGAAGGGGACGTCGCGTAGGATGCCCACGTTTTTCATCAACCGCGCGAA
The DNA here is from genome assembly GCA_030668225.1 of Deltaproteobacteria bacterium. Lineage (GTDB taxonomy): Bacteria > Desulfobacterota > Deferrimicrobia > Deferrimicrobiales > Deferrimicrobiaceae > CSP1-8. The sequence continues at coordinate 2,525 of DAOUUI010000154.1, forward strand.
CGTCCAGGGGGACACGGCCGTCCTCGCCGGGACGGAGGCGGGGCACATGCTCCGGTCGCTGCGCCTGGGCCCCGGCGACTCCTTCTTCGCCTTCGACGAAGAAGGGGTACGGTACCGGATGCGGATTCTCGAGGCGACGTCGCGGTCGCTCCGCGCCGAGGTGCTCGAAACGTGGCCGCCGGAGCCCCCCCCCGAAGTCGCCGTCACCCTTCTCGTCGGGCTGCCCAAGGCCGACAAGATGGACTTCATCCTCGAAAAGGCGACCGAGCTCGGCTGTATCCGGGTGGCGCCGTTCCGATCGTCCCGGACGATCCCCCGGCTCGACGCGCAGGACGCGCGCAGGAGACTTTCGCGCTGGGAGCGGGTGGCGCTCTCCGCCGCCAAGCAGTGCGGCTCCGCCCGGATTCCGGAGATTCCGGGCCTTCTCTCCTACCCCGACGCGTTGGCCCTTGGCGCCGAGGCGGACGTGCGCGTCGTTTTCTACGAGGGAGAGGGGCGGTTCGGGCTGAAGAAGGTCCTGTCTGGCACGGGAAAGGCGACGCGCGTGGCGCTTCTTATCGGCCCCGAGGGGGGCTTCTCGGAGGACGAGGTGACGGAGGCGGAGCGGGCGGGGTTCGTCCGTACGGGCCTGGGACAAAGGATCCTTCGGGTGGAGACGGCCGCCATCGCCGCGGTGAGCATGGTGATGTACCATTTCGGGAAACCCTGATGGCCCTTTTCACGATGCGGGAAGGACACCATTACGCGGGATTCTGGATCCGCGCGGCAGCGCGCCTCATCGACCTCATCCTCCTCCTCGCCGCCTTCCAGTTTTTTCTCCTGGTGGACCGGAAGGGGGCGGACGCGGGGTTTTGGGCCCCGACCGGATTCGGCGACGGCACGGGGTTCGACCAGTTCCCGTTGGAGAACGCGGCACGAGGGATCTTCTTCCTGTTCTTCCCCGTTTTCTACTACGTGTATCTGCACGGCGCCTTCGGACAGACCTTCGGCAAGATGGTGCTTAAGATCAGGGTGCTAAACGAGGACGGGTCCCCCCTCAACTACCGCAGGGCGTTCCTGCGGTGGCTCGGGTATTTCCTGTGCGACCTGACGCTCAACTTCGGATACCTGTGGGCCGCCTTCGACCCGCGCAAGCAGGGGTTGCACGACAAGGTGTGCAGGACGATCGTCGTCCACGAGAACGCAGGGACCGGCGCTTGACAGGTTCTGGCCGGTGTCATTACAATTGTTCGTTCGCTCACGTGGCCCTTTAGCTCAGTTGGTAGAGCAGAGGACTGAAAATCCTCGTGTCCCCAGTTCAACTCTGGGAGGGGCCACCATGAAAAAAAAGGGGTTACGGTGCAAGCCGTAACCCCTTTTTTATTTACCGGGACCATATCGGGACCGCCAGGTAATTGACCTGCCCCA
>DAOUUI010000255.1 GCA_030668225.1 Deltaproteobacteria bacterium
GCGTTGGGGAACCTTCATGCGGCGAGACTTAAGAAGGAAACAGGAAAAGTGGAAGAAGCGGAAAATCATCTTGAGAAGGCCTCCCGTATAGCCCGGGGAATGAGAAGTCCCCTCCTGGATTTCCAGTGTTCCCTGGTGGAAGCCGACATCGCGTTGCTTCGGGGGGATGAACCATCGGGCCTTGCTGCGCTGAAAAAAGCGCTTGGCATTGGTAGGGAACACGGCTATTTCCATTACGACAACTGGATCCCCTCGTTCATGGTCCGCCTCTGTGTAAAAGCCCTGAAGGAAGGCATAGAGGTTCCGTACGTCCAGGAACTCGTCCGGAAAAGGAAACTTGTCCCACACCCACCACCTCTCGATGTCGAAAACTGGCCCTGGCCGGTCCGGATCTACACGCTCGGCCGGTTCGAGATCATGAGGGACGGGAAGCCGCTCACGTTTTCCCGGAAAGTGCAGAAGCGGCCTCTTTCCCTGCTCAAGGCGTTGGTCGCCTTCGGCGGCAGGGGCGTCCGGGAAGAGCAGCTTGCCGATGCGGTCTGGCCCGAGGCCGAGGGAGACGCGGCGGCCCAGTCCTTTTCCGTCACCGTATCCCGCCTCCGGCATCTGCTCGGCCATTACGGAGCGGTGCAGCGCCGGGAGGGCCTCGTAAGCCTCGATCCCCGGTACTGCTGGGTGGACGCCTTCGCCTTCGAGCGGGTCCACGGGGAGGCCGCATCCCTGTGGGAAGGAGGGCAGATGAAAAAAAGCGTCGAGATCGCGGAACGGGCAGCCGGTCTGTATCGCGGGCCTTTCCTGGGGGGGGACGCAAGGCATTCCTGGACGGTTGCGATGCGCGAGCGCATTAGGAACAAGTATCTGCGGACCGTGGGTCGGCTGGGCGCGCACTGGCAGAGGGAGGAACGGTGGGACAAGGCCCGGGAGTGCTATGAGAAGGGGATCGGAGTGGACAACCTGGCGGAAGAGTTCTACCAGGGGCTGATGATCTGCTACTTGGAGCGTGGCCGGAAAGCGGAGGCCATCGCGGTCTACGACCGCCTGATGAAAACCCTTGCTCCCCTGGGGGTAGCGCCATCCCCGAAGACCCGAAACCTGCTCGAATCCCTCCTACCCGTGTAAATCCTCTTCTTTTTCTTCCCCCCCCCC
>DAOUUI010000228.1 GCA_030668225.1 Deltaproteobacteria bacterium
GAGCCCTTCCGTTACAGGGAGGCAGGGGTGTGAAATATAAGAAAAAACTTTCCAAAATTCGGATATTCATTGCAGAAAGTGACGTGGAGGGGCACTTCCTCAAGGAAGGCGGAGGAACGGCGCCATGTTCCGGGGATGTTCCCCCTTACCAACGTTACGGGGAAAAGATATCTACTCCCGGGGAATCAGAATAATCTCGATCCGCCTGTTCATCGCTCTTCCTTCCGGCGTTTCGTTGTCGGAAATCGGTTTGTATTCCCCGTAGGCGACGGCGGAGAGAACATCGGGATCGATCCCCTGTTCTTGCAGAAATCTTGTTACATTGATGGCGCGGGCAGCGGAAAGCTCCCAGTTGGTCGGAAATCGTTTCGCCAGGGTTCCCGAAATCGGAACGTCGTCCGTATGCCCTTCGATCCGGATCGCCTTCTCTGTTTCCCCTTTGAGAATGGAGATGACTTTTTTCAGGACCTCCAGCCCTCCCTGCTTTACCTCCGCTTTTCCGGTATCGAACAGAATGGCGTCCACCATGTTGACCGTCAGCTTCCCCTTCAATTCGGAAATGGTGACCTGTCCCTCGGAGATTTCCTTCTTCATTTTCTCCACCATGTCCTGATACGTCGTGCTGACCTTCCGGACTTTCTCTTTCTGGGACTTTTCCAGGGCTACGGTGTCCTGCCGAAGCTTTCGGTTTTCCGTTTCCAGGACTGCGATTCTTCCGCGCAGCTCCACAATCGTCTGCGACAGGGAATCCGATTCCGCCTTCTGGGTGTCCCTGTCTTTGGTCATCTCCGCCAGGTCGCCGGTCAGTGCTTCGATCCTGGTTTTCAGCACCCTGTTCTCGTCGAGCAACTCCTCATGTTGCTGCTGCAATGCCGAAAGCTGCTGGCGAAGGTCGCCTGCTTCCCCCACCTCCTTCATGTAGGTGCTTTCAAACCGCGTACATGCGCCCATCCCCAATGCCAGGGCCACAATGACCATCGACAGCAGCATCCTTGTCCGCATCGCGTTCCTCCTTTGTCCAAAATCTGCTCATGCCGGGACGGGACCTCGCGGCCCTTTTTGGATCGATACGATCCGGCTACGCACATTATCGCGATGCCGAAGGCAGTACGCAAGGAACAAGGAAGACGGTGGCTTCATCAAAAACGAAACACGCGGTACCATGAAACCATGATCCACGTCACGGAAACGATCCTTCTCGACGAAAGCGAGCTTCAGGAGCGGTTCATCCGTTCCTCGGGCCCCGGCGGGCAGAACATCAACAAGGTGTCGACGGCGGTCCAGCTTCGATTCGACGTGCGAAATTCCCGGTCGCTTCCCGACGAGGTGCGTGAACGCCTGGTCCGGTCGGCGGGGAAGCGGATGACCGGCGAAGGCGTGCTGATCATCGAGGCCCGCCGGTTCCGCACGCGGGAACGAAACCGCCAGGACGCCAGGGACCGTCTCGTCGAGATGATCCGCAAGGCCGCCTTGCCCGTAAGGCCCCGCCGGAAGACCAGGCCGACCAGTGCATCCAGGGAACGCCGGCTGGAGCGCAAGCGTCGACGTAGCAGGGTCAAACGGATCCGAAGGGGAGTATCGGCCTCCGAAAGCTGATCCCCACCGGTTCCCGCCTGTCTTGCCGCCCCGCCCGGGGTACGGCTTCCCCGGGCACATCCGGAACTGAAGACCCTCTTCATGTAAAAAGGTTAGGCAACGGGACGTCTACGCA
>DAOUUI010000005.1 GCA_030668225.1 Deltaproteobacteria bacterium
ATTTCCCGCGGCGGCGATCATCATCACGGCAGGAGGGAAGCCGAAGGTCGACGAGATCCGGTCTCTTCTGACGAAGACCCACTCGTTGCCGCAAGGGAAAGTATTGGCAAGCGCGGGGAGCGGGGGCAGGGAGACGGAACTGCTGCTGGTCATTCCCTGAATGAACCTGTGCGGGGACACTCCTCTCCCGTATTCCGGAGATGAATCAGGAATGTCCCCGGCAGATTGTGTCGAGCGCCGGTACCAGACCGTAATTACGAGGCGCAAGCACCTTAAGGATCGCGTACCCGGTTCACAAACATTCCACGAGGGGAGCTAAAGGGATGGACGTTTTCCACGCCATGAAGGGGCGGCAAAGCATTCGGAAATTCAGCAGGGAACCGGTCCCCCGGGAGAAGATCCTCAGGATGGTCGAAGCGGCCACCTGGGCTCCGTCCGCGGGGAACGCCCAGAACGCCAGGTTCCTCGTCGTGGAGGAAGCCGCGCTTCTCGCCCGGATGAAGGGGATCGTGGACGACCTGCTCTCCCGGATCACGGGAAAGACGGTCCCCCCCGACAAGATCAATTACCACAACCTCTTCGCCGAAGCGCCTGTCGCGGTCTGTGTCGTCGGGAAACCGTACGAATCGGCGACGGACCGCCACCTGCGGGAAAAAGACCCGGAGAGGCACAGGGTCAGGCGCTACCAGGTGAACGCCGGCCTGCAGAGCGCCGCTTCGTCCATCACCCAGTTTCTCCTCGCGGCCCATTCCCTGGGATATGGCACGTGCTGGATGACCGGTCCCCTCGTGGCCAAGCCGGAGCTCGAATCCGCCCTCTCCATCCGGCCCCCCGAGGAACTCCTCGCCATCATCGCCCTGGGAATCCCGGACTCGTCGCCTCCACCGAAACCGTCCAGGAAACCGCCGGAGGAGATCACAGAGTTCCGGTAAGACCCGTTTTTTCGAACCGAAGACGCTTGATCCGGAACCGCTCGGTTTCGACGACCGTGACGCGGTACCCGTAGGAGAGGAATGTCACCACCCCTTCCGGGACACTCTGGAGGCAGTCCAGCGCGAAGCCTCCTGCGGTCTCGTAAGTGTCCCCCAGGGGGATGTCGATGCCGTACTCGTCCCGGAGGACCCGGATCGGCGTCGAGGCGGGGACCGACAGCGCCCCGTCCTTTTCCCACTCCGGGACCTCGGGGGAATCCGACCCCTCCGTCAGCCTTCCCACGATCTCCTCGAGGAGGTCGTGAATCGTGATGATTCCGCACAGTTTCCCGTGTTCGTCGATGACGACGGCCAGGTGGACCCTCGTCCTCTGAAACCGGCGGAGCAGGTCCATCATTTTCATCGATTCGGGGACGTAGACGGGCTTCTCGATGAACTGTTCCCATTTTTCGCTCACTCCCGGCCGGAAGAAGTTCCGGGAGGAGAGGATCCCCTCGATGTCCTCACCGTCAGGGCTCAACATGGGGTACCGCGAGAATCCGGCGTTCCCGACCACGGCCGCCGCATCCGCAAACGCCATTCCCTTCCGCAGGCACACGACCTCGGACCAGGGGGTCATCACCTCGTTCACCACCGTCTCCCCGAAGCGGAAGATCCCCTCGATCATCTTCTCCTCCGCGGGATCGATCGTTCCGTGCTCCGCCCCCTCCTCGATCACATCGAGGATCCCTTCCTCCGAACCGAAACGGATGTCCAGGAGGGCCTCGGGGACATACCCCTTCCCGAACAGGAGCCTGCCCAGGCGATCCAGAAGCCTCGCGGGAGCGGCAGCCCCGCGCAGGGTACGCAGACCCGCCTTGCCTCCCAGTCGCAGGATCCGTCGGGGGTGGGACATCGCGCCCTGCGTCGAAAGGTTCTCCAGGTAGAACAAGAGGAGCAGGAAGAAAAGCACCCACCCGGCCGGCACCGCGGCGGCGGTCCATCCCTGCAGGCGCCTGAAGAAAGAGAGAGCCGCCCCGCCCGCGCATAGACCCGCCAGCGCCTTGCACGCCGCCGCGGCCACCCAGAGGGAGAAAGGATGACGGACTATGGGGTCGCGAACGGCATGGAGCAGCCCGCCGGCCAGCTCCTGTCCCACGGACGCGTCCTCCGCAAGTCCCTCCTCGCCCACGATCAGGAGGGAGGAACGCAGCGCGGTCACCGCCGCTCCTGCTGCGGCAAGCAGGAGCGCCGCCACCACTAAAGCCCAGGGGATCCACATAGGTACAATATATCCGATGTGATAATATTATTCGCCGGGGTTTCGATGAAAAACGTCGCCTATGTCTACCATCCGGACTACCTGCTTCACAGCGCCACCTTCGAACACCCTGAATCCCCGGACCGCCTGGTCGCAATCAACAGGAATCTCGAGAACGCCGGACTCTTCGAGACGCTGGTGCCGGTCACCCCGGACTACCCGGACAACGGGGATATCCTCCGCGTTCACGACCCCGACTACCTGCGGAAACTGGAGAATGCCTGCCGGCGGGGGGACCTCACTCTCGACGCCGAGGACACCTACCTGAACAAGAACTCCTACCTGATCGCGCTGCTTTCGGCGGGGGGTGCCATCGCGGGAGCCGATGCCGTCGCCTCGGGGAAGGTCGACAGGGCGTTCTGCGCCGTTCGGCCCCCGGGGCACCATGCCGCGCGCAACGAAGGGATGGGGTTCTGCCTCCTGAACAACGCGGCGATCACCGTCCGGGCGCTTCAGGAGTCACACGGCGTCTCCCGGGTAATGATCATCGACTGGGACGTCCATCACGGGAATGGAACACAGAGCATCTTCTGGGAGGACCCGTCGGTATTTTTCTTCAGCATCCACGAGAACCCCGCCTTCCTCTATCCCGGCACGGGCCGGCGGTGGGAGACGGGGAAAGGGGCCGGAGAGGGTACGACCCTCAACGCTCCGATGCCGCCAGGCGCGGGGGATGACGAGTACCGCCTGGCGTTCGAGCAGATCCTTGCTCCCGCGGCGGAAAGGTTCCGCCCCGAATTTCTCGTCCTGTCCGCCGGGTTTGACGCGCACCGCGACGACCCGCTGGCAGACCTCGAGCTCACGGATGAGGGTTTTCGTTTCCTGTCGAGGTTCGCCGTCGACCTGGCAAACCGATACTGCGGCGGGAGGATCGTTTCGATACTCGAGGGGGGATACGAACGGGAATCCCTTACGCGTTGCACGGAAATCCACATCCGGGAGCTCCAGCAGGACTGACCCCGGGGATTACGGAGGAGTCTTCCATGTTCGTCACCCGTAGAATGCAGCGCAACGTCTCTACGATTGCCCCTTCCGCCTCTCTCGAGGAGGCACGCCGCCTGATGCGGGAGAAAAGCGTGCGACAGCTCCCTGTCAAAGACGAGGACGGCAAGCTCGTCGGCATGGTGTCGGACCGGGATATCCGGGAGGCGATGCTGCCGGTGGGGCTTCTTCCCGGCTCTTCGGAAAAGGAAATGGAGAAAATACTGGCCGATACACCCGTGGAAAAGGTCATGACCCGGAAGGTGGTCGCCGCCACGGTCAACGACTCCCTCGAGGACGCGATCGTCCTCCTGCACGATTTCCATGTCAACGCCCTCCCGGTGGTGGACGAAGAGGGGAAGGTGGCCGGGATCATCACGAGAACGGACGTCCTCAATGCGTTCATCGAGGCGCTGGGGGTGGGGGAAATCAGCAGCCGGCTGGAAGTCGTGGTTCCCGACGTCCCGGGCGCGCTTGCCGGGATCGTCACGATCGTCAAGACCTTCCATGTGAACATCACGAGCATTCTTACCACCGGCCACACCGAGGCGGGGAAAAGAACTGTTTTCTTCCGGATTTCGACCCTCAACGTGGGGCCTATCCGGAAGGCCCTCCAGGAGGCAGGGTACCGGATCCTCAACCCCGCGGACTTTCGGGAATGAAAGCGATGCTGCTTCCGGAGAGGGGGCCGATCGAAACCTCCCCCCTCGTCCTGACGGACCTCCCGGACCCGTCTCCCGGCCCCGGAGAGATCCGTGTGAAGGTTTCCGTCTGCGGGATCTGCCGGACGGATCTGCACGTCATCGAGGGCGACCTGCCGCCCCTCCGGACGCCTGTGATTCCGGGCCACCAGGTCGTGGGAACGGTGGACGCCGCCGGAGAAGAGGCATCCAGGTTCCCTCCCGGAACCCGTGTGGGAATCGCGTGGCTTGCGCAAACGTGCGGGGAATGCGATTTCTGCGCGGCCGGCAGGGAAAACCTGTGCGACCGGCCGCTCTTCACGGGGTATCACCGCGACGGCGGCTTCGCCGAGTATGCGGTCGTGCCGGAGGCGTTCGCCTATCCCCTCCCTCCCGCCTTCCGGGATGCGGAGGCCGCCCCGCTCCTGTGTGCGGGGATCATCGGGTTCCGCGCCCTGCGGAGGGCCGACCTGCCACGCGGGGGAACGCTGGCGCTCTACGGCTTCGGGTCGTCCGCCCACATCGTGATCCAGCTCGCCCTGCACCGGGGGTGCGGGGTCTTCGTCGTAACCCGCGGGGAGAAGCACCGCGACCTCGCGAAACGGATGGGGGCTTCCTGGGCGGGGGAGAACCCGGAGGAGATGCCGGAAGCCCCAGACTCGGCAATCCTGTTTGCCCCGGTGGGGGAACTGGTCCCCCGGGCGCTGAAACGTCTGAAAAAGGGAGGGACCCTGTCGCTCGCGGGCATCCACATGAGCGACATTCCCACGATGAGGTACGAGGAGTGCCTCTTCTACGAGAAGAACGTCCGGAGCGTCACGGCCAACACGCGCCAGGACGGGGAGGACCTGCTCCTGGAAGCGTCGGAGATCCCTCTCCGGCCGAAGGTCACCCTCTTCCCCCTCGAGGAGGCAAACCGGGCCCTCAAGCTGCTCAAGGCGGATAAACTCGAGGGAACGGGCGTCCTGACCGTAGGGGGATGATCCCCCCCCTTCTCGCGGAAGGGCTATTCCTTCCCCTCCTTCCGCAGAATCCCCTCCACGGCGAGGATGCCGTTGAGCGCGGCGCCGACGATCCCCCGGGATTTCCCCACACCATCCCCGGCCACGAAGAGGTTCGGGATGTTGGTCTCGAGATACCGGTCGGTTTCGTACTTCGTGTCGTAGAACTTGATCTCGGGGACGTACACCGTCGTGGAGGGGTGCGCCACCCCCGGAATGACGCGCGCGAGAAGAAGCAGGCTCTCCCTCAGGTTGTCGACGATGCGCCCGGGGTAGGCATAGGAGATGTCCCCCGGCGTCACGCCCGGGCCCAGGGGAAGGGTCGGCGTCATCTTGTCGTAGCCGAGAGCGGCCGAGTGGAACGTCTCGGCCTTGGAGCGTCTCCCTTCCGTCAGGTCCCCCCACCGCTGGACGACGAGGCTGTCCCCGCCGCCCCAGAAGTTGGCGAACTCCATCACCTTGCGGCCCATCTCCGTCGTGTCCTGGATCGGTTCGGTCATCGAGACGGTGTTCAGGATCGCGAAATTGCTGTTCGGCGTCTTTCTCTGTTTCAGCGCGTCCCCGTTCACCAGCCGGTATCCGTTCCTCATTTCCACCCGGACCCTCCCGCCCGGGTTGGTGCAGAAGGTACGGGTCCGATCGCCGTGGGTGGGGGTGACGAACAGGAACTTGGGGTCGTACAGGACCTGCGTGATCTCGTCGTACACCGCCTGTGCCACTTCGACGCGGCACCCGATGTCGATGGCGCCGTACCGGATTTTCGCGCCGATCCCGCGGGCGACCTCCCGGAACCAGTAGGCGCCCTCCCTGCCCGGGGCCGCCAGCACATATCGGGAGAGGAACTCCCCCTTCGCGCTTCGCACAAGGAACCGCCCGTCGTCGCATCGCCGGATGTCCGTAACCCGCGTGCGGAGCGAGAACGCGATCCCCTTCCCCCGTAATGCGTCGGTCATCCGGGCGACGACGCGGTGGGCGAGGTCGGTTCCCATGTGCCTCTGCTTCGCGGGAAGGAGCGTGATGTCCCAGAACCCCTTGGCGGTCCGGTGCCGCACCCAGGAGACCCGGTCCAGCCACCAGCCGATCCGCTCGGCGTCCACCCCGTAAAGGGTGCGGTCGGCCCCGTGCTCCAGAAACACCTCGTCGACCCTCGCGATCCGCTCTTCGGCCTCGCTTTCCGATATGCCCAACTCGGAGAGGTCGAGCCCGATGTGCGGGGAGAGGTTCAGCTTGCCGTCGGTCATGGCCCCGGCCCCGCCGGTGCGGCCCTTCTCCTCCAGGACAAGAACGCGAAGCTTCCCTGCCATCGCCCGGGCGGCGAATAGCCCGGCGGGTCCCGCTCCGACGATGACGACATCCCAGACGGCCGGGCGTTCAGCGGACACCGACACCTCCCGCGCGTGAAATCCGCGGGCCGGCGGAGATCCGGAACGGGAAGGGCGAGAATCCCCGTCGCCTGAGGACCTCCTCCACCGCTTCCCGGTCCCCGGGATCGCGGAGCAGGCCGAACACCATCCCTCCACCGCCGGCACCGCAAAGCTTGGCCCCGGACACCATCTTTCGGAATTCGGGGGAAGAGAACAGACGGTCCACCGCCTGCGTGGAAATGCCACGGGCGATCATTCTACGGTTCGCCCACTCCCGCGCAACGGCCCGCCCGAGCCGGTCGATCTCCCCCGCGGACACGGCCTCCCACGCATCCCTCGCGGCGTCCGCGATCCCGCGGAATCTCCGGAGCGTCACGGGATTCCCGTCGATCGCCCCTCGAATCATCCGCCAGTTCAACCCCGCGGAGAAGTGCGCCTTTCCTGTGCCCGCCAGAAACCCGTGCGCCGCCAGCTTCCGCCCGGCGGGGCTTCCCGGCGGAAACCTCTCCGCCTCTGTCCGGCCCGGAAGATACCGGATCCCCAGGACCCCGCCGCGCAGCGCCGCGATGTGGTCCTGGGATCCGGTGAGGTTCCTCAGGTAGGCGGCCTCGATCTCCATCGCTTCCCGCGCCGTCTCCCTCCAGCCTTTCTGCCTCCCGAGGAGGCAACGCATCGCAAGCATCGTGGCAATCAGAAGGGCGGACGACGCCCCCATCCCGGATCCGACGGGCGAGTCGTTTCCGAACCGCAGCTCGATGCCGGTCCGGGGCGGGAAGTGCCGCAGGGCCGCAGCGACCAGACCGAAGACCCCTCTGGTCGGAAAACCGTGCGTGTCGCCGGCTTCCGACCGGCGAGAGAAGTTATCGGAAACGAGACGGGCAGTGCCCCGGACGGGGCGGATCGAGACAACGCTTTCCACATGGATCGCCGCGTTGACGGTCATTGAGGCCGGAACGAGAAGATAGAGGGGAAAGATGTCGAGGGTTCCCCCCGCGAGGTCGACCCGGTTGGGCACCACGACCTTGACCAGAGGGTCTCCTCCCCGGTATTTCGGCTTCGCCAACTTGCCCCTTCCCGCGCGATGCGTCGTTCTGTTTTTATCTTACACGGCGGCGTCGGAAGAAAAAGACGTCATTTCTCCCTTTACGGCACCCAGGGTCGCCCTGTATAAAATTTAAGGATAGGACGCCCGATCCGCACACCTTCGGACAGGAGGTTCCCGATGCCGCCCGTCAAGATCCGCTGGTTCGGCCATTCCGGCTTTTCCCTCCAGGACCCCTCCGGCAAGACCGTGCTGATCGACCCGTGGTTCCAGGGGAACCCGACCGCACCCTTCGGGTCGGAGGAGGTAAAAAGCGCGGAGTTTCTGCTTCTCACGCACGACCACTTCGACCACACGGCCGACGCCGCCGCGTTGGTCCACCAGACAGGGGCTCTCGTGGTCGGGATCTTCGAACTGGTCGGCGACCTGAAGGCGAAGGGCGTTCCCGAGTCCCAGCTCCTGCACGGCGGGATCGGGATGAACGTGGGAGGCACCGTGGTGCTCGACGGATTTTCCTTTACCATGACGGAGGCGCATCACTCCTGCACGCTCGGCGCGCCCGTCGGATACGTCATCCAGACCCCCTCCGGCGTGACCATCTACCATTCGGGGGACACGGGCGTCTTCGCCAACATGGCGATCATCGGGGAACTCTACCCCATCGATGTGGCGCTGCTGCCGATCGGCTCGGTGTTCACGATGGATTACCGCCAGGCGGCGAAGGCAGCCGACCTGCTCAAGGCGAAGACGGTCATTCCGATGCACTTCGGAACGTTCCCGATCCTGGAACCGAACGCGGACCGTTTCGTTGCGGAAATGAAGAAAAACACTCCGGGGACGAAAGTGATCGTCCTGAGCCCGGGAGAAGAGACTTCCCTCTGACCCCGCGGCGCGAGGTCTCCCGGGTCACCCGATCTTTTCGGCCACGGCGGCCATGAGGAGAGGGAAGAGAATCTCGTGCGGCCCGATCAGGTGAACCCCCTTTCCCCCGCCGCTAGTGGGACGCGATACGACGTTTACATCCGGGCGGTACAGCTTCTGGAAATCCATGTTCACGGTGGTGATCCTCGATAGGGGGTTCCCGAGGTTCCGGGCAACCGACACGGCCTTGAGGAAGACCTCGGGAAGAACCACGGCAGATCCGACGTTTAGATAGACCCCCCCCTGCAGGCGGGCGACCAGCCCGCAGAAGGATCGGAAATCCCGAAGCGAGGCCTCCCCCATCGCGGCGCCGTCCGTTTCGGGATGCATGTGCGTGACGTCCGCACCGACGCAGACGTGGACGGTCACCGGAATCCCCTGCTTCCATGCACCGGCGAGAAGAGAACGGTCGCGGTGGGGAGCGCGGGACCCGGCGATTGCCTTCCCGACAGCCGCCCCGAAGCCGAGTCCCTCTCCGATCCCGGCCGCCAGCGCCCCCTGAATGAACTGGGCCGTCTCGCGGGCCATCCCGAAGGATCCGTCCGCCAGTTGCGAAGCCACGTCCTCCGAAGTCTTCCCCGCCAGGGCGAGCTCCACGTCGTGGATCACCCCCGCCCCGTTCATGGCGACTCCGTCGAAGATCCGTTCCGACAGTCCCTGCAGCAGGAGGGGGGAAAGTCCCACCTTGATGAAATGGGCCCCGATCCCGAGCAGGACGGGTGCCCCCCGACGCCTGGCCCGGACCACCGCGTCCACCACCGCTCGGAAATCCTTCGCTGCCAGGTAATCGGGGAGCCCGGAGAGGAACGCGCCGAAGGACATCCCTTTCCGAACGGGAGCCGCACATCCCCGGAAGGAGACCTTGCTTTTCCTGGACCGAAGGGAGGTGCGCCGGAGCCGGGAGAAGTCGAGCTCCTTCATCGCTTCCCGACCTCGCGGAAAAGCAAGGTGTCCGTGAGATCGCAAAGGATGTGTCCCACCACGATGTGCGCCTCCTGGATCTTCGGGGTGCTCTTGGAAGGAACGCAAAGGGCGATGTCCGCCAGAGAGGCCGCCTTCCCCCCATCCCCCACGAGCGCGATCGTGACCATCCCCTGTTTTTTCGCCACCCGGAATGCCTTGAGCACGTTCTGGGAGTTTCCGCTCGTGCTGATTCCAAGCGCGATGTCCCCTTTTTTGCCGAGGGCCTTGATCTGCTTGCTGAAGACATCGTCGAAGGAGTAATCGTTCGAGATGCTGGTAAGAATGGACGTGTCCGTGGTCAGGGCGATGGCGGGCAGGGGCGGCCGCTCGATCAGGAACCGGTTCATGAACTCGGCCGCAATATGCTGGGCGTCGGCGGCGCTTCCCCCGTTGCCGAAGAGAAGAACCTTCCTCCCTGCCTTGAATGCCTCCGCGATCGTCTTTGCAGCCTCCAGGATGTCGCCGGGCATTGTCTCGATCATCCGAAGGCGGAGGTCCACCCCCTCTTTCAGCATCTTTGCGATCGCGGCCTTCACATGGAATCCCCTCCGGAATGGTAGAGAAAATCTAATCCCTTTTCCTCGGGAGTGTCAAGGAACCAGAAACGTGTAATCTTTCTTTTCGGAAAAAACCAAGGTAGCATAAATTGCATCTATATTTTCCTGAAGGGGATCTCCCCTGGAAGACGTGGTCGACCGGATCCTGGACGGGGCGAAAACCGTGGCCGTCGTGGGGCTTTCGGACAACCCCGATCGCCCGAGCCATTACGTGGCGCTCTACCTCCAGGAGAGGGGGTACCGGATCATTCCGGTAAACCCCATGCTGAGGGAAGTACTGGGAGAGAAATCGTACGGATCCCTGACGGAGATTCCGGGCGGGGCAGATCTGGTCGACGTGTTCCGGAAGTCGGTGGCCGTGCCCGGGATCGCCGAGGAGGCGATCCGGATCGGCGCAAAGTACTTCTGGATGCAGGAGGGCGTCGTGAACGAGCAGGCCAGGGAGATGCTCGCGGCGGCAAGGATCCCCGTGGTGATGAACCGCTGCATGAAGAAGGAGCTCGAAATCAGAGGAAGGTAATCAACCCAGGCGGCCCGGCCCTTGAAGGATAGAGGAGCCCCTCTTGACGACCGGCGTTCGTTAAGGCGAGGCGGCGAAGAAGGGGGCGGGCATGGAGGAAACGATGGCCGGAAGCATAGTGGAACTCAACAGCGGCAATTTCAAGGCAACGGTTGAAACCGGCCCCACCCCGGTGCTGGTCGATTTCTGGGCTCCCTGGTGCGGTCCGTGCCGGGTCATCGCGCCCATTCTCGAAGAGGTGGCAAAGGAATTCGACGGGAAGGTGCGGGTTGCCAAGTTGAACGTGGACGACAGCCCGGACATCGCCTCGCAGTTCGGGGTACGCGGAATCCCAACCCTCATCCTGTTCAAGGAAGGGCAGATCAAGGGGCAGATGGTGGGGGTCAATCCCAAGAACAACATCATCCAGCTGATACAGAAAAACCTTTGATGTGACCGGAAGTCCGTACCCAGGGGTGGGCAGGACGCAACTGACGAAAGCTCTCGTCCTCCTGGCGTCCCTTTCTCTTTTCACCGGATGCGGAGCGAAGAGCATTTCCGTCGGCTCCATCCCCTTTCCCGCGAAAAAACCGGTATTCCTCACCGGAGACGGGAAGAAGACAGCGGGACTTCCGCAGTCGTCCGAGCCCATCCGCCTGGTCTTTCTCGATTCCCCGTGGTGTCCGCAGTGCGTCGAGGCCTGGGGCGCCCTCGTGTCGGCGACTTCGACGTTCCCACCGGGCTCCGTTCACATCTACCGGATCCTGTTCGACCGTGAAAAGATCTACGCGCAGGAAGAGAATCGGGAGGTCGCCCCCCTCGATGGTTCCGCCAGACCAGGCACGACGGACTTCCCTTCCCATGCGGCGTTGCCCGCAGTGACAACCCTCACGGCGCTCCCCGAGCCGTTCCTGGATCAGTTCCAGGTCGGCCAGGTACCCGTCATCCTCCTTTTGGACGAACCCGGCTTGGTCGAAAAGCGTTGGACCGGGTACTCCCCCTCCATGCGCGACCAGCTGGCGGAGGAGGTCAGACGGAGAATGGGATCTCCTCCCCCGACTGAAAAATAAACCTGGTCCGGGAGAGGTTGGCGAGAATCCCCATAGCCATCATGTTCGTGAGCATCGAGGACCCGCCGTAACTGACGAAGGGAAGCGGTATCCCGACCACCGGAAAAAGCCCGCACACCATAGCGACATTGATGACGATATGGGCGAGGAAATAGGAGGCTAGCCCACCGCACGCAAAGGAAGCGAACCTGTCCTGGGACTGGGAGGCAAGGTAGAACATCCGGTAGACCAGCGCGAGAAACAGGAGGAGCAGGACCAACGAACCGGCGAAGCCCCATTCCTCGGAGAATATGGCGAAGGCGAAATCCGTGTGCTGCTCGGGGAGAAACCGGAGCGACCCCTGTGTCCCCTGGAGATATCCCTTCCCGAACACCCCTCCCGAACCCACGGCGATCTTGGACTGGATGACGTGGTACCCGGCGCCCAGGGGGTCCCTGCCGGGGTCAAGAAAGGTCAGTATCCGCTGCTTCTGGTAGTCCCTCATCACGAACCAGAGACCGGGAATCGCCGCCGCCCCTGCCACGCCCACCAGGGCAAAGACCTTTCCCCGGACGCAGGCGATCACCATCATCGCAGCCAGAATGATCAGGAATACTCCCGCTGTCCCCAGGTCGGGCTGCAGCGCCACGAGCAGGAACGGCGCCATTGTGATCCCTCCCGCCGGCAACAGGTCGCGAAACCCGATCCCTTCGTAGGTGTACCGCCCGGAGAAATAGCTCGCGAGAGCGAGGATGAGGGCGATCTTGGCAAACTCCGAAGGCTGGAAGTTGATTCCGCCGAGGGAGAGCCACCGTTGAGCGCCGCCCCGTACCTTGCCGATAAGGAGGACGACCAGGAGGAGAACGACGGCTGCGAGAAAGATGTGCCAGGCCCTCTCCTCGATCACTCCGCTCCCGATGAAGCAAAAGAAGAAAAAGACGCACATCCCGAGCAGGATCCAGACCATCTGCTTGTAAAAAAGGGAAATTCCGGAAGACGGGAAGACCCTCGTCCCGCTGTATATATTCAGAAGCCCCGCCCCGCAAAGGACGAGGACCAGGAAGAACACGGGCCAGTCCATCCTGGCGAGCTTTTTCCACATGGTTTAAACCTCCCCCCCCTTCCCGCCGACCTGCTTCAACCGGAAGAACTCCTGCATCACGGCCTTGACCACGGGAGCCGCCGCCGATCCTCCGTGCCCCCCGTGCTCCACCATCACAACGACACAGATCTCGGGATCCGGGACGGGCGCAAAACCGACGAACCAGGCGTGGTCCCGTATTTCATAGGGAAGATCCTCGGATTTGATCATCTTTCCTTTCACGGTTACGATCTGCGCCGTCCCGGTCTTCCCCCCGACCTCGATCCCGGGGAGTTTGGCCACCCCGCCCGTCCCGGAATCGTTGACCACACCCGCCAGGGCCCGCCGAACGAAGGCCACGTTTTCGGATTTCCAGGGCAGCACTCTTTCCCGGTGGGGGGGAAATTCCTCCACCGAACCGTCCACCCGGACGACCCGGCTCACCAGGCGGGGGCGCATCACCTCCCCCCCCGTCGCGATCGCCGCGTAGGCCGAAAGCATCCCCAGCGGCGTGATGTGGATCGCGCCCTGTCCGATGCCGAGCAGGACACTTTCGTGAATGCGCCACCGGTCTTTCCTCACTTCACGCTTCCAATGAGTGTCCGGAACCAGGCCTGATTTTTCACCAGGCAACTCCACGCCGGTCAGGACGCCGAGGCCGATACCCCGTTCCAGGGATGCGACCCGGTCCGGGTCGAGTTTCATGCCCAGGGTGTAGAAATACACGTCACAGGACTGCACGATGGCCTTGTACATGTCCACCATCCCGTGCCCATTCTTCTTCCAGCACCGGAACGCACGGTTCCCCAGCTGGAAGGATCCATCGCAGCGGACTTTCGCTTTCGGGTTCTGGACCCCATCCTCCAGCGCCGAAAGCGCCAGAAGCGGCTTTATCGTCGATCCGGGCGCGTATGTCCCCTGGAGTCCCTTGTTCTGCATCGGGGTTCCCGGGTTCTTGACCAGGCTCTCCCATTCCTCCTTCCGGATCCCATGGGAGAATGCGTTCGGATCGAACGCGGGCGCGGAGACAAAGGTAAGGATGTCTCCGGTCTTCGGGTTCATCGCGATCACGGCTCCCGCCCGATTCTTCATCGCCTCGTACGCCACCTTCTGCATGTCCGCATCGATCGTGGTCTGGACGGTTCCCCCCGTCCGGGGGAGCACCTCGTTCACCAGCCGTTTGTCCCTGCCGGCTGCGTCCACTTCCACCTGCCGCCCCCCGTTCTCCCCGCGAAGTACGCCCTCCCTGGCCTTCTCGAGCCCGTACTTGCCCACAACGTCCCCCAGCGAGGGCCACCCCCCCGTGGCCGCCGCAAGTTCCTGTTCGTTCGCCTCCCCCACGTACCCGAGGACATGGGCGAATTCCGGCCCTAGGGGATAGCTTCGCTTCGCCTCGACCAGGATGGAAAACCCGGGGAGGGTTTCCCGGTTGAACTCGATCACCGATACCTGTTCGAACCGCAAGTCGCGTGACACCGTGATGCTCCGGAAGGGGTTCGCCTCCTTCGCCTTGAGGATCTTCTCGCGGATCTCCCGGGAATCGAACTCCACCACCTCCGAAAGGAGCCTGAGCTCCCCCTCGAGGTCGGTTACGTCCACCGGTGTGCTGATGAGATCGAAGGATCCCTCGGTTTCGCCGATCGACCTTCCTTTCCTGTCGAGGATGACCCCGCGGGGTGCCCGGACGACCCGGATCCGTATCCTGTTGTTCTCGGAAAGGGTCCGGAACTGCTCGTACCTCGCCACCTGGAGCCAGTAGAGGCGCCCCAGGAGAAGGAGGAACAGGGCTATCCCGATTCCCTGGAGAATGCGGACCCTCGATGCGATCCAGGGGTCCTGCTCCCGCTTCCGGATGCGACCGTTCATTCCCGGATCCCCTGCCACCGGCCGTAGAGGTCCATGAAGAGAAAGACGGCAAGGAGCGACGTCCAGGCGATCCGGACCGCCTCCTCCGCACCCCAAAGAAGGGAGAACGGGTTGCCACCCTCCAGGACCAGCAGGAGGACGACGGAGGCGGACTCGGCCGCGAGAAGCCCCGCAACGATCAGAAGGACAAAGATCTCGGCGCGGAGGAAGATACGGCGGCCGATTTCGCTCGCGGCGAAATAGACCCCCAGCGAGGCGAGAAAAAACACCCCGGGCGGGCCGGAAATCGTCACCTCGCGGAACACCGCGGGGAGAAGAGCGGCGAGGAATCCGAGCGGGCCGGGAAGAAACAGACCGGAGTAGACGATCGCCAGGAACGAGAAATCCGGCAGGAGAAACCAGGGGAGGAACCCGGAGAGCAGCCACACGTTCATCGCCGTCCCGGCAAACGACAGCGCGAGAAGCACGAGGAGGGGTCTCACGGCGTCCCTCCCCGAAACGGGACCGCGGGACGGGACAGGACGACCAGGACCTCCTCCACGGACAGGAAGTTCACGGCGCTTACCACCCGGATGTTCAGAAAGAGCCCCTCGCGGGGACGGTCCACGCTCACGACGGTGCCCAGAAGGGTTCCCTTCGGCATGCTCCCGTCGAACCCGGAGAAAAGGATCCGGTCGCCCGCCACCACGTCCTGGGTCTTGGAGACGTACTTCAGCCGGCAGATGTTTCCCCCCATTCCCTCGGCGATCGCCCGGACGCGGGTGCGCTCGACGATCACGTCCGCGGCGAAGCGGCTGTCGGTCAGGAGGATGACCTCGGAAAGATCCGGGTAGGTCCGGTGCACGCGTCCAACGGCCCCCGCCGGGGCGACAACCGACATCCCTGCCTCGATCCCCGCTCCACTCCCCCCTTCGATGAAGATTCCCTGGAACCAGGGAGAGACGTCGTGCCCCACGACGCGGGCTCCGAGCTTCTTCTTCTCCAGGGTCTTCGAGAACCGCAGCAGCTCCCTGAGCCTCTGGTTCTCCAGCACCGCGTCCCGGCTTTCCTTCAGGTTCTCTTTCAGCACCGCCGCTTCCTTCCGGAGTTCCGCATTTTCCCGGGATACGGTCACCAGTTCAATGTACCCCGACCAAACGGAGGAGGCCCCCTGCCGGAGGAAACCGACAGACTCGTAGACGGGTCGGAACACGTACGTCCCGATCCCCCCGACGAAACTGTCCAGGGAAAACCCGGGGGGGCGGACGAAGAACTGGATCGCCGCCACCATAAGGGCGATCATGAGGAGGAGACGCCACCACTTTCGAAGGAAATTCAACACCGTCAGCCGATCTTTCCGGTGCGGCTTACGCACAAACCCGACTTATTTGAGGGCAACCTGACGAAGCAGATCCAGCTCATCGAGAGCTTTCCCCGATCCGAGGACGACACAGGACAGGGGGTCTTCGGCTACGGTCACCGGGAGGCCCGTCTCTTCCCGCAGCAGGACGTCCAGGTTCCGGAGGAGCGAGCCGCCACCTGCCATTACGATCCCCCGCTCGTAAATGTCACCCGCGAGTTCCGGGGGGGTCCCCTCGAATACTCCCTTCACCGCATCGACGATCACCCGCACGGTTTCGGAAAGGGCCTCCCGCACCTCATCGGAGTTGAGAAACAGCGCCTTCGGGACGCCGGACACCATGTCAAGCCCCTTCACCTCGACCGTTTCATCGAACCCGGGAAAGGCGTTTCCAATCGTCACCTTGATGTATTCCGCGGTGGGATCGCCGATCAGAAGGTTGTATTTACGTTTCACGTACTGCAGGATCGCCTCGTCCATCTTGTCCCCCGCGACGCGCACGGAGTAGCTCTGGACGATTCCTCCCAGGGAGATCACCGCGACTTCGGTGGTACCGCCCCCGATGTCGACGATCATGTTCCCGGAGGGCTCGGTGATCGGGAGGCCGGCGCCGATGGCAGCGGCCAGGGGTTCCTCGATCAGGTAGACCTCCCTGGCTCCCGCACTCTGCGCGGACTCCCGGACGGCTCGCCTCTCCACCTCGGTACATCCGTAGGGAACGCAGATGATGATCCGGGGGCGAACGAGTGTCCGATGCTTATGGGCCTTGCGAATGAAGTACCGCAACATCGCCTCGGTCACCTCGAAGTCGGCGATGACCCCGTCCTTGATGGGGCGGATGGCGACGATGTTCCCCGGCGTCCGCCCGATCATCCGCTTCGCTTCGATCCCGACGGCGAGCACCTTCTTGGCGCCCCTGCGGTCCCGGTGCACGGCCACGGCCGAGGGCTCCGAACAGATGATTCCCTCCCCCTTGACGTATACCAGTGTCGTCGCCGTGCCGAGGTCGATCGCGAGGTCATTCGAGAACAGACCGAGAAATCTGTTGATGAACATCGGCCCCCCTCCGGAAATCCCGTTCCCTTCTTGGGACATACGGGTAACGCCGTATATTAACAAGGGCACCAAGGCAATGCAAACATTTGGGCGCCTGCGGGGGAGCCGGTTGCAATTCCCGAAAGAAGAGGAGTATCATGTCTTCTTTCGTTTGACTTATTCATCCCCACGGGAGAAATCATAGCCATGCTCGACGTGCTTCGCCGGAACGCCGGTTCCTGGGTCATCAAGGGCATCCTCACGTTCATCGCACTCACCTTCATCTGGTGGGGCGTGGGCTCGTACTCCGAGAGCAGTCGCGACGTTGCGGCCACGGTCGGCGAAGAGACGATTTCCATGACGGAGTTCGCCGAGGCGTACGCCGGGATGGAGAAGACGTACCGGGAAGTATATGGAAAAGCGTTCACCCCGGAGATGGCCAAGGCGCTCAACCTTCGCAGGCAAGCCATGGAATCCCTCATCCGCCAGAAACTCATGCTTGCCGAGGCGGAAACGATGGGGATCGCCACCTCCAAAGAGGAGGTCCAGCAGGAGATCGCGGCGACTCCCGCGTTCCAGGTCGACGGGAAGTTCCGAGAGGATCGGTACCAGAGCATCCTCACCTACAACCGGGTTCTCCCGTCGGAATATGAGGCCGCCAGGAGGGAGGAGATCACGATCCGGAAGGTGGAGGGGCTGTTTTCCGCCTCCGCCCGTGTCCCCGAAAGCGAAGCGCACGACCTCTACAACCTGACGTTCAGGAAGATCAAGCTGCTCGTGGTCGCATCCGATCCGGCCGGGGTGAAGAAAATCCCTTCCCCGACGGAGGGCGAACTCGCGGCGAAGTACGAGCAGACCAGGGAGAGCTACCGGATTCCCGCCCGGGTGAAACTCTCCGTGGCCCCGTTTTCCCCGGAGACGTTCGCCGCCAGGATAAAGCCTTCCGAGCAGGAGATCCTGTCCTTCTACGAGGGAAATGCCGACAGGTTCCAGACCGAGGAGTCCCGGCTGGTGCATCCCGTAACCGTCTCCTACGCGGCAGGCGCAAAGGAGGCGGCCCGCAAAAAAACGGAGGAGGCGCTCGCGGAGGGGAGGAAGGGGAAAACCCGGTTCGAGGAGATCGCGAAGAAGCTGTCCCGGGGCAAGGAAGGGGCGACCTGGGTCACGCGGAGCGAGATGCGGCCCGATCTTGCCGACGCCGTTTTCTCCGCGGCGGTGGACGATGTGGTCGGTCCCGTCGACACCGGGCGAGAGTTCACCATCGTCCGCGTCAATCGGATCAAGTTCTCCGAAATCCTTCCCCTGGAGCAGGTCCGGGAGCGCGTGCTTGCTCTCCTCAAACTCGAGAGGGGGAAGGACATCGCGGTCATCCGGGCCTACGAGGCGCACGGGAAAGCGATGGAATCGCAGGACCTCGCGGGTGCGTGCGCGCCGTTCGGAGTCACTCCCCGGGAGACAGGATGGTCGGACGACGGGAAGGAAAACGATGTCCCTCCCGCAGTCGTCCAGGAGGCGCTGCTGCTCCAGCCGGGCGATATCGGGCCGGTCAGGGCGGTCGGTGATACGCATTATCTCTTCCGCGTCACCGCCAAGGAGAACTCCCGCATTCCGCCTCTTTCGGATGTGCGGAACCGGGTCGAGGCCGACGTCGAGCAGGAGAAGAGGATAGCCTCCGCGAGGGCGGAAATCGGAAAAGCCTTGACCGACGCGAAAACGTCGTCCGACCTGAAACGGAATGCAACGAGGGCCGGACTGGCCGTGACAACCACCCCCTTCTTCCCCCCGCTTTCCGAATCGCTCCCCGGAATCCTTGCGGAGGCGGGGGATATCCGAAGGGACCTGCTCGACCTTTCCCCGAAGTCCCCCGTTTCCTCCAAAGTGTTCACGGCCGGAACGAGATTCCTCTCGGTCGCATTCGTCGCGGAACAGCCCGCGGACCAGAAGGAATGGGAAACCGGAAAGGATGCCTTCCTTCAGGGGCTGGTGGAGCGAAAACGGGTGGGCGCCCTCGAGGCGTTCCTCACCGAGCGCATGAAACAGGCCAAGGTGCAGATCAACCCCGAAGCCCTCAAGTAATCGAAACGATAAACGAACCGAACGGAGAAGGGGCCCCCGCGGGGGCCCCTTTCGTTTGTCGCTGCGTGTTTTCCTCCCGCCCCGCCCGCGGGTTCCTCGAGCCGGGGCGAGAAACCGCTATCCGCCGGCCTTTTCGGGCTCGGCCGACAGTTTGTCGTCCGCCGCATCCTCGACCTTGATCCGCATCGAGTAGAAGGACCGCCAGACGAATACGACCGCCACGACGAAAAACGCCACGGCCGCGATCCGGCTGGTGGCCACGGGAAGCTCGATCGCCAGTTCCACCGCCAGCAGTCCGAACAGGGTCGTGAACTTGATGATCGGGTTCATGGCGACCGAAGAGGTATCTTTGAAGGGATCCCCCACCGTGTCTCCGACGACGGTGGCGTCGTGCAGCTCGGTCCCCTTCATGTCGAGCTCGGTTTCGACGAGCTTCTTCGCGTTGTCCCAGGCGCCGCCGGCATTGGCCATGAAGATGGCCTGGAACAGGCCGAAAATGGCGATGGAGATCAGGTAGCCGATGAAGAAGTAATGGTTGACGCAGGCAAAGGCAAGCGTGGAGAAGAAGACGCCCAGGAAGATGTTGAACATCCCCTTCTGCGCGTACTGGGTGCAGATCTCGACCACCCGTTTGCTGTCCTCCACGGAGGCCTTCTCCGCCCCCTCGTCCAGGTTGATATTCGCCTTGATGAACTCCACGGCCCGATAGGCGCCCGTGGAGACCGCCTGGATGGACGCGCCGGTGAACCAGTAGATCGTCGTGCCGCCGGTGATGAGCCCCAGCAGGAAGACCGGGTTCAGGATCGACAGCCCGGCCGACACTTCTACCTCTCCGAACATCTTGGTGAGAACCTGGATGATGGAGAAGATGAGCGTCGTGGCGCCGACGACGGCCGTTCCGATCAGCACCGGCTTCGCGGTGGCCTTGAAGGTATTCCCGGCACCGTCGTTCTCCTCGAGGAAGAGCTTCGCATTGTCAAAGTTGGGCGTGAAGCCGAACTCCTTGCGGATATCCTCGGAAATGTTGGGCAAGGTCTCGATCATGGAGAGCTCGTAGACCGACTGGGCGTTGTCCGTCACCGGCCCGTACGAATCCACCGCAATGGTGACCGGTCCCATCCCGAGGAACCCGAAGGCGATCAGGCCGAAGGCGAAGATCGCCGGCGCCGCCATGATGGTCCCCAGACCCGTCGTGCTGACGCCATACCCGATCGCCATCAGGGCGATGATGGCCATCCCCAACCAGTAGGCGCTGAAGTTTCCCGCCACCAAGCCCGAAAGGATGTTGAGCGACGGGCCGCCCTCCCGCGAGGCGGTGAGGACTTCGCGCACGTGGCCCGAGTTGGTCGAGGTGAAGATCTTGACCAGCTCCGGGATAACGGCTCCCGCAATGGTCCCGCAGGTGATGATCGCGGAGAGCTTCCACCACAGGGAAGCGTCTCCCGAGAGCTCCGGGACCAGGAGATACGACAGCACGAACGTCATCCCGATGGAGATCAGCGAGGTCAGCCAGACCAGGGAGGTCAGCGGGTGCTCGAAGTTGAACTTTGAGGCCTCACCGTACTTCGCTTTGGCGATTGCCCCGTTGATATAGTACGAGAGAGCGCTCGTGATGATCATCCCGATGCGCATCACGAAGATCCATACGAGAAGCTGGACCTGGACGATCATGTCGGGCACCGCCAGGACGATGAAGGCGATGAGCGCGACCCCGGTGACGCCGTACGTTTCGAAGCCGTCGGCGGTCGGGCCGACCGAGTCTCCCGCGTTGTCCCCCGTGCAGTCGGCGATGACGCCCGGGTTGCGCGCGTCGTCCTCCTTGATCTTGAAGACGATCTTCATGAGGTCGGACCCGATGTCGGCGATCTTCGTGAAGATCCCGCCGGCGATCCGGAGCGCCGCCGCCCCCAGGGACTCGCCGATCGCGAAACCGATGAAGCAGGGCCCCGAGTAATCCCCGGGGACGTAGAGCAGGATGAAGAGCATCAAGACCAGCTCGACGCTGATCAGCATCATGCCGACGCTCATGCCGGATTTCAGGGGGATCGCCATAATCGGAAACGGCTTCCCCGTCAGGCTGGCGAAAGCGGTCCGGGAGTTGGCGTACGTGTTGATCCGGATTCCGAACCACGCCACGCCGTAGCTGCCCAGGATGCCGACGATGCTGAAGACGACGATGATGACGACCTGGATGGTCGCGTAGTGGAGCAGGAACCCGAAGTAGATCACCATGATCGCCGCGATGAACGCCCACAGGATGGCGATGAACTTCCCCTGGGTGAAGAGATACGTCTTGCAGGTCTCCCAGATGAGTTCCGAGATCTCGCGCATCGACTGGTGGACGGGGAGGTTCCGGATCTGCGTGTACTGGACGAATCCGAAGACCATTCCCAGGAGGCAGACCAGGATGCCCCATACCAGGAGGCTGTGCCCCGTCATCCCGAGGAACGACACGGTGGACAGGTCGGGAATCTTGAGTTCCGCTTCGCTCGCTGCGGCGGCGGAAGCGAAAAGCACGGTGAACAGCAGGACCGCGGCGGACACCAGTTTCGGCGAAATACGCATCCGCGGCACGGCGGCTTCCCTGCCCGGTCCCTGCGACGTCCGGGACCAGACAAGAGCGATGCCGAACAGAACGACCGGCAGCAAAGTACTGACCATGACCCCTCCCTGTACTGGAGATATAAGATGTGACGGGAAATCCGTCGGAAACAACTCGCTATCACGGACCCAAAGGCCCGGTTCGCTTCCGTGCGCGAAGAGTAAAACGAGTAGTAAATAGCATGGAACTCCCGACAGGTCAAGAGGAAACGGGCCGGGGGACGGGGGACCGGACCGCCGCTACGGAGGAACCTCGAGGTAGCCCGTGAGTTCCGAAATCACCTCGGAAATCCCGGGGGATTCGGCGGCTTGCCGTCCCAGAAGGTCCTCCAGGGTGGACAGTTCGCTCCGGATGGTCTTCTTCGCCTGCCCGGCCAGTCGGGCGATCTCCGAACCGGTGCTTTCCCTCCAGGCGGCGGAAAGGCGGAACAGGTTCTTCTCGGTCTCGAAGCCGACATGGTGCAGGAAGTGGCGCCGGATGAGCGGTCCGAACAACGCGGTGGGGATGAGGAACCATACGATGTCGAAGTGCGAGTCGAACACCCGGCCGCACGACGTGTCGGGCATGGGGGGGAGGCTCACATCCAGGGATACGCGGGACCTTTCGAACTCGATGCCCAGAACCGTGCGCACATTGTCCGCCAGGCGTCCCTGAAACCCCTCCACCAGTCGCTCCATCCTGCCCCGAACGTCCTGGAGCATCTCCTGAAACCCCTCCGCCTCGGATGCGGAAAGGTCTGCCATTTCCCGCGTGTAGTGGTCCTGCGCCCACCGCTCGTACCGGCGGGTCAGCCGCCAGAGATTCCCCCGCCAGGAAGACATCTCCCCCGCAAGCAACTCCCGGGTCTTCCGCAGAAGCGTTCCCTCGTGCCGAAGAATCCTCCCTTCGATTCTCACCCGGACGTCCTCCCGGCACTTTCCGGCGACCAGCGAGACCTCCTCGAGGACGTTTTCGAGCTGCACGCGTTCGTTCAGGATGCGCCCTCGGAGGCTCTCCCGGAGGGAATCGTGGGAGGTCGACGCCTTCCAGGCGATCCGGAGGTACTGGCGCTGCTCCCGGATCAGGGTGCGCATCTTGTGGGACAGGATGGCCTTCGTCTCCTCCTCCCGGCGGGACGCAAGCGGAGCGAGAAGGCGCTCCGCGATCTCCCCGCGCCAATGGTCTACTCCGGAACGGCAGGAAAAATGGAACAACGGGAAAGCCGTCCCCAATTTCTTGCCGAGGGTGGCACGCACATGCCGGGTGACGGCGGCCAGGTCTGATTCGCTCAACAGATCCACCTTCGTCAGGAGAATCACGATCCGGGGGGTGTGCCGGGCCAGGTCGGAAAGAAGGTCGATGTCCTGCTCCGAAACCGGCTGGTCCGCGCTGATGGCGACCAGGGCGGCTGCGGCCCGGGGGAGCCAATCCATCGTCACCTGCGTGTTGTGCCTGAAGGCGCTTCCCAGGCCCGGGGTGTCGAGGAAGCGGGTGTTGGGATACCTGCGAAGAGAGGGCAGATCCACGGTCACCAGGGCAACGCCCTTCCGGTTCTCCGGGTTTTCCTCTTCCGTGACGAAGTTCGGAAGCTCCGTGACCGGAACGATGCGCTCCCCGCCATCTTCGAACCTGACGCGCGCCTGCTCCCGCTCCCCGAAGCCCAATACCGTGATAACGGAGGTCACGGGTACCGCCCCGACGGGCAGGACGTCCCGGCCCGTGAGGCAATTCAGAAAGGAACTTTTCCCCGCCTTGAACCGGCCCAGCACGGCGATGTCGATTACGCCGTCATCGCGAAGCCCCTGCCGGCATGCCTGGATCTGCGGGGCGAGGCTTTGCAGCCGGAAACGGTCCCCGATCTCGACGAGCCGCTCCAGGAGCCGCTCCGGTCTATCCTCCCGCAACATCACGTTACCCGCCATGGTGCCCGGACACTCCTTTTTTCGCCCTGCAAGATCCCGAATACGACAACGCCCGTCGGGAGACCCCGGCGGGCATCGTTTCCTTAAGAACTCCCCCTCAAAGCCGAAGCCCCGCCGGGCATGCCTTCTCCACGGTCAGGGGTCATCAGCCCATACGGGCGGTTGAAGGCGAACCCCATCGCCTTTCCTGAAAAAAACCACCGACCCATGATATCACAATGCCGGGGACGAAAAACTCCGTTCCTTACGCCCCCCGCCGGAGCGTCTCGGGGGAAACCGAAAAGCGGTAGTGATATAGTAGGAATATCATGGAGTTCGCGGGGAAACGGATCCTGGCCCCCCTCGCGGGGATCACGGACAGCACGTTCCGGCTGCTTTGCCGGGAAAACGGAGCCGACGTTACGGTTACGGAGATGATCTCCGCAAAGGGACTGCTCATGCATCCCGAACGGACGGGCCGGTACCTCCAATACGGGAAGGGGGAACGCCCCGTCGGGGCGCAACTGTTCGGGGCGATTCCGGAGGAGATGGCCGAAGCGGCCGCGGAAATCAGGCGCCTCGGGTTCGACTTCGTGGACATCAACATGGGGTGCCCTGTCCGGAAGGTCACGGCAGGCGGGTCGGGGGCGGCCCTGCTCTCCCACCCTCGCCTCGCCGGAAGAATCGCGCAGGCGGCCGTCTCCGCCGCGGGGATCCCCGTCACCGTGAAGATCCGGTCGGGCTTCGGCAAGGAACCCGACTCGTACCTCGCGGTGGCGGCAGAGGTCTTCGGCGCGGGGGCTGCCGCAGTCACCCTCCACCCCCGTACCCGGGGGCAGATGTTTTCCGGCAAAGCCGATTGGGAACAGATCGCCCGTTTGAAAAAGGAATTCCCCGACCGCGTCGTGATCGGAAACGGAGATGTCAGACAACCGGAAGACGCCTGGCGCATGGTTTCGGAGACCGGGTGCGACGCGGTGATGATCGGCCGGGCAGCTTTGGGAAACCCCTGGATCTTCTCCGCAATCCTTAAGGGGGTTCCCGCCGCAGCGGGAGCAGGCACGCAGGGGATGGCGATCGGCCCTTCCCCCGAAGAACGCAGGGCGCTGATCCTCAGGCACGGAGAGGAGATGCACCGACGCAAAGGGGAGCCCGGGATCCGGGAGATGCGAAAGCACCTTGCCTGGTACAGCCGGGGGATCCCCGGCTCCTCCGCATTCCGGGGGCACCTCGTGAGAGTCAAGACCTTCGACGAATTCCGCCTGGCCGTAGAGCGATTCTTTTGAGCGATCTCTTCCAGCAGACGCTTGAATCCGTAAATATCGGGGTCCTCGCTTTCGACGGGGCGGGAAGGCTCGTCTACGTCAACCCGGCGGCCGAGGAGATCCTCCACGGGTCGGCGCGCGCGCTCACCGGGAAACATTACCGGACGGTTTTTCGGGGATCCCCCGGCGCCGCACGGATTCTGCGGAAGGCCCTGGAGGAAAATGCGGCCGTCACCGGATACGACGTGGAGCTTAAGGATTCCCGCCGGGCGCAGGCGGCGGGCAACCAGCCTTCCCCCTCGTTCCCCGTCATCATCGGGGCGTCGCCCATGCCCGGTCCCGCGGGAGAGGCAAACGGGGCCGTGCTGTCGATCAAGCCCGCCGAGATCCTGACCCTGGTCAGGCAGGAGGAGAGAGCCGCCGTGAGCGCCGAGGAACTGCAGACGCTCGCCTACGGGATCGCGCACGAGATCAGGAACCCGCTGGGGGGAATCCGCGGCGCGGCCCAGTGGATGTTGCGGGGAGAGGCCTCCGAGGGGGAGCGCCAGGAAGGAACACGGCTGATCCTCCGGGAGGCGGAAAGAATCAACGGACTCGTGGAGAAGATGCTCGAGATGGGGAGGACTCCGCCGCCGCCCCGCCCGTTCCCCGTCCTGCCGATCCTCCGGGAGGCCGAGGAACTCATGCGCGCGGACGTGCGCGCCGGGAAGAAGGAGATCCGCTTCGAGATCGTCACCGACCCGAGCCTTCCCGACGTCTCCGGACACCCGGACTCCGTGTTCCGGGCGATCGTGAACGTCCTCAAGAACGCCGTGGAAGCCATACCGGAGAAGGGAACCGTCAGGATCCACACCCGGATGAACGTCAATTACCGGTGGGGGCGTGCGAGGGGCAGGACACGGTCCTTCGTGGACATCTTCATCACCGATGACGGCACGGGGATGTCGGAGCAGGAGATAAGAAGGGCGATGCTTCCCTTCTACACGACAAAGGCGAAGGGAACCGGGCTTGGTCTCGTGATGGCGAGACAGTCGATCTCCCGATACGGAGGGAAGATGGGAATAAAATCCGTGCGAGGAGCGGGAACGACGGTTACAATATCCCTTCCAGTCACTCCCGGAAAGAAAAAAGGCCCGTGAAGAAAGTCCTCATCGCAGACGACGACGAGAGCATACGCTGGGTCCTCAAGAAGACGGTTGCGGGAAAGGGGTTCGTACCCGACCTGGCGGAGGATGGGGAAAAAGCGCTTTCCCTGCTGACCCGGAACACCTACGCCGCGGCCTTCATCGACATCCGCATGCCCGGCATGGAAGGGATCGAGGTCCTCGAACGGATCCAGGCGAGGAAATCCCCGACCCGGTTCTTCATCATGACGGCCGTCCGCCGCCCGGACGCCGCCGCACGTTCCACCCGCGCGGGCGCCGCGGAGTTCATCACGAAGCCGTTCGACATCGCCTATATCGAGAAGCTTCTCGGGGAAGTCGCGAAGGAGTCGACCTCCCGCGAACGGCCGTACCGGTCGGAAGCCCCCGAAGAGTGGAAGGCATTCCGGATCGTGGGACGGAGCCGGGCCATCCTGGACGTGTTCCTGGGCGTGGGGAAGGTGGCCGACGCCGGCGCCACGGTTCTGCTGCTGGGAGACCGCGGCGTGGGGAAGGAACTCGTCGCCCGCTGTATCCACGAACTGGGCACCCCCGACGGCCCTTTCGTGGCGGTCAACCCCTCCGCCATCCCGAGGGATCTGCAGGAGGCGGAACTGTTCGGATTCGAGAAGGGGGCGTTCACCGGAGCGGAAACGGCACGGGAAGGGAAACTGGAGGCGGCCTCGGGGGGCACCCTCTTTCTCGACGAGGTCGGGGACATCCCGACCGACCTCCAGGCGAAGCTTCTCCGCGTTCTGCAGGAAAAGGAGTTCTCGAAGCTGGGGTCGAATCGGGAACGGAAGTTCCGGGGACGCGTCATCGCGGCCACCAACCGGGATCTGCGGAGGATGGTCGCGGACGGAAAGTTCCGGGAGGATCTCTTCGACCGGCTGAACATCTTCCCGATCCGGGTCCCTCCCCTGTCGGAGAGGCGGGAGGATATCCCCCTTCTCGCGGATTACTTCCTCCAGAAGTATTGCACGATCCTCTCCCGCCCCCCCCGGTCGTTCTCGAAAGAGGCGCTGGAGGTGGTCGCGGCCCATCACTGGAAAGGAAACGTCCGGGAGCTGGAAAATTTCGTCCAAAGGCTGGCCGTCCTCTCCTCGGGGAAGCTCCTTCGGCGGGAGGAGGTGGCGAGGGAGCTGGCCAAGGCGGACGGTGCGCTGGACTTCTCCACCGCCCCGCTGGAGCATGTCATCGAGGAGCGGGTCCGCGAGTTCGTGGGGCGCCTGGGGGGTGCGATCGAGAGCGAGGACGATCTGCACGGTTACTTCCTCCGCCAGATGGAAAAACCTCTCATCAAGGTCGTCCTGGAGGCAACGGGCGGAAACCAGGTGAAGGCCGCGGCGATTCTGGGGATCAACCGGAACACCCTGCGGAAAAAATTGCGGTCTCTATCCCTTCTCTCCAGGAAAAGGAGGTCCCGATGAGCGTGAAACGGACCGGCTCCTCTTCCCTTCGGATCGAAGGGCTCTACGGGGTCCTTGATCCCTCCGTTGTCACCCTCGACGCGAAGGATCCCGAGGAGGCGCTGGAAATCGCGGTTTCGGAGGCGCTTGCCGGAGGGTGCCGGATCATCCAGTACCGCGACAAGCACGCCTCTCCCCGGAAGGCATTCTCCCGGGCACGAAGGCTGGCCGGAATCTGCGGGAAAGCAGGAGCCCTCTTCGTCGTCAACGACCGCCTCGACGTAGCCCTGATGGCGGGGGCCGGCGGTTGCCACCTCGGGCAGGACGACCTCCCCATTCCGGAAGCGCGGAGACTTACCCCCCCGGGGTTCCTTCTGGGAACGTCGACGCACAACGTCGTCGAGGCACGGCAGGCGGAGCAGGACGGGGCGGACTACATCGGGGTGGGAGCGATCTTCCGGACGACGACCAAGGACGACGCCCTGGAACCCGGGGGCCCGAAGCTCGTCGCGGAGGTGGCGAGTTCCGTCTCCCTCCCCGCCATCGCCATTTCCGGAATTACCCGGGAGAACGTCCGGGAGGTAATCCGGGCGGGGGCATCCGGGTTCGCGGTGATCTCGGACCTGTTCGGCGGCCCGGAGATCCGGGAGCGCGCCAGGGAGTTCCTGCGGATATGGGAAGAGGAAAAAAACCGGCGGTAATCCTGGCCTTCGGGGGGTTCGATCCCTCCGGGGGGGCCGGGGTTGTAATGGACGCCAAGGCGGCGGGCGCGGCGGGCGGGTACGCCGTCGTCGTACCATCCTGCCTTGCGATCCAGACCACAACGACGTTCGACCGGATCGTTCCCCTGCCGCGCATCGCCCTGGAGCGATCGCTGTCCTGCGCCGCGGAAAGTTTCCGTCTCCGGGCCGTCAAGGTCGGGATGGTCGGTACACGCGCGGCCGCGGAAGCCCTGCTCCGCTTCCTCGCGAAACACAAGGGGTTGCCGGTCGTCCTGGATCCGGTGCTTCGGTCCTCCGCCGGCACGCCTCTCCTCGCGGGGAGCGCCCTGCCGGCCTATCGGAAGATTCTGGGCCTCGCAACGGTTCTCACACCCAACCTCCCCGAGATCGAGAAGATCCTCGACAGGACGGTAGGGGGATTCCGGGATGCCATCGCCGCCGCCCGGGACCTCTCCCTCGTGTCGGAAGCCTCGGTCCTGCTTACGGGTGGGCATTTCCCCTGGCCGGGAAAACGCGGAGTCGATATTCTCTTCGACGGCGGATCGGTCACGCTGCTGCCGCCGGGGCGGACCTTCCTGCGACGCAACCCGCACGGCACCGGGTGCGCCCTCGCGTCGGGAATTGCCGCCCGGATCGCGGCCGGAGACCCTCTCCCGGAGGCGGTGAAGACCGCGAAATCGCTGTTGGAGAGGCATGTCGCAGAAGGATTTCCCTCCGCGGAGGGGCGTTGGACCCTGGTCGCCTCCGACAGGACACCCCGCCCGGCGGGAAGATCCGGCAGGCGCCCGTCGTAGCCCACGGAAAGGGAATGATCAATCCGCCGGCACGATGCCGTGGGGATAGATCAAGCTAGTCGTAGTCCCGCGCCATGTCCTCGAAGCGGGTGTACTGGGCCAGAAAGGTGAGCGGGATGACGCCCATCGGGCCGTTGCGCTGCTTGCCGATGATGATCTCGGCGACCCCCTTCTTCTCCTCCGGGGTCTCGGCCTTGCTGTACATCTCCTCCCTATATATAAACAGAATTAAATCTGAATCCTGTTCTATCGCCCCTGATTCCCTCAGGTCGGACATCTGGGGCCGCTTGTCGATCCTGCTCTCCACTCCCCGATTGAGCTGGGAGATGGCGAGGACCGGGAGGTTGAGTTCCTTGGCCAGGGCCTTGAGCGACCGGGAGATTTCCGATATCTCCTGGACGCGGTTGTCCTGGCCGCCCCGCGAAGACGACCCGCGCATGAGCTGGAGGTAATCGACGATGATCATCCCGATATTCTTGTCCTTCTTGAGGCGGCGTGCCTTTGCCCGCAACTCGATGGCGGAGAGGGTTCCGGAATCGTCGGTGTAGATCGGCGCCTCGGACAGTTTTCCCACGGAGGCAACGATCTTGTTGATCTCGTCCTGGGTCAGGTACCCGGTCCGAAGCCGCTGGAAATTGACCCGCGCCTCCGAACAGATCATCCGCAGGGCGAGCTGCTGGCGGCTCATCTCCAGCGAGAAGATCGCGACCGGGAGTCCGTTGCGGAGAGAGGCATGGAGGGCGACGTTCAGGCTGAAGGCCGTCTTCCCCATGCCGGGACGGGCCGCGATGACGACCATGTCGGACTTCTGGAATCCCGCGGTCAGCTGGTCGAGGTCGCGGAAGCCGGAGGGAACCCCGGTGATCAGCTCCTTCTTCTCGTAGAGCTTCTCGATCTCCTGCATCGCCTCCTTGCCCATTTCCGCCATCGAGTAGAAGGAGGGCTTGATTTTATCCTCGGCAATCGCGAAGATCGCCTGCTCGGTCTCGTCGAGAAAGTCATCGACTTCGCCCACGCCCTGGAACGCGGAATTCGTGACCTGCTGGGCGACTGCGATCATCCTTCGGAGGATCGCCTTCTCCTTGACCAGCCTTGCGTAATCCGCGACGTTCGATGTGGTGGGAATGTTGTTGATGAGCTCCGAGAGGTAGGAAAGCCCCCCCACCTCGTTCGCCACGTTCCGGGCGTTCAGGGACTCGGAAAGCGTCAACTGGTCGATCGCGCGGCCGCGCTCGTAAAGCTCCACCATCGTGGAGAAGAGCGTCCTGTGGGCGCCCTGATAGAAGTCGTCCGGGCGGAGGACCTCCACGACCTCGTTCATCAGGTCGTTGTTGAGCAGAACCGAGGCGAGCACTGCCTGCTCTGCCTCGAGGCTGTGGGGAGGAACCTTCAGGAGAGAGGGTTCCGCACCTCCGCGCGCCGTCAACCGCGGACCACTCATGTCGACCCCCTTCCTAAAAGGATGGTCGCTATTCCGACACTACGCTTACCGGGACCTCGGGAACGATGTCCGTCCCCGCCTTGACTTTCACCTTGTACTCCCCGATCTGTTTGATCGGCTCGGAAAGCAGCACCGACTTCCGGTCGACGGGTACCCCGGCCCTCTCGAGCGCTTCGGCGATATCGCGCGACGTGACCGCCCCGAAAAGTTTCCCCTCCTCCCCCGCTTTCGCCGGGATGGTCAGGGACAGGGATGCGAGCTTCTCGCCCAGTTCCTCCGCTCCCTTCCGGGTTTTCTTCGCGCGGGCATCGATGACACGGCGATCGTGCTCGAGCGCCCGGAGGTTGCGCATGTTGGCCTGGACCGCCAGACGCTTCGGGATGAGGTAATTGCGGCCGTACCCGTCGGCGACCTTGATGACGTCACCGGCTTTTCCCAGGCTTTCGAAATCCTCCTGCAGGATCACTTTCATCGGTTTCCCCCTACTTTACCTGCGTCGCCGTGAACGGCACCAGCGCCACGATACGTGCCTTCTTGATCTCCCCCGTCAGCTTGCGTTGGTGGGTCGCACACGCCCCCGAAATCCTGCGGGGAACGATCTTGCCCCGCTCGGAGATGAAGTGCTTGAGCAGGTACACGTTCTTGTAGTCGATCCGGAGGTCCTTCTCCGCGCAGAACCGGCAGAACTTTTTCCGGACGTACCGTCTTCTCGGGCCGCCTCCGGGCCCTCCCGCGGGCCTTCCCGGGCCGGACCTCGGTCTCATTGGGGTGCTCATCGTTTTCCTGTCGCCTCCTGAAGTTGGTTCTCGTTAAAACGGAATGTCGTCTTCCTGGGCGTCCGTCGGCTGGGCGCCCGGGTCGCCTTCGACCGGTGCCCCGCCTCTTTGCCCTCCCCCGAGGAACTGGACCCCCCCCGCTACCACTTCGATCTTGCTCCTTTTTGTCCCTTCCGACTCCCAGCGGCGCTGGCGAAGGCGTCCCTCCACGAGCACGGGGCGGCCCTTGGAAAGATACTCCGCGCAGGTTTCTCCCAGTTTCCCGAAGGCAACAACGTCGAAATAGGACACCTCTTCCTTGGGCTCATTATTCTGCTTGTACCGTGAGTTGACCGCAATGGAAAAACTGGTCACCGACAGGCCGGAAGGAAGGTACCGGATCTCCGGATCGCGGACCAGGTTCCCTGCGAGAATCACCCGGTTGAAGGCAACCATCTGTCCTCCTTCCCCCTATGTGGAGGGCGGTTCGTCCGCAGGCGCGGAGGTCCCGGGAATCTCCCCGTTGCTCTCTCCACCGGTCTCCTCCCCGGAAGGGGCCTCCTCCGCAGCCGGCTCCGCAGCGGCCGGTTTGACCTCGAAATCCACGCGGGACGTCAAGTGGCGCATCACGCCGTCGAAAATCTTGATGTTGCGCTCTACCTCCTCCACCACTCCACGCTCCCCGGAGTAGATCAGAAAGGTGTAATACGCATTGTGCGTCTTCCGGATCGGGTAGGCAAGTTTCCGGATTCCCCAATCGTCCTGCTTGAGAATCTCCCCCTCGAACGAAGCGATTATCCCCTCGATCTTGGTGAGAAATTCCTTGCGCCGGTCCTCGGGGAGTTCCGGATCGAACAGGATGGCGGTCTCGTACTTTGTCATCGTACCCAAGCCTCCTTTCGGCTCATCGAGCCCCCGGTCTTAAGCCGGGGGCAAGGAGTATGTCTCCTGCCGTCCCTTTTTCAGGGAGGTGGTGCCGCGCGACGAGCGTTCCAGCTCGTCGACGCCTTGTCAAACCCTTCCCGGAGGATGTCCGTGACAGCCTCCGCAGCGGAGGAAACTCCGCCTCTGAACCGGTCCTGCAACTCCTCCGGGACCGGGCTTAGAACGAAATCAGACGGATCGACACCCTCCGGGGGCCGACCGATTCCGACGCGAACCCGCAGGAACTCCCCGGTACCGAGTTCCTCCTTGAGCGAACGGAGGCCGTTGTGCCCCCCCGTACCGCCTCCCCGCTTCAGCCTCACGACACCCAGGGCAAGATCCAGATCATCGTGAAGGACAACGAGGTCTTCGGGAGACCCCGCGAAGCTCCCGTAGACGGGCGCCACGGCCCGTCCACTGAGATTCATGTAGGTCCTCGGCTTGCCGAGGAGAACCGTCGCCCCCTCCACCAGCCCTACTCCGACCTCTGCCTCCCCGGAAGACCGAAGGCGGATGCCGGCGGAGATCGCCAGGAGATCCACCGCCAGGAAGCCTGCGTTATGAAACGTCCCCGCGTACCACCGGCCGGGGTTCCCGAGCCCGAACACAAGACGCGAAGGGACGGGGCTACTTCTCCTCTTCCTCAGGTTCCGCCACACTGGCGCCTTCCGCCGCTTCCGTTGCCACCGCCGCCGCCTCCTCGGTCGCCACGCTTACGACCTCCTCGACCCTCGGGGCATGGACGGCAACGATGGTGGTCCTCGTGTCCTTCTCCAGGGGATGGACTCCCTCGGGGAACGTCACGTCCTCCAGGTGAAGGGAATGTCCGATCTCGAGGGGCGTGACGTCCACCTCCAGGAACTCCGGCACGTTTTTCGGCAGGCATTCGACCTCGAGGCTGCGGGTCACCTGCTCGACGACGCCTCCCTGCTCGATCCCGACCGCCTTTCCCTTGACGCGGATGGGCACTTCGATGCGGAACTTCTTCCCGAAGGCGACCTCGTAGAAATCGACGTGTATGACCCGGTCCGTCCGGGGGTTCGTCTGGATCTCCTTGATGACCGCATACGACTCCTTCGCCTCTGTCTCGTCCTGCACGTTCAAACGGACGATGACAGCCCCCCGGCGGGCGACGCTCAGGAACTTTTCCAGATCCCGGCGATTGAACTCGATCGAACGGCTTTCCAGACCCTTCCCGTACATGACCCCGGGAACCTTTCCCAGGAAAAGCACTTTCCGGGCAGCTTCTTTTCCGGACCCATGGCGGCGAACCGCCGTCAACTCCATCATGGCCATTTCGTTATCCCCCGCTACACAAAGAGCGAACTCACAGAATCGTTAAAGTGGATCCGCTTGATGGCTTCCCCGAGAAGACCAGCCACCGAGAGGACCTGGATCTTCTTGCACGCCGCTTTTTCCCCCAGGGGGATCGTGTTGGTGACCACGAGCTGCTCGATCCCGGACTTCTCCAGGCGATCGATCGCCGGGCCCGACAGGACAGGGTGGGTGGCGCAGGCAAACACCCGCTTCGCCCCGCTCTCGCGCAGCGCGTTGGCCGCCTGGACCATCGTCCCCGCCGTGTCCACCATGTCGTCCAGTATTACAGCCGTTTTCCCGTCGACTTCGCCGATGATGTTCATCACCTTGGACTCGTTGGGCCCCGCCCGCCGCTTGTCAATGATCGCCAGCGTGGCGTTCAGCCGCTTGGCGAAGGCTCGCGCCCGCTCCACTCCCCCCGCGTCGGG
Organism: Deltaproteobacteria bacterium; assembly: GCA_030668225.1. Taxonomy (GTDB): domain Bacteria; phylum Desulfobacterota; class Deferrimicrobia; order Deferrimicrobiales; family Deferrimicrobiaceae; genus CSP1-8. The sequence continues at coordinate 33,366 of DAOUUI010000005.1, forward strand.
GGATACGAACACGATGTCGTTGTCCCAGTTCTCCTTGATGTAATCGAGCATCACGGGAGCGGCATACAGGTGGTCGACGGGAATATTGAAGAATCCCTGGATCTGACCCGCGTGCAGGTCCACCGTGAGAACCCGGGAAACGCCGGCCGCCGTCAGCATGTCCGCCACGAGCTTGGCGGTAATCGGTGCGCGGGGAAGCACCTTCCGGTCCTGCCGCGCGTATCCGTAGTAGGGGATGACCGCCGTGACCCTCTTGGCGGAAGAGCGCTTCAGGGCGTCCATGAGGATGAGAAGTTCGACCAGGTGGTCGTTCACCGGGGGGCAGGTCGGCTGTACGATAAAGACGTCCACCCCCCGGACATTCTCCCCGATGTCGACGTTGATCTCCCCGTCGCCAAACCGCTTTACCACCGCGGCCCCCATGGGAATGGAGAGAAAGGCGCAGATCTCCCTGGCCAGATCGATATTCGCGTTGCCCGTAAACAGCTTGAGCCTGGTCACACCATTCCCCTGCTCGGAAAACCGTCCGATGAATTAAAGAAAAAGCTATTATACCGATTGGCAGTGCCTTGGCAAGGGGAAAACGGAAATGGCTGGGAGGGAAGGGGTCGAACCTTCACTAGAGGCTCCAAAGGCCCCTGTCCTGCCGTTAGACGACCTCCCAGCGCAACGTACCCGGACCATCTTCCCCCGCACCGAACCCCCGCGCGAGGGCCTGCCGCCGGGCCGGCCGGATGCCTCCGGAACGGAAGACGCGGTCCGTGAGAATGTTAACGGGCCAGTGCAAGACCGTCAAGCCTCTGGATCTCGCGCTCGTATTCCCGCAGCACCGCCTCCTCGATCATCTGGCGTGTCTCGTTGTTCAACGGGTGCGCCGTGTCGCGGTACGTTCCGTCCTTTTTCTTCTTGCTGGGCATCGCCACGAACAGCCCGCTGTTGCCGTTGATGACCTTCAGGTCCCGGACGACGAAGCATCCGTCGAAGACAATCGTGGCGTATCCCTTCAGCTTCTCGTCCTCGGCCACGGGATAGACCTTCACCTCGGTGAGCTGCATCTTCCCCCTCCTCTCCCGCCATCATATGTTGCAGGCGACAAAAACCCTCCGCCCCTTCCCGTTCTCCAGTGTTTTTTCCGCCCTGCGCGCATCCTTCTCGCTCCGAAACAGGCCGAACACCGCGGAGCCGCTCCCGGAGAGACCCGCAGCCTCCGCCCCCGCTTCCCGCAGCTCCCTCTTCATGCCCGGAATGTCCGGCCGTTCTTTCTCCCAGACGCTCTCGAAATCGTTTTCCACGGCAGAGACCAGATCACCCCACTCCCGAAAAGAAGGGGGCTCCTCTCTCCCGGGAGGGTCGCCCGCGTCCCGCCCCAGCCTTTCGAACCCTTCCCGCGTCGGTAGCCCGAACGGGGGCTTGACGATCACCGCGTAGAAAGGAACGTTCCATTCGACCGGCGTCAGAACGTCTCCGAACCCCTCCACGAGGGCCGGGCGCCCAAGCGTGAAGAACGGGACGTCCGCCCCGACAGCGGCCGCGATGGAGAGAAGCGTCTCCGGGGAGAGCGACTTCCCGGTCAGGGCGATCAGGCCCTTCAGTGTGGCTGCCGCGTCGGAACTGCCTCCTCCCAGGCCCGCCTCCGGGGGGATGGTCTTGCGGATCCGGATACGGATCCCTCCCGGGACGCCCGCCCGGCCCCGAAAGAGGACGGCTGCCCTGTGGCAACTGTTCCGCGCGTCTCCGGGCACAGCGGGGTCGGAAACCTCCACGGTGATGTCCGCTAAGGTTTCCTCCACGGTGACCTCGTCGTAGAGGGATACCGGAACCATGACCGATCGTATGTTGTGGAGTCCGTCGGGACGTTTCCCGAAAACCCGGAGGGAGATGTTCAGCTTGGCCGGGGCGAGGAAAGAAACTGCCGAGGATGCGTTCACACTATGCCCATTTCAAACAGTGTTTTTATTTCACCCTACTATCCGCCTCCCCCTTTGTCAAGACATCCGCGGCATGCAGCCGCCCCTCAAGATTTTCGGAAAGTAAAACCGGTGTTTGCGTCCGCATCGACCAGGACGGAATCCCCCTCGCGAAATTCCCCCTTGAGAATGAGGAGCGCGAGAGGGTCCTGGAGGTGCTTCTGGATGGCACGGCGCAGCGGCCTCGCCCCGTACGTGGGGTCGTACCCGATCTCCGCGAGCCTCTCCCTGGCGGGTTCGGTGACCTTCACCGTGATCTTCCTGTCCGCAAGCCGGTCGTTCAGTTCCCGGAGCATGATCGAGATGATTCTCGTCAACTCCTCCCTTCCGAGGGACCGGAACAGGATGATCTCATCGAGGCGGTTCAGGAACTCGGGGCGGAATTCCCGGCGAAGTTCCTCCATGACCTTCTCCCGGACAACATCCTCCCCCTTCCCGGAGAGTTCCTGGATCCAGCGGGAGCCGACGTTCGAGGTGAGAATCACAACAGTGTTTCGGAAATCAACGGTCCTCCCCTTCCCGTCGGTCAGGCGCCCGTCCTCGAGGATCTGAAGAAGGATGTGGAAGACATCGGGGTGTGCCTTCTCCACCTCGTCGAAGAGGACCACGGTGTACGGCTTCCGGCGAACCGCTTCGGTCAGCGCCCCCCCTTCCTCATACCCGACATACCCGGGCGGGGCCCCGATCATCCGTGCCACGGAGTGCTTCTCCATGTACTCGGACATGTCGAGGCGCACCATCGCCGACTCATCGTCGAAGAGGAACTGGGACAGGGCCCTGGCAAGCTCCGTCTTCCCCACGCCGGTGGGCCCCATGAACAGGAAAGATCCAATGGGGCGTCCGGGGTCCTTCATGCCCGATTTGGCTCTCCGGACGGCGTTCGCAACGAGGCGGACGGCGTCTTCCTGGCCCACCACCCGCTCTCCCAGGCGCTCCTCCATCCGGACGAGCTTCTGGATCTCCCCCTCGACCATCCGCGACACCGGAATCCTGGTCCACCGGGAGACGACGTGGGCGATGTCCTCCTCGTCCACCTCTTCTTTGAGGAGCCGCTCCCTTTGCGCGGCGGAGGTCTTCCCCGCCGCATCCTCCGTTTCCCTCTGCAGTGCAGGGATGACACCGTACTTGAGCTCCGAGGCCCTCCCGAGGTTCCCTTCCCGCTCGGCCCGCTGCATCTCCGAGAGGGCACGCTCGATCTTCTCCTTGATTTCGCGGCTCCTTCCGATGGCCTTCTTCTCCTCCTCCCACCGGGACCGGTCCTCCGCCACTTTCCCCGCAAGCGCCGCCAATTCATCCTGGATCCGGGCGAGCCGCCTCCCCGAGGCGGCGTCCGTCTCCTTCGAAAGGGCCTGTTTCTCCATCTCCAGCTGGTTGATCTTCCTTTCGACCTCGTCGATCTCGGTGGGGACGGAGTCGATCTCGATCTTGAGCTTCGACGCGGCCTCGTCCATCAGGTCGATCGCCTTGTCGGGGAGGAACCGGTCGGAGATGTACCGGTTCGACAGGGTGGCGGCGGCGATCAAGGCCGAATCCTTGATCCGGACGCCGTGGTGCACCTCGTACCTCCCCTTGAGACCGCGCAGAATCGCGATGGTGTCCTCGACGGACGGCTCCTCCACGAGCACGGGCTGGAACCGCCGCTCCAGCGCCGCGTCCTTTTCGACGTACTTGCGGTACTCGTCCAGGGTGGTCGCACCGACGCAGCGCAGCTCCCCCCTGGCAAGGGCAGGCTTCAGCATGTTGGAGGCGTCCATCGCCCCTTCCGCCTTGCCGGCCCCCACGAGCGTATGCAGCTCGTCGATCACGAGGATCACTTGCCCTTCCGCGGCGGCGATTTCCTTAAGAACGGCCTTCAGCCGGTCCTCGAACTCACCGCGGTACTTCGAACCTGCGATCAACGCCCCCATGTCCAGGGCGAGAACCCGCTTGTCCCGCAACCCCTCGGGGATGTCGCCGGAGACGACCCGCTGGGCGAGCCCTTCGGCGATCGCCGTCTTCCCAACTCCCGGGTCTCCGATCAGGACGGGATTGTTCTTCGTCCGGCGGGAGAGGACCTGAATCACTCTCCGGATCTCGTCGTCTCTCCCGATCACCGGATCGAGCTTTTCCCGGCGCGCCAGATCGGTAAGATCCCGGCAATACTTTTCGAGCGCCTGGTACTTCGCCTCGGGATGATCATCTGTAACCCGCTGCGTCCCCCGGATGGAGGAAAGCGCCGTGAGGAGCCCCTCCCGCGTCACGCCGTGCCTGCGGAGCAGGTCCGCGACGGCCCCCGGTTCGGAGATCATGGCGATGAGGAAGTGCTCTGCGGAGAGGTACTCGTCCCGGAACGAGCCCGCCTCGGAGAGCGCCCGTTGGAACAGCGGCTCCATCCCGGGGGAAAGCCCCCGGCTTACGGCTCCCGACACCTTGGGGAAGGAACCGAGCAGGGAGTTAACCTCGGACAGGAGTTGTTTCCCCTGCACCCCCACCCGGGCGAAGATGTCTGTCGCCACGCCCCCCTCCTGCCGGAGCAGGGCGACGAAAAGATGCTCGGGCTCCACCTGCGCGTGTCCCGCCTCCGAGGCGATGCGCACGGCGTCCTGCAGAGCCTCCTGCGATTTCACTGTCAGTTTGTCCAGAGAGATCATCGGATATTCTTACAGCTCGGCAAGGGGGACACTCCCACAGAGTTACCGGTTCTTCACCGCAAGGAAGACCCGCCCCTCGCCCCGCTCCACCAGGAACAGGATGGTCTTTTCCTCCTTGACCTTCCCGATCTGTGTATCGAAC
>DAOUUI010000123.1 GCA_030668225.1 Deltaproteobacteria bacterium
AGGTCCCTGATACCAGATGGGGGAACACCGCCCCTGCCAGCAGATAGAGAATGGCACCTGCGGCAATGGTGGCATGGAAACCGAACCATAGGGACCCGACCGAGGCGACGGAGGCTCCCGCCACAGAGAAAAAACCGTTCACACCCCACGCATACGGTATGGCAGGAGAATCCGCAGCGGCCATCCGGGACAAGGCCACGGGAAACGGCATCCCCATCAGGAACGCAGCCGGGGCGAGAGAGACGAGGAAAGCGAGAAACCTTTGCGCTTCTCCCTTTGCCAGGAGAAAGTCGGCCCCGTGGAAGAGAGTGAGAAAACCCGCCGAGGCAAGGATGGCGATTCCGGGGAAGGCCCACCTCATCGATTTCGACGCCTCCCATCTTCCGGAAACCGCGCTTCCGATTCCTGAAAGCAGGAGAAACCCCCCGATGGCGGCGGTGACGGCCCGGATGGGATCCCCGAGAACGAGGATACCGATCTTGAGAAAAGTGAGCTCGACCAGCATGTATGCCATCCCGAGGACGGAGAAATAGACCGCCACGGGGAATCCCCCACTGCTTCCCCCTGCCGGGGTAAAGAGAAGGGGAAGCAGGAGGAAGACGGCAGCAAGCAAAAGCGAAACGGCGAGGGACAGCGCGAGAAACACCACGCCCCATTCCACGAACGGGACCCACTGGTTTCCGAGAATACGCCGGAATTCCGGGAGGGAACCCGGTTTGAGGAACCGGTGGAAATACGGCGAGTCGTCGGTGACGGGCCGGAGGTCGAACAGGCCTTCCCCCTGTTTCCCGGTCGGCTGTCCGGAAAGGATGTTCCTCACCGCCTCCCGGAAACCCGCCTCTTCCGGGCCTGCGCCTCCCTTTGTGCCCCCCCCTTCCGGCCACACCATCGCAAACCCGGTCTCCCTGCAGAACCGTCTCGCGGCGTCAAGCTCCTCCCCCGTAAAAGGCAGCCTCCGTGCCACGGCGACAAATGACCCCCACCCCCGGACCACCACGAAACGGGCCCGGGCCGGGTCCTCCCCCACCCGGCCCATCTCCGCACGGATCGTGCTCAGAATTTTCAGGCTTTCGCGAGGGGGAGATTTCAGCCATCCGGACACGGCAAGCACTCCGTTGTCCGTAAGCCGGTCCATGGCGCCCCGTATCCCCTCCCGGGTAAGGAGGTAGGTCTCGCCCGTCGCGTGAATCCCGAGGGAGGAAAAGGTAAGGGAAGAGACGTCCGACAGCTCGATGATGTCGTACTTCCGTCCCTCCCTGGCAAGGAAGTTTCTCCCTCCCTCCGTCCGGATTTCCAGCGGGAGCGTGGAGGGAAATCCCCCGGAAAACGCCGCCAGATCTTGCTCGATCATCCTCACGTACTCCTTCGCCGGCTCCACGACAGTGACGGAAGACGCCCCGTTTCCCGCTGCCATCAGGATCCCTTCGGTCCCCCTAAGGGCGAACTGCACCACCGTGGGGAGGTTCGTCATCCGATAGGGAAGTGCGGCCGGAAGATAGCCGAGATAGGCGGGAGGGGTCTTTCCGCCGCCCCGGGGAACGATCCCCCGAAGTTCCCCGTCGGCGAAGACGGCCGCCTGCGGAGGAATCTCCCCATCGAACCGGTAGCTGAGCCCGGGAGCGTTGTGAATCCCCGGGGAGTACAGGGCCCGGTAGTCCCCTGTAATGCCGAACCGCACCGAGAGTGTTTCCACCTCCGGAAGCCTCCGTGCGATCGCTAAGTCCTTGTAGGGGGATAACGAAAGCGAAACCGGCGGGATCACGAGCAGCAACGAGGAGAGCCCTGCGCACAGGACCCGTCCCGCTGGAAACCGTCCGCCAGGAACCGTGAGAACGAACGCGGAGGCAGTAAGCCCCAGTCCGAGGGGGACCCGCAGAAGCGATTCGGTCGGCACGAGAGAAAACGACAGAAGGGCGAGGACCGCCCCGACAGCCGATCCCGTAAAACTTGCGGCGTACACCGCGCCGATCCTGCCGAGGCGGAAGGAAAGCGGCACACCGACCGCGGTCCCCGCCAGGAAAAACGGAACCGCGAGGAGGAAGAAAAACAGGGCGAATGCCGGCCAGGAGGAGGGATCCCACAAAAGCAGGTAGGGGTCGAACGGGACATGCCGGGATGCGCGGAAGGCAAGTTCGAACGAAGACGCGGTGAGGATTACCACCCAGGCGAACACTTTCTCCGGCTTCCCCGCGACCCGTGGACGCAGCAGGTGAAGAGCGACACCGGAAACGCCGAAACCAAGCATCGCCTGGGAAATGATGAGCGGAACGAAATGGGGCCAGAATCGAAAGGACAGAAGGCGGATCAGGATAATCTCGTTTGCCATGGCCGCGGCGGACAGGAAAAACACCGCCGGGACGACCCGGCCATGCCCGGTGTCAGTGGCCAAGGAGTCGCACAAAGACCACCGGGAGGACGTTGCGCTGGGAGAGGGCGCCGTCGGCGCCCTTCTCGAGGAACACCAGGTTCTGCGTCATGAAGGGCCCTCCGACGGGCATGATCATTCTCCCTCCCTCCCGCAACTGGCGTACAAGAGGGGGCGGGATATGCCCCCCCGCGCACGCGACGATGATGGCGTCGAAGGGGGCCTTCTCCTTCCATCCATAATACCCGTCCCCCTGCCGGACGGTGATGTTCCGGAGCCCGAGAGACGCAAGGTCCCTTCGAGCGCGATCCGCGAGAGATGGGAAAATCTCGACGGTGTACACCTCACCGGCGATCTTCGCGGCGACAGCCGCCTGGTATCCGGAGCCGGTCCCCACTTCCAGAACGCGGTCTCCGGGCTTGAGACGGAGGATCTCGGTCATGAAGGCGACGACGTAGGGCTGCGAGATCGTCTGCCCTTCCCCGATCGGGAGCGGCCGCGGTTCGTATGCCTTGCGGCGGTATTCGGGGGGAACGAAGAGATGGCGAGGAACCTCCCGCATCGCTGCGAGAACACGGGGATCCGAGACCCCCTCCTTCTCGATCTGGTCCCTCACCATCGCCATCCGTTTTTCAAGATACGGGTCTTCCTGCGTCCCTCCCGGGAATGGCGCGACACAGAGAAGACCCGTCAAGAAGGCTATGACGATACGGCGGGAACGCATGCTTCTCCCCCAAAAAGGAAACCGTCAGGAGGCTCCGAGCGCCTTGGACGCCTTCCGGACATCCTTCGCCTTCACCCAGAGGAGCGCCCCATAGCGTCCCTTCCCGTCGGATACCGCATCAACGGCGGTCACATTGATGCCGGCATTGCCGAGCGTTTCCATGACCCTGGAAACCGCCCCCACCTTGTCGTCGCCCCGGATGAGGAAAACGGGTTTTTTCCCGCTCACCTGGAATCCTGCCCGCTTCATGGCCTTCCGGAAGGCGGCAGCGTTCCGGGGAACGAAGTCCATCTGCGTCTTCCTCCCCCGCGGGAAACCGGAAAACGCCATCAGGTTTACCCTGGCGTCCCGCAGTACCTTGAGAACGCGCGCTCCCTCGCCAGGCCTGTCCGAGGTTTCAACCTTGAAATAATCTACTTTCCGGATCCGGTCCGCCATCTCTCTCCTCCTCCGGGAGGGGGCCGCCCCTCCCATCTCACTGGTTGTTATTCCCGTTCTTCCCTCTCTCCTTGCGATCCTTTTCAACCTTCGACGCCTCCCGCAGCGCGTCGAGGCGGTCCTCCACGAGGCGGTTTACCGTTCCTTCCGGGTATGCTCCGTCCGGGCCGGGTTCCCCGGGAGGCATGCCCATCAGGATTTCGATCCCCTCCTCCACATGATCGATGGCAACTATCCGGAATGCCTTTTTCCCGATCGCCTCGACGACGTCTTTCCTCAGCATCAGATTCCTGACGTTGCGTTCCGGGATGATGACGCCTTGCGAACCGTCGAGCCCCCGGTGGCTGCAGAGATCGAAGAATCCTTCGATCTTCTCGTTCACGCCGCCGATCGGTTGCACGTTTCCGCTCTGGTCCATGGAACCCGTTACGGAGAAGCCCTGCCTGGCCGGGACCCCTGATATCGCGCTCAGGAGCGCGTAAAGCTCCGCGCAGGTTGCGCTGTCCCCTTCTATCATCCCGTACAGCTGTTCGAAGGTGATCGACGCAGTGAGACTGATCGGCTTCCGCACAGCATATTTGCTTCCCAGGTAGTTCGTGAGGATGAGCATCGCTTTTTCGTGGATCTTCCCGGAAAGCTTCGTCTCCCTTTCGATGTTTGTGATCCCTCCTTTCCCTGCGTACACGGTCGCCGTGATCCGCGACGGCTTCCCGAAGGAGTGATCCCCCGTGTCCAGAACGGCAAGGCCGTTGATCTGTCCCTTCCTCGCCCCCGAGGTTTCCACGATCAGCGTCCCCTCCACCATCACCTCCCGCATCCGATCCTCGACCCGGCGGTGACGGTAGATCTTCTTCTCGATCGCCTTTTCGACGTGAACGCCGGAGACCACAACAGCCTCTTCCTTCGCGGCCCAGTAGTGGGATTCCCGAATCAGGTTCGAGATGTCGCTGAACTTGGAGGACAGCTTTTCCTGGTCCCCCGCCAGGCGGGAGCCGAATTCCACAACCTTCCCCACCCCGGAGGGATCGAAGGGTAACAGTTTCTCCCCTTTCGCTTTCGTCGCCACGAAGGCGGCGTATTTCCGGATGTTCCCTTCCGATCTTTCGATGCGGTTGTCGAAGTCCGCCTTCACCTTGAACAACTCCCTGTATTCCTCGTCCTGGTTGTACATGAGGTAGTAGATTTCGGGGTTGCCGATCAGGATCACCTTGACGTCGAGAGGGATAGGTCCCGGCTTCATCATTGCCGTCGGCACCGAACGGTGCTGCTCCCACACGTCCTCGATCTTCACCTCGCAGTTCCGGATGGCCCTCTTCAGGGCATCGTAGGAAATGAGGTTCCGGACAAGATCCAGGGCATGGATGACCAGATAACCTCCATTCGCCTTGTGCAAGGCACCCGCCTTGATCATGGTGAAGTCGGTAAAGGCGGCTCCGGACTGGAACTTGTGTTCCATCCTGCCGAACAGATTGTAATAGGTGGGGTTGCTCTCGATCACGCAGGGACTGCCTTTCCGGTCGCCGTTGTTCACGATCACGTTCACGAAGTACTTGTGAAAATCCGGTTCCTGCTTCGGCATTTTCAGGGACGGAACCGGCGGCGGCTCGGCCTCCTCGGCCTGCGTCTTGAAGTCG
>DAOUUI010000132.1 GCA_030668225.1 Deltaproteobacteria bacterium
GCCAGCTCGTCGGCGCCCTCGCCGGTTCGAGTCCCGTATCGTGCTGTGCACGGTGTAAAAAACAAAAAGGAGCCGGGAAAAAACTCCTGGCTCCTCTGGCTTGTTTGCATGGTGCCGAAGGGGGGACTCGAACCCCCACGGGTCTCCCCACCACCCCCTCAAGATGGCGTGTCTACCAAGTTCCACCACTTCGGCACGCGAGGAAAACCCATATTATCCACGGCGCGACGGAAAAGCAAGATAGGAGGATGAGGGGGGGAGTATCAGCGGGAACTGATGGCGAATCGCCACCAGTTGCTGCAAATGCCCCCCCTGATATCCTTGCTGCCTGCGAGGAAAGAGGCCGCACGTCAGCGGAACAGGGCATCCTTCAGAGCAAGGAAGAACCGGACCGGCTCCCCGGTCAATCCTCCTCGGCCAGCGTCCCTGGCCGGGCCCCCTTTTCCCCGTATTTCCCCCGGATCCGATCCACCGCTTCGTTGAGTTTCGCCGTCCGCGCCGAGTCCCGTACCCCCGGGGCCCGGGGAGCGGGAAAGCCCGGTTGCGGCCGGTGGCCGAAGAGGGAGATCTGCCCGGATCCCTCGTCGCGCCCCGGCTCCCCCCCAAAGTTGGAGAGATAGATCCCGAGCAGCCGGACCGGCTTCTTCCCCGCCTCCGTCTTCTCCAGGAGGGTCAGTGCCTGGCGGAAGATTTCCCCCCCGTCGTCGATCCCATGGGGAAAAGTGACCTCGCGGGTGACCAGCCGGAAATCGGAATACTTCACCTTGAGGGTGACGGTCCTCCCCTTCAACCTGTGGCTCCTAAGCCTCGCGGCGGTCCGGGTGGCGATGTCGAGGAGTTCCCTTCTCAGGGCGAGAATCTCCAGGAGGTCCTCATCGAAGGTCTCCTCGCGCCCCATCGACTTGATCTCCCGCTCCGGCTCCACCTCCCGGTCGTCGATCCCGTGCGCGAGGCGGTGCAGGTGGGCCCCGTGCTTCCCGAGCTTCCGGACGACCGCTTCCTCGGGGACCCCCGCGAGGTCCCCGATCGTCTGGACCCCCATTTCCGCGAGAGCGCTCCGGGTCGCCTCCCCCACCCCCCAGAGCCTCCCCACCTGCAGCGGCCCCAGAAACTCCTGCTCCTTCCCGCGGGGGACGACGGTCAGCCCGTCGGGCTTGTTCATGTCGGAGGCGATCTTCGCGACGAACTTCGAGGAGGCGAACCCCGCCGAGACCGTGAGTCCCGTTTCCGCCCGGACCTCGGCCCGGATCTTCCGGGCGATCTCCTCCGGGGGGCCGAACAGCCGCACGGACGCGGTGACGTCGAGGAACGCCTCGTCGAGGGAGACCGGCTCGACCAGCGGGGTGTAGCGGCGGAAGATCCCGAAGACCCGGTCCGAGACCTCCTTGTACCGCTCCATGCGCACGGGGAGGAAGACGCCGTGGGAGCAGAGCCGCCTCGCTTTTGCCATCGGGATGGAGGAGTGGACACCGAACTTGCGCGCCTCGTAGGAGGCGGCGGAAACCACCCCCCGTTTCATCCCGCCGCCGACGATCACGGGCTTCCCCTTGAGGCTCGGGTTGTCCAGAACTTCCACCGACGCGTAGAACGCATCCATGTCGAGATGGATGATCTCCTTTTCCCGGGGACTGCTCGCCATGGGGGTATTCTATCGCACCGGGTCCAGAGGTGCATACTACCCCCCCGCCCGGTAGGAGCTGCGGACGAGCGGACCGGAAGCCACCCGGGGGAACCCGATCCCGCGGGCAGCGCCTTCCAGTTCCCCGAACGCCTCGATAGGGAGATACTCCCTCACCCGGGGATGGGTCCGGGAGGGAGAAAGGTACTGGCCGATGGTGACCGACCGGCAACCCGCGGCAAAGAGGTCTTCCAACACTGCGACCACCTCTTCCCTTGTCTCCCCGAACCCGACCATCAGGCCGGACTTGAGCAGAAGTCCGGGGGCCATCCCGAATGCCAGGGATAGAAGCGTAAGAGACCTTTCGTAGGACGCCCGGGAGCGCACCTCGGGGTAGAGCCGCGGCACGGTCTCCACGTTGTGTGCGAGAACGTCCGGGCAGGATCGTGTCACCGTCTCGAGGGCATTCCGATCACCCGCGAAATCCGGCACGAGGAGCTCCACGGCGGGTGGAGAAGGCAGTGCCCGCAACGCCTCCACGACCAGCGCGAACTGCGCCGCCCCGCCGTCGGCAAGATCGTCCCTCGTGACGGACGTCACGACCACGTGCCGCCAGCGAAGTTCCGCTGCCGCCGCCGCGACCCGCGCCGGCTCGGAAAGGTCCGGCGGAGCCGGCTGCCCGGAGGTGACATTGCAGAATGCACATCCCCGGGAACAGACGCCCCCCAGGATGAGGACGGTCGCCGTCCCCTCTCCCCAGCACTCCCCGACGTTCGGACACCTCGCTTCACGGCACACGGTCAGCAGGCCGTGCCTCCCTAGGGTCTCCTTCACGCGGGATACGTCTCTCCCGAACGGGGCACGAACTGTTAGCCACGGGGGCCGCCCGGAAGGTCTTGCACTTTTCACGAGAAACCCCGGATGTGACACGCGCTCGACTCGGCCACCCTGTCGCAGACCTCTTCCATCGGGACATCCCTGCCCGTGATCTCGATCATCGAGGTCGCCTCGCGGCCCTTCAGCCCGCAGAGGTGGATCCGTTGGAAGTACGTCAGGTCCGTGGTCACGTTCAGTGCGAATCCATGGTAGGTGACCCACCGCCTGACACCCACACCGATGGAGGCGATCTTCTTTCCTTCCACCCAGACGCCGGTCTGTCCCTCGATCCGGTGGGAGGAGACGCCAAAAGTCCCGAGAGCGTCGATCAGCGCGGACTCGAGGCACCGTACGAACCGGTGCAGGTCCGGCCGCGCCAGACGGACGATGGGGTACCCGACGAGTTGCCCGGGCCCGTGATACGTCACGTCACCCCCTCGGCTGACCCGCTCCACGGGGATCCCTTCCTGGGTTAAGGCCTCTTCGGACACGAGAAGGTTGGCCTGGTCTCCGGACCGTCCGAAGGTATAGACGTGGGGGTGGGTGAGCAAAAGGAGGGTGTCCTGACACTGCCTGCCCGCAAGCCGATCGACCAGGTCAAGCTGCAGGGCGAGCGCCTTCTTGTACTCCACGCAACCGAGCCAGACGCTCTCCACGGCTTCCAAAGCCCCCTAGTGCACTAGAGGTGGAACTCCCCCGCCTCGAGGATTTCCCGCACGCGGAAGAGAAAGGAGTTGCCGGCCACGCCGTCGACGACCCGGTGGTCGTACCCGAGGCACAGGTGCATCATCGGGCGGATCACGATCGCGTCCTCGCCCCCCGCCTCGATCACCACCGGCCGCTTGACGACCTGCCCCATGCGCAAGATGCCGACCTGGGGCTGGTTGATGATCGGCGTCCCGAAGAGGTTCCCCATCCGCCCGGGGTTCGTGACGCTGAAGGTCCCGCCGACGAGCTCGTCCGGGAGGATCTTCTTCGCCGCGGCCCTGGCGGCGATGTCATCTATTTCCTTGGCCAGGCCATGGAGCGACTTATCGTCGGCGTTGCGGATCACGGGGACGATCAATCCTCTCTCCGTATCGACGGCGACGCCGATATGGATCGCCTTCTTGATGACCGTACTCTCTCCGACCACCTGGGCGTTCAGGACGGGGAACTCCCGGATCGCCTCGATCGCCGCCCAGATGACGAAGGGAAGGAACGTGAGGGAGATCCCCTCCTTCTTTTTCTCGTTCCGGAACATCACCACCCCGTGCATGTCCACCTCGGCAAAGGTGTGGACGTGCGGGGAGGTGCGCTTGCTCTTCACCATGTGCTCGGCGATCATTTTCCGGATCGGGGTGAAGGGGATCACCTGGTCTCCCTCCGGAGTGACCTTCGCCCCCGGAGGAGGGGCGGGCTTCGCCCGGGGTGGCGTAGGGGGCGGGGCGAGTTTCGGCTTCGGCGCCGGGGCCGCAACGGCTTCCTTCCCGCCGCGGGCGATGTACTCCTCGACGTCCTTTTTGGTCACGCGTCCTTCGATTCCCGTCCCCGGGATCCGGGAGATATCGAGCCCGTACTCCGCGGCCATCTTCGCCACCACCGGAGAGATGCGCACCTTCACGCCTTCCTTTGCCGGCGGAGGCGGCACGGGCTTCGCAATCTCCTTCGGCGGCTCCGCGCGGGGCGCAGTCGGAATGGGGGGACCCGTCTTTCGGGCCATCGCCCCCGGGAATCCTTCCTCTTCCTCGTCCCATTTCTCGGGGGGCGGAGGCGGGGCGTCGGCCACCTTCTCCGTTTCAATCCTGCAGAGGATCTCCTGGATGGGGACCGTGTCCCCTTCCTTCGCCAGGATCTCCACGATCCTGCCCGCCGCCGGAGAAGGGATCTCGGCATCCACCTTGTCGGTGGAGATCTCGAGGAGCGACTGGTCCTTGGCCACGGTGTCCCCGACCTTCACCAGCCACTTGACCACGACCCCCTCGATCACGCTCTCCCCGAGCTGGGGCATGACGACGTCTACGCGCATCTTCCTTTCCCCTTTCCGCTCTCTCTCACCTCACCGGGGACATTCCTGATTCATCTCCGGAATGCGGGAGAGGAGTGTCCCCGCCCAC
>DAOUUI010000009.1 GCA_030668225.1 Deltaproteobacteria bacterium
AAATGCTGCAAAAAGCGGGTTGGCCGGCACAACCCGGGACAGACGTTGCGTTATCCCCGTGGTACCATCAATGGTGGTTCTGGACGCTGGTGGGAGTGGCCGTAGTGGGTGTTGCGGCAGGCATCGGGGGGGGCGGCGGAGGCGGGGGGAGTGACGGAAGCTCCTCGGGAACGATCGGAGTCGATTTCTAGTTACGAACTTTCCGGGAAATCCCTTTTCGGGTGACGTGGGAATGGAAAACGAAGAGAAATCGTGGCTGAAGAGGCGCTGGCCGGTCCTGGTCCTCGGCGGAATGGTTTTGGTCGCCCTCCTCTTATCCACATTCGGGCAAGTGGGGATCATAAGCACACTCAACCTGAATGCAAAGGAGAAACAGCTTATCTCCGAGAACACCAAACTGCGCGAAGAAAACGAGCAGCTCCGGCAGGAGGTGGAACAACTCCGTTCCAATCCTTCCTACATTGAGGAGATCGCCCGAGGGGAGCTCGGACTCATGGGACAAAAGGAAATCGTCATCCCAGTCGACCGGAAAAAGGATGCAGCTACCCATCCCGCCCAAAGCGGCGGAACGGGCCGTCCGTAAACATATACTTCCCGTTCTCGCATTTCTTCACCTCTCGTCGTTGCTCGTCTTCCGTTTCGGGTCCCTGCGGGATTGGACAACGGGCTGGGCGGCATCCGCTTTCGTCGCAGCCGGGCTTCTCCTTTTTCGCGATCTGGCGACCTCCCGGAAAGAGCATCGTCTTCCCGACGTGCTCTCTCTGACCGCATGGGGTGCAGCTGCCCTTCTGGAGCTCCATAGCCTGTCTTCCGTTGTGGCATTCTCCCAAGTAGTTCCCGCGGTTGTTTTTTCGGGGATCTCTTTTCTCCTTCCCGTAATGCCTGCCGTGGTGTACGCATTTATCTCGCTCGTCTGGCTTCTCTTTTCTACATCTGTCGGGTTCGGCGGGACAGGAATGTCCGCCTCCATCGTTGGAATGGCGGCCCTGGGGGTAGTGGCGGGGCGGGTTGTCCGGTGGAAGCTAACGGAAGCATCAGGGGAGACCCTTCCCCGGAGACCGACCGGCCAGGCCGGATCACTCGTTTTCCCGCAAGAGCATCCCGAGCAACCCGGCAAGGGAGGGTTCGACGGATTTCCGGAGGGGGAAAACTTTCTCGCAAGACGCGAGGAGGAACTGGAGGAAGGAATCCAAAGAGTACTGGAAGGGATTCTTCCGATTTCCGGGGGTGACCGGATCATGTATGTGTCTCCCTCTCAAGGTCACGGGAGCCCGCTCGTGGCACGTTACGTTACACCTCCGGAGGAGGAGACCCACTGGCGCGGTCGGGAGTTACCGGATGCCTACGTGCCCCTGCGGGAAGCGATCGTTTTCCGTCGGGAGTTTTTCGTCGAAGGGGAGGAATCCTCCCGATGGGGACTTCCGCGAGAGGGGAGTCGGGAGCAGCCGTCGGGAATCGCAGCCGTCCCTGTCCTCTGTGACGGAACGGAGGAGGGAGCGGTTCTCGCCTTCCGGTTCGGGGAGGGGCGTTGGACGGAACCGGTCGTGCAGGTATTGGAGATGGGCGCGTTTTTCATCGCGAGGGAGGTTGCCGAGACACGGCGAAGATACCGGAACGAGAGGTTCCTCGAAAGCCAGGTCGGTGTCGGCCGGCTCGCCCGGACGATCGCGGAAGCGGCGGAAAAGAGTGGAGGGGAAGGGGGAGAGGTAGAGAGCGCATCTCCCCGCCGGGAAGTCTACAAGACGGCCACGGAGCAGATCCGGTTTCAACTCAAGGCCGACAGGGTTTTGCTGGTGGAGGCGGAGTCGAAAAAGAAGCGAGGACGGGTGGCGTGGGAGGCGACGGAGGAAGGGGAAAAGGAAACGATTCCCGGACGACATAAGAAAGATGCCTGGGTGAAGCTTGCCGGGACATACGCGGAATGGGTGCTGCTGAACAACGTGCACAGAATCTTCTCCGGCGTCCGGACGTCACCCGCCAGGCATCCCGTTCTCCCCGAAAAATGGGAACGGGAGGATGAGGATAGCTACCTGCTTGTTCCTGTGGATGGAGGGGGATTCCATGGGATTCTCGTGTGCGCCTCCCGGGAGGAGAATCGTAATTATCACAAAAGGGACGTGGAAATGGTCAAGGAGGTCATCACGATCATGCGCATGGGGATATCCCACGCGCACCACATCGAGACGCTGGAGGAGCGGGCCACGAGCGACGGCCTGACAGGCCTCCTGAACCAGAAGACTTTCCGGAAAAGGCTGTCGATCGACCTGTCGAGGCTCGACAGCCGGGTTGGGTGCGCCGTGATCATGGCGGACATCGACCATTTCAAGCGAGTAAACGACACCTACGGACACCAGGCGGGAGACGAGGTGCTGAAGAAAATCGCGAACATCATACAGAAAACGATCCGGAAAATGGATATGGCGGCGAGATACGGAGGAGAGGAATTCGTCCTGTACCTTCATCAAGTGGACAGGGAGAAAGCCAAACAGATGGCGGAACGGCTGCGCCTTATCATCGAACAGACGAGATTCGAGTTTGGCGGCAAGGAGGTGGGGATTACCGCATCCCTTGGAATCGCATGCTACCCGTCCGACGGGAGAGAAACCCGGGACCTCCTGGAGCGCGCCGACGAAGCCCTGTATCGATCGAAACAGGGGGGAAGAAACCGTACGACCGTAACCCGGGATCCTGCCTGAATATTCGTATATTCGATACTGCTTATTGACACGGCATTTCTTCCTGTGATATCTCAAGAAACATCAAGAGGCTTTTGGGAGGCTGTTGTCGATGAAGCACACCGGGACGGTGAAGTGGTTCAACGAGACAAAGGGGTACGGGTTCATCGAGCAGGAGGGAGGCACGGACGTCTTCGTTCATTACACGGCCATCAGGATGGACGGGTACCGGACCCTCAAGGAGGGGCAGGCGGTTCAGTACACCGTGATGGAAACAACGAAAGGCCTTCAGGCGGCCGAGGTTGTCTGCACGCAGTAGCCTGACAGACCAGGTACGATATCCGGAAGACCCCGGCAGCTCCGCCACCACTGCGGGGCTTTTTTTTACGCTCGGGCAAGGGGGAAGGATCGACCAGGTCTAAAGAGTAAGAAAAGGTCCCTTTTCGCATCGGCGGGGAGAGCGCGTTAGGCGTTGACTTCCCCCGCGGCTGGCTATAACGTATTACCTTTAAAGTCATTTTTGCATTTTCGGGGAGTCCGTTGGACGTCCGCAGGATTACCGAATCCCTCATCCAGACAGGAATAAAACGGAAATTGGAAGAGTGGGGGATTCCCGAGGAAATCTCCGTTTCGGTGGAGGTCCCGAGGCAGGAAGAACACGGGGATTTCTCTACGAACGCGGCTTTGCAACTGGCAGGCCACATGAAGAGGAAACCCCGAGACGTGGCGATGGAACTCCTGGGTTCCATTCGGCAGGCGGACGAGGGAGGATGGTTCCGGGATCTCACCGTGGCCGGGCCGGGGTTCATCAATGTCGTCCTGTCCGAAGGCGCCTGGCAGGAAGTTCTGGCCAACGCTCTTACGAAGGGGGAACGTTTCGGAGCCGTCGACCGGAAGGAGGGAGAAAGGGTGCTCCTCGAGTTCGTCTCGGCCAATCCCACAGGACCTCTCCACGTGGGACACGGCAGGGGGGCGGTCGTGGGGGATGCGCTGGCGAGAATTCTTGCTTTTACCGGGTGCCAGGTGACAACCGAATATTACGTAAACGACGTGGGAAACCAGATCGACTGCCTCGGTAAGTCCCTGTACGCACGGTACCTGCAGCTGTGCGGGAAGAAAGCCGAGTTGCCGGAGGACGGGTATCGCGGTGAGTACCTGGTCGATCTCGCACGGGAGTTCCGCGAAGAGGTGGGCGACAGGTACCTGCCGGTCGAGGAGGAGGAGGCGTTCCCCGTCTTTCGGAAGGTCGCATGCGACCGGATCCTCAACGGCATACGGAAAGACCTCGAGACGTTCCACGTGCATATCGACCGATGGTTCCGGGAAGAAAGTCTGCACGAAAGCGGTTCCGTTGCGGCCATCGTGGACGAACTGCGCGAACGCGGGCAGCTGTACGAGTCCGAGGGGGCGGTGTACTTCAAAAGCGAATCCCACGGGGACGAGAAGGACAGGGTCCTGGTGCGTGCCGACGGCCGGACGACCTACTTCGCCTCCGATCTCGCCTACCATCGGGCAAAGCTCAGGCAGGGGTTTACGAAGCTGATCGACATTTGGGGAGCCGATCACCACGGATATGCTCCCAGGCTCTCCGCGGCGCTTAAGGGCCTCGGGGAAAAGGACAGCCGGCTCGAGATCCTGCTCGTGCAGTTCGTATCGTTGGTTCGGGATGGGAAGACAGTACAAATGTCTACACGTTCCGGTGAATTTACCACATTACGTGAAGTAATGGATGAGGTAGGTATCGATGCCGCCCGC
Source organism: Deltaproteobacteria bacterium (assembly GCA_030668225.1). Taxonomy (GTDB): domain Bacteria; phylum Desulfobacterota; class Deferrimicrobia; order Deferrimicrobiales; family Deferrimicrobiaceae; genus CSP1-8. The sequence goes on from DAOUUI010000009.1 coordinate 4,431, forward strand.
TTCTTCTACCTGCTCCGGAGTTTCCGTTCCCATCTCGATTTCGATCTCACCCTGGCCAGCAAGAAGTCGAACGAGAATCCCGTGTATTACATCCAGTACGTACACGCAAGGATTTGCAGCATCTTCCGGGAAGCTGCCGATCGCGGCATCGTTCTGTCGGATGCACCACCTCTGTCCGTACTCTCCTTGCCGGACGAGACGAATCTGATGAAGAAGGTTGCCCGGTTTCCCGATGTCGTCTCCGAATCCGGGAAAGCTCGGGAGCCGCACCGGATCCCTTTCTACCTTTTGGACCTCGCCCGGGAATTCCATGCGTTCTACCACAACCATCGGTTTCTCGGAGAAACTCCCGAGCGCACCCAGGGAAGGCTGGCTCTTGCCACGGCGGTCAGGAATGTCGTCTCCACCGGACTATCTCTGCTTGGTGTCTCGGCGCCGGAGCGAATGTGAGATACCTGTACAACAAGAAACGGCGATTACGCAGTACAGAAGGGGAGAGGTTCCAGTTCGCCTTCTTCGTGGTCGGAGTGGTCGTCCTGCTTGCGGTGGCATTCGTTCTCGGCCTCCAGGTAGGCAGAATCGTGGAGAAGAACGCGGAGGATCGCAGAAACGAGGCGAACAAATTCGGGGGACCCATCGAAATCGGGGAGGAAACCGGATCGGAGATCCGAAAGGATCTCGGAGTCTTTTCGGAGGAGGCGGCAAAGGTTCCTCCCGTGACTCCCCCGAGCCCCGACGAACACCTGAGCGAGACCGAAAAAAGCCTTACCTTCCGAGAAACCCTGGCGAAGAAGGAGCCCGAGCCCATCCTCCTCGTGAAACCTGCTCCCGGAAAGAAGGCGCAGGAGAAGCCCGCCGCCCGGTCCAAGCCTTCGGGGAAGCTGTTGGTTCAGGTTGCCGCTTTTCGGGACAGGGGGGCGGCCGGGAATTTCCTGAAGCGGCTGCAAAAAGACGGATTCAATGCGGTCATCGTGCAAAAAGGAGGCTACCAAAAGGTTATCGTCGGGCCGTATCCGGACAAAGATGCCGCGAATCGGGCAATTCGGAAACTGAAAACGGAATGGAAAGTGAACCCTTTCCTGGTTCGGAGATGAAGCGGCGATGAGGTCGCACCCGACAGAGGAGGTTTTCCTTTCCCAGGCGGCCCCCGGGTCGGTCATCCCCGTCTGGCAGGAGTTCCACGCTGACCTGGAAACGCCCGTGTCGGCATACCTGAAAATTGCGGCCCGGTTCCCCGACGACCATTTCCTGCTGGAAAGCGTCGAGGGAGGGGAGAAGTGGGCCAGGTTCTCCTTCATCGGCTTCGACCCGTATATCCGGTTTCGCGTGGACCGAAAAACCGTGACGATCACCCGGGGAGGAAAAACCGAGGTGCGCACGGTGACGAACGACCCGATGAAAGAACTCGAGGGGATTCTCTCGGGGATCCGGTATGTGCGGGCAGAGGGGCTTCCGAGGTTGTCAGGGGGCGCCGTGGGGTTCATCGGCTATGACTACGTCCGGAACATCGAGAGGATCCCGGACACCCATCCCGATGAAGGCACTCCCGACGCCCTGTTCCTCTTCCCCTCGCGTCTCGTGATTTTCGACAACGTGAAGCACACGATACGGATCGTGGTTCACGGCCAGGCCGGGGAAGCCCGGCCCGATTCCGACGAGTACTTGCGGTGCGTCCGCGACATCGAGGAGGTGAAGTCGGTTCTCCAGGGCCCACTCCGGTGGACGGATATTCCCGAAGAGGGGTCTGGCGAGGCACCGCCTGCCTTCGAGGTCCCCCGGGAGACTTTCCTTGCGGCCGTCCGGAAGGCGAAGGAGTACATCCGGGACGGGGAGATCATCCAGGCGGTCCTTTCCAACCGCTCCCGGGTCCGGACAGGGCGATCCCCGTCGGAGGTGTACCGGGTACTCCGGTCGGAGAACCCTTCCCCCTACATGTTCCTGCTGAAATTCGGCGACCTTGCACTGGTGGGATCCTCTCCGGAGATCCTGGTCAGGCTGGAGGGTGATCTCGTACAGCTAAGGCCGATCGCCGGAACGCGCCCCCGGGGGGCGACGACAGAGGAAGACCGTCGCATGGAGGCCGAACTTCTTTCCGACCCGAAGGAACTTGCCGAGCACGTGATGCTCGTGGATCTCGGGAGGAACGACGTAGGCCGGGTGTCGGAGTGGGGGACGGTCAGGGTGGACGAGCAGATGGTGGTGGAGAGGTATTCACACGTGATGCACATCGTGTCCAACGTCATCGGAAAGCTCCGCGCGGAGTTGACTGCCTTCGACGTTCTCCGCGCGGCTTTTCCGGCGGGAACGGTCACGGGAGCCCCGAAGGTCCGGGCGATGGAGATCATCGAGGAACTGGAACCGTTCCGGAGGGGGATCTATGCGGGGTCGGTGGGGTATTTCGACCTGCAGGGGAGTATGGACTTCTGCATCACCATCCGTACGATCGTGATGAGGGGAGACGAGGCGCTGATCCAGGCGGGCGCGGGAATCGTCGCCGATTCGGACCCCGAGAAGGAGTGGGAGGAGATCCACAGCAAGGCCCGGATCCTCTTCCGGGCAGCGGGTGCGAAGGACCCGGCGGAGACGATCCGGTGATTGCGGTAATCGACAACTACGATTCGTTCACCTATAACCTCGTCCAGTATCTGGGCGAGCTGGGGGCGGATGTCAAAGTGTTCCGGAACGACGCCGTCTCGGTGGCGGACTTAAGCCGTCTTTCTCCCGACGGCCTCGTGATCTCCCCCGGCCCGGGCGGACCGGAGAGCGCCGGAATATCCCTCGATGCGGTTCGCGCGTTTTTGGACCGGATCCCCATATTGGGTGTGTGCCTTGGACATCAGTGCATAGGTCAGGCCTGCGGAGGCAAGGTTGTGCATGCACGCACCCTCATGCACGGGAAGACCTCGCAGATCCGGCACAACGGGAAGGGGATCTTCTCCATGATCGAAAACCCGATGACGGCGACGCGGTACCATTCGCTCGCGATGGATCGGGAGTCGCTCCCACCAGACCTCGAGGTGTGCGCCGACTCGGAAGACGGCGAGGTGATGGGAATCCGGCATGTTGCACGGCCCGTTTTCGGGGTCCAGTTCCATCCCGAGTCGATTCTGACGCAGTATGGAATGAGAATTCTTGAAAATTTTCTCTCGCTCGTAGATCCGCGGCAGCCGGTTCGCCTCTGCTACGGGAACATGCGCGAGGCGATCTCGCAGGTAGCGTCGGGGAAGGATCTTTCCCCGGACGGAATGCGGGACGCCATGAACATGATGATGGAGGGAGAGGCGACGCCCGCGCAGATATCCTCGTTCCTTTCCTGCTTGGCGATGAAAGGGGAGACGACGGAGGAAATCACGGCCGCGGCCCTGGTGATGCGGCAGAAAGCGGCAAAAATCGCGGCTCCTTTGGGAGAGCCCCTTCTCGACACATGCGGCACCGGGGGGGACAGGTCCGGCACCTTCAACATCTCCACAACGGTGGCTTTCGTGGCGGCAGGCGCGGGGATTCGCGTCGCCAAGCACGGGAACCGGTCGGTCACGAGCCGTTCCGGAAGCGCCGACGTCCTCGAATGCCTCGGAATGGACCTCGGGGCGTCGATTGCCGACGTCCAGCGTGCCCTGGACGAGGCAGGCGTCACCTTCATGTTCGCCCCGAAATTTCATGCTGCCATGAAATATGCGATCGGGCCCCGCCGCGAGATCGGTATCCGGACGATATTCAACATCCTGGGCCCCTTGAGCAACCCCGCCGGGGCAAACAGACAGGTCGTCGGCGTTTTCAGCGAAGCATTGGGGGAACCGTATGCCCGGGTACTGGCGGAACTGGGGCACCGTCGGTCTTTCGTCGTCCACGGGTCCGACGGCATGGACGAGGTGACCCTTGCCGCCCCGACGATCGTGTGGGAGGTCCGGGATGGACAGGTAAAGAGAACCCTGTTCGACCCGAGGGCGGCGGGATTCGAGTACGCCTCTTCCCGGGAGATCCAGGGAGGGGACGCCGCGACGAACGCACGGATACTCAAGGAGATTCTAGGCGGTGCGCCCGGTCCCGGACGGGAAGCGGTCCTCGTCAATGCGGCATTCGCCATCATCGCGGGGGGGAAAGCCGAAGAGATTCGTGAAGGAGTCGCGTTGGCCGCGCGATCGATTGACTCGGGCGACGCGATGGATCGGCTCCAGGCGTTTCTGGCCATTCTGGGAACCGGAGGAAAGAAATGACCCTGGCGCACCATCTCCGACAGATCGTCTCCGCCGTTCAGGAGGGGCTGAAGGAGAGGAAAGCCGCCGTGCCGTTCCCGGAGATCGCGGCATTGGCGAAGGAGAACCGACGCCACGGAAACATTCGGGATTTTCTGGGAGAGGGTCCCGGCATCATCGCGGAGATCAAGAGGGCGTCCCCGTCCCGGGGATGGATCCGTAAGGACCTCGATGCGGCGGAGACCGCCAGGTCCTATGCGGCGGGGGGGGCTTGCGCGGTGTCGGTGCTGACCGAGAACCGCTTCTTCGGGGGGCCGTTGCGGGACCTCTCCGAGGCGAGAGCGGCCTGCGGGGGGCTGCCCGTCCTCCGGAAGGATTTCGTGCTGGACGAGTACATGGTCGCCGAGTCGCGCGCGCACGGCGCCGACCTCCTGCTGCTGATCGTCGCGGTGCTCGGGGAGAAAACGTCCGAGATGGTTCGCATGGCCACGGAGTACGGCATGGAAGCCCTTGTGGAAGTCCACGATGAGGAAGAGATGGAGATCGCAGCCGGCAGCGGGGCGACGATCGTGGGCATCAACAACCGGGACCTCACTTCGCTTCGGGTCGACCTGAACACGGCGGCCCGGCTGCTCCCGCAGGCTCCGCCCGGAACGGTCAAGGTCGTCGAGAGCGGTATTTCCTCCCGTACGGATGTGACGAGATTCCACGATATCGGGGCGGATGCTTTTCTGGTGGGGGAGGCCATCGTCAGGTCCCCGGACGCGGCGGAGGCGATCCGAAAGCTCAAGCAGGGAGTGTTCAATAAAGACCAAGAAAAGGAGCGAGTCGAATGGAAACGAAGATCACCCTGAAGGACTCCGAAATTCCGAAGACCTGGTACAACATCATGGCAGACATGCCCAATCCCCCGGAAGCGGTTCTCCACCCGGGGACCGGCAAACCGATCACGCCGGACGATCTTGCCCCTCTTTTTCCGATGTCTCTCATCGAACAGGAGGTTTCGACGCAACGGTTCATTCCGATCCCCGACGAGGTCCGCAAGATCTACGCACTCTGGAGGCCCTCGCCCATGTATCGCGCAAAGCGGTTGGAAGAGGCGATCGGAACCCGGTCCCGGATCTATTACAAATACGAGGGAGTAAGCCCTGCCGGCAGCCACAAGCCGAACACCTCCATCCCGCAGGCCTTTTACAACAAAATGGCCGGAAGGAAGCGTATCGCCACCGAGACGGGAGCGGGGCAGTGGGGATCGGCGCTTGCCCTCGGGGCCAGCTTCTTCGGGCTTGAGGCCAAGGTCTACATGGTGAAGGTCAGCTACCATCAGAAGCCGTATCGGCGGATGCTGATGGAGGTGTTCGGCGCAAAGGTCGTTCCCTCTCCGAGCGAGGACACGCAGTGCGGCAGGCAGATTCTCGCCACCGACCCGGATTCTCCGGGGTCGCTCGGGATCGCGATCAGTGAGGCGGTAGAAGATGCCGCCACTCGGGAGGACACGAGCTACTCGCTGGGGTCGGTGCTGAACCACGTCGTGCTCCACCAGACCGTGGTCGGCCTGGAGTGCTTGGAGCAGATGAAGATCGCCAACGATTACCCGGACGTAGTGATCGGCTGCTGCGGTGGAGGGAGCAACCTGGGAGGAATCAGTTTCCCGTTTCTCCGCGACAAGATCGCGGGGAGCAGGAACCCGCGCGTGATTGCCGTCGAACCGGCCTCCTGCCCGACCCTGACCAAGGGAGTGTACGCCTATGATTTCGGCGACACGGCCCGGCTGACACCGCTTGTGAAGATGTACACGCTCGGTCACGATTTCATCCCTGCGGGGATCCATGCGGGGGGGTTGCGCTACCACGGAGAATCTCCCCTGATCAGCCAGCTCTGCCACGAAGGGCTGATCGAGGCGCAGGCCTATCAACAGTTGGGGGTGTTCAAGAGCGCGCTTTCCTTTGCACAGGCGGAAGGGATACTTCCCGCGCCCGAATCGGCGCACGCCATACATTCGGCGATCGTCGAGGCGAAAAAGGCGGACGAGGAAGGAAAGGAGAAGGCGATCCTGTTCAACCTGAGCGGACACGGCTTTTTCGACCTCGCAGCGTACGACGATTACCTGTCGGGAAAGCTCGTCGACCACGAACACCCGGAAAGCAGGATCCAGGAAGCGCTCTCTCACCTGCCGAAGGTGTGATCGTAAGGAGGGAGATGTTCCGGATCAAGGTGTGCGGAGTGACATCTGCCGAAGACGCGGCCTTGGCCGTGGAGGCAGGCGCGGATGCGGTGGGGATCAATTTCTTTCGGGGATCGATCCGGTATGTCCCCCCGCTCTCGGCCGCGCCGATCGTGGAAGCGGTACGAGGGAGGGCAGCCGCAGTGGCCGTCTTCGTAAACGCGACTCCGGAGACGATTTCGAAGATTTGCGGGGAGCTGGGGATCGGGGTGGTTCAGCTGTCGGGGCGCGAGCCCGCAGACAGCGCCGCCCGGATCCGTTTTCCGGTGATCAGGGCCGTGCACCTGATGGGCGGATCAGGCATCGAGGCGTTTCGAAACTACCCGTGCGGGTCGTTTCTTCTCGATGCGGTCGTCCCCGGAAAATTCGGAGGAACCGGTATCCCCCTCGACTGGGGGGACCTCGGAAGAACGATCGGGGGGCCCCACGTCCGGTTCGGGAGTGACGACTTGTCCAACCCGGGCCGGCCATGGATGCTCGCCGGGGGGCTGACCCCGGGAAATGTGACTGAGGCGATCATGACGGCGCGCCCTTTCGGTGTGGATGTGGCTTCCGGTGTCGAGACGGCTCCCGGGAAAAAGGATCGGAGAAAAATGAAGGATTTTGTGGATAACGCGAAGGAGGGCTTTAAGGGTTGCGGGAATTAAAAGGCCGTCGGTGGCCTGACCGGTCGGGACATTTCGGCCCCTTCGGGGGGCGGTACGTGGCGGAGACGCTGATGACCGCTCTCATTGACCTGGAGAAGGCATACCGGAAGGCGATAAACGACAAGCGATTCCGGGAGGATCTAGGCTGCCTGCTTCGGGATTACGCCGGCCGGCCCACTCCCCTCTACTTCGCGCGTCGTCTCACCGAAAAGGGAAAAGGGGCGAAAATATTCCTCAAGCGGGAAGATCTCGCCTTTACGGGTTCCCACAAGATCAACAATACGCTCGGGCAGGTCCTTCTTGCAGAAAGGTCGGGGAAACGCAGGATCATCGCGGAAACGGGGGCGGGACAGCACGGCGTGGCTACCGCGACGGTGTGTGCGAACCGGGGGATCTCCTGCGTCGTCTACATGGGGTCGGAAGACATCCGCCGCCAGGAGACAAACGTCATACGGATGCGGCTCCTCGGGGCGGAGGTGACGAAGGTCCTCTCCGGGAGCAGGACCCTGAAGGACGCCATGAACGAAGCGCTCCGGGATTGGGTCACCAACGTCCGGACTACCCATTATCTCATCGGATCCACGGCAGGACCCCACCCCTACCCGATGATGGTGCGCGATTTCCAGTCCGTGATCGGGAAGGAGTGCATACGGCAATATCGGAAGGCCGAGCGGGGTCTACCCGCGGTGGTGGTGGCCTGCGTGGGAGGGGGGAGCAACGCCCTGGGGATCTTCACCTCTTTCCTCGGCCACAAAAAGGTGAAACTCGTCGGTGTGGAGGCCGGAGGACTGGGACTGGCAACAGGCAGGCACGGGGCACCACTGTGCCGGGGGCGCGTGGGTGTCCTGCACGGAAGCAAGTCCTTCGTTTTACAAGATCAAAATGGCCAGATCCGCGAAGCCCACTCCGTTTCGGCAGGCCTTGACTACCCGGGAGTGGGACCCGAGCACGCTTTCCTTAAAAGCACCGGGCGAGCCACCTACGTTACGGTCACGGACCAGGAGGCACTCGAGGGATTCGACCTTATCACGCGATGCGAAGGAATCCTGCCGGCCCTCGAATCCGCACACGCGGTCGCATACGGGTTTCGCCTTGCACGGAAAATGCGGAAGAGCGAGTCGGTCATCATCAATCTTTCCGGCAGGGGGGACAAGGACATCGGCATCGTTGCGGATACGAAGGGGGCTGGCCGTGTCCCGCATTGAAGAGACGTTCGTAAGCCTCGGAAAATCCGGAGAGAAGGGGTTGGTGGTCTATCTCACCGCCGGAGACCCGAACCCGCGCGACTTTCTCTCATACCTGCACGGGGCGGCCGATGGGGGAGCGGACATCCTCGAAGTCGGAATCCCGTTCTCCGACCCGATGGCGGACGGACCTGTGATCCAGGGGGCATTCCGGCGCGCCCTCGCGGGAGGGATGACGACCGGGCGAGCACTTTCCCTCGTGTCGTCTTTCCGGAAGAAACATGATACACCGGTGGTGATATTCGGATACTATAACCCCTTCCTCCGGTACGGCGTCCGGGGATTCTGCCGGGACGCCCGTTCCGCCGGCGCGGACGGAGTCCTGGTGGTGGACCTCCCCCCGGAGGAAGCACGGGAGATGGCCCCGGAAGCAGGAAAAGCGGGGCTTGACTGGATCCCGCTCATTTCCCCGACCAGCGGCGGGGACCGGATCCGGAACGCGACCGCCATCGGGTCCGGCTTCCTGTACCTGATTTCGGTGACCGGGATCACGGGGGTCAGGAAATCGTTTCCCCCCAGGCTTGTGAAATGGACGCGGGAAGTAAAGACGCAGTCCCGCCTTCCTGTCGCGGTCGGTTTCGGGATTTCCCGCCCTGCCATGGCAAGGGAGGCAACACGCCACGCAGACGCTGCGGTCGTGGGGAGCGCATGCGTCAAGGTGGTGGAACATCACGGGACCTCGCGGAAAGGGCCGCTCGCCCTCCGACGGTTCGTGCAGTCTCTTAAAAAAGCAATGAGGTGACGAAGTGATGGCGATACGACTGTTTCGGAGGAAGGGGGAAGGGGAGAGAAAGATCAAGACCCCCGAGGGTATGTGGATCAAGTGCAATGCCTGCCTCGAAACCATTTACAAGCCCGAGGTCGAGCGGAACCTCAACGTCTGCACCAAGTGCAACCACCACTTCCGGATACCTGCACTGGAGAGAATCCGCACCGTCGTGGACGAGGGAACCTTCCAGGAGTTCGGGGCGGATCTCGAGTCCGTCGACATGCTCGTCTTCACGGACACGAAAAAATACACCGATCGCCTGAAGGAGGCGAAGAAGAAAACGTCGCGCAAGGAGGCGGTGATCACGGGAAACGCCAGGATCAACGGAATCGATATCGTACTTGGTGTTCTCGATTTCGAGTTTCTTGGAGGGTCGATGGGTTGCGTGGTGGGGGAGAAGGTCGCCGTTGCAGCGGAGCAAGCCCTCGAACTCAGGCGCCCCCTGATCATCTTCAGCGCGTCCGGCGGGGCGAGGATGCAGGAGGGGACCCTGTCCCTGATGCAGATGGCGAAGACCAGCGCGGCGCTGGCAAGACTGTCGGACGCGAGACTTCCCTACATCAGCGTGATGACCGATCCCACCACGGGGGGCGTCGCAGCGAGTTTTGCCATGCTGGGGGACATCATCATATCGGAGCCCGGGGCTCTTATCGGGTTCGCAGGTCCCCGCGTCATCGAGCAGACGATCAAGCAGAAACTACCGGAGGGATTTCAGCGCGCCGAGTTTCTCCTGGAACACGGGATGGTGGATATGATTCTCGAGCGGACGAAGCTCAAACCCACATTGACGCAGATTCTCCGGTTTCTGGAGTCCCCCGCCGGGAAATGAAGATCCCAGGGGGGCCCCGGGGCCCGGAACGGATTCGCCCGGGACTCGAACGCATTCTCGCGGCATTCGAGGGGACGGGGCACCCCGAGCACACCTTCCGGACGATTCACATATCAGGGACGAACGGAAAGGGGTCGACCGCCTGCTTCACGGACGCAATCCTTCGCAGGATACTGGACGAACCGGTCGGCCTGTATACGTCCCCCCACCTCTTTTTCCCGGAAGAACGGATACGGGTGGCCGGAGAGAAGATTCCACCCGATGATTTCTCCCGGTTAACCTCGAGAGTCTCCGCGGTGTCCCGGAAAGTCGCCGCGACGGCCGGGGAACCCCTTTCCTACTTCGAGGAAATGACCTGGATCGCGTGCGAGTGGTTCCGTCTGAAGAGAGCATCTCTTGCCGTCATGGAGACAGGACTCGGAGGACGATGGGATGCGACGAATCTTTGCATCCCGGTGGTGTCCGTCATCACGAACATCGGAATGGACCACGCGGAGTGGCTCGGGAGGTCCCTTAAGCGCATCGCCTTCGAGAAGGCGGGGATCCTTCGTGAAAACACTCCCGTGATATTGGGAAGGATCGCGCCGTCCGCGAAGAAAGTCGTCCTGGGTGTTGCGCAAGAGAAGGGATGCCCGGTCCTGGAAATCGACCGGGATCTTCGATGGGATGAACGCCCGGGTGGGCGCGTCTCCTTCCACATACCAGAAATGTCCCTGGTACGGATGAAGATCCGCATGCAAGGGGAGTTCCAGCGCCACAACGCTCTTCTCGCCCTGGCCGCCTCCTGGGTTGTAGCGAAGTCCCGGGGTGTTGCGGGAGTCGATTTTACGCGCGCTGCACGTTTTGCCCTGGGAGAAGCAATATGGCCCGGGCGGTATATGCCCTTGCCGGGAAGGCGAAATGCCGGCGCCTGGGTCGACGGAGCACACAATCCGGAAGCCGCGGGAGCCCTCGCCCGGGAGTTGGCAAAGCGGAAGAAGACCGGGAACGCGGAGAGGATCGTGGCCCTCTGGAGCATGCTCGAAGGCAAGGACGTCGCCGGTTTCGCAAGAGAGATCGCCTCCGCCGTGGACGGCGTCGTCGCCTACCCCATGGAGCAAGACCGGGCGGCCCCTCTGTCCGTCCTGTCCTCCGCGCTGAAAAAGGCGGGGATTCGATACCGGGAGGCGAAGACCTTCTCCGACGGATGGGAAATCGCGCGGAAGTGGGCGGGAAAAGGCGGGATGACCATCGTGTGCGGTTCCCTGATGGCGGCCGCGGACGCCTACCGGTTTCGCGGCGGGGTGGTTTCGTGAAATTCCGGAAGTGGACGACACCCGCCATCCTTGCGTTCGCTGCGATATCGGCTGTTTTCGTCTGGGGGGTGAGGCCGGCACAAGCCGAAGGCGACGGGATTCTTTCCGAAATCACCCCGGGACTGTTGGAAGGATTTCCCCTGGAGTCTCCCGTGACCCTTACCGCGGACACGGTATCCTTTGACGAGGAAAACGGGGTCGCTCTTGCGGAAGGAAACGTCGAAGTCGGGTTCGGTACACGAACGATCAAGGCGGACCGGATCCGCTACGACATGAAGTCGGGAGAAGCGGAGTTCGTCGGTCAAGTTCATTATGAGCATGAGGGGAACGAATTTTCGTTCGACAGGATCGTGCTGAACATCAAGACGGAACTCGGCGCGATGTACAACGGGAGAATCCGGATCATTTCGAACAACTACCAGATTTCGAGTGATGTGATGGAGAAAACCGGGAAGCGGTCCTTTTTCCTCGGGAAGGGGGAGCTCACAACCTGTCCGTGCGACCCCGAACCCGACTGGAAATTCGGAATCGGCAAGACCAATGTGACGCTCGACGGATACGCCTTCGCCCGAAACGTGACGTTCCGCATCCGGGACGTTCCCGTTCTGTGGCTTCCGTGGGCGGCATTTCCCGTCAAGCTTAAAAGGCAAAGCGGCTTATTGCTCCCCACGTTTTCGCAAAGCACCTCGCGCGGGTTTTCGATCCAATTGCCTTACTACTGGGCGATCAACCGGTGGAGCGACGCCACATTCACCCTGGACGCGATGACGAAAAGGGGATTCCGGCCGGAGGCGGAGTACCGTTTCGTCCTTAACAACGCCTCGGAAGGGGTCGTACGGGGAACCGAGTTCCACGACAAGGAAACGGATGACACAAGATACCGGTATTATGGAGAAAACCAATTCCGGTATTCGGAGCATTTTTTCACTAACGCCATGTGGGACATTCCATCCGACGACCTGTATTACGTCGACCTGGTGGAGGAGGAAATCCTGAGGACGGCCCGGCACGTCCCCTCGCGCGGTTTCGGTGCATGGAAAGGATCCGGCGATTCACAGGCCCTCTCCGTGGTCTGGGTGGAAGATCTCCAGGGGACCCCCGACGACAATACCGTCCAGAGGCTTCCGGAATACACGGGAACGCTTCTCCCCCGGACCCTGGGAAAGACGGGAGTTAACGCAGGGGGCGAACTGCAGGCCACGTATTTTTACCGCCAAGCCGGGGACCGGGAGGTCCGGGGCAGGGGAGACGCCGGACTTTCCCGTTCCTTCACCCTCTTTCCGTCGGTTGTCTTTACTCCGTATCTGTCCCTGGATTTTTTGGGGGATGTCCCCACATCGGACGCGACCGGTACGCGTTCCAGCAGCGGACGCATCGTGCCCTATGGTGGAGGAGACCTGGAAATGCTCCTTCGCCGGGGATTCCCGGGAACGGTGAACGAGCGCCTCGTCCATATCATCAACCCCATTGTGAGCTTCCGTTACGTGCCGAATGTCTACCAGCGTAATATTCCCGTCTATGACATGTGGGACCGGGTCAGGCCGCAACAGCAAGTCCTCCTTTCCCTTCAACAGCGGTTGCTTCGTTTCAATGAAAAGGGCCCATCGGAAGTCGCGTTTCTCGAACTGTCCTGGGCCTTTGAGACGGATGATCGGAACCCGTCAGAGTCCCCGTACATCGACCCGCTGTCACCCTTTGTACGGACGTTACGAGACCAGGTCGACATCGCTATCGGCGGGCAGAAAAGGGATGAATCACGCTCCTCGGATATCTTCGGTCTGTTTCGCGTTGTGCCGGCACCGCACTGGAGACTATCGGGAGAGGGTCTGTTCGATCCCTCGGAGGGCAGCTTCACCACTGCCTGGGTGGGGGGAGAGTGGAGAGCAGACGAAGCGAACCGGGTGGCTCTGGCGTACCGAAGCACGCGAACCCTGGCGGAAGACGTTCACGCCGCCGCCAAGTTCCGTCCTTTCCGGCTGATGGGGCTGGAAACTTCGGCGAACTATTCTATTGAAAACGGAGAGGTGACGGAAGGCCAGGTGGCGTTCACTCTTTACCCACGAAGCGAATGCTGGAGCGTGGGATTCGTGGTAAACAGGAAGACAAGGCCCGATGAGACGAGCTTCCGGCTCACCTTCGGCCTGGGCGGAATCGGGAAGGTCGGCTTGTAGGGAGGGAGAAGGAGTCTGGATGCACAGGACGCCGCACATGCGCACCCAACGGATGGGAAGGATGCTGATCACCGGGGCAAACGGCCTGCTCGGGAAGGAGATCACTCGTTATTTTTCCAAGGGATATAAAGTACTGCCAACCGACCTGGCAGAGTGCGACGTGACCAGTGCGAAGGAATGCATGCGGGTCGTCGGTGGATTTCGTCCCGAGGTGGTCGTCCATTGCGCTGCCTACACGGACGTGGACCGGGCGGAACGGGAGAAGGAGGCCGCCTTCACGCTGAACGCCGACGGGACACGAAACATGGCCCTTGCGTGCCGGGAACATCGGTCCTTGCTCGTCACCTTCAGTACGGACTACGTGTTCGACGGCGCGTCGGAGCGTCCCTATGCGGAAGATGACCCCGTAGATCCGTTGTCCGTGTACGGCAGGAGCAAACTCGCCGCCGAGGAAGCTGTCCGGGAGGTCGCACCGCATTTTCTTCTCCTCCGCACGCAGTGGCTGTTCGGAGCCCACGGAAGAAGTTTCATTTCCTCCATTCTCGAACGCGCTGAAAGGGGGGAAGAGTGTAAGGTCGTGTCCGACCAGAAGGGGGCCCCGACCTACACCCGGGACCTGGCCGACGCAGTGAGGCGGTTGCTGGATACCGGCGCACGGGGGATATTCCATTTCTCCAACGAGGGGGAAACGTCATTCTTCGAGTACGCGGCGTTCCTGCTTGCGCATACCGGATGGGGAGAAACTCCCGTCACGGCCATATCCACGTCGGACATCCCGCGAGATCTGTACCCTGCGCCCCGTCCCCTCCATGGCTTGCTCAGCAAGGAGAAATACCGAAAGGAAACGGGGGTTTCCCCGAGACGGTGGGAAGATGCCGTTCTCGATTATCTGCAGACCGGAATCGAAGGAGGCCATGCATGATGGCAGGCCGTAAAGGGCAAGAGCCCCTTATCCCGTGTGCCGGATCCAGCGAAGGAGGAGACTTGTGAAAATACTTCTGACCGGGGGCGCCGGGTTCATCGGATCGAACATCGCCGATGCCTGCGTATTTGCCGGGCACGAGGTTCTCGTCATCGACGACCTTTCCTCCGGCAAGAAGGAGAATGTCCCTCCCCCCGCCCGGTTCGTCCTCTGCGACATCGGCTCGGATACTGCGGTGGAGGCGATCCGGACCTTTCGCCCCGAAGTCGTCAACCATCACGCGGCCCAGATCAACGTGCGGGCATCCGTTGCGGACCCGATGTTCGACGCGCAGGCGAACATTCTCGGGACGATCCGGCTCCTGGAGGCTTGCAGACAGAACGGAGTGCGAAAATTCATATTCGCATCCTCGGGCGGAGCCGGGTACGGGGAACAGGAATCCTTTCCCGCCGACGAGAGTCACCCCACAAGACCCTTGAGCCCATATGGCGCGGCGAAAATCGCAGCCGAGCTCTATATGAATTTCTACCGGGCCCAGTACGGACTGGACTACACCGCACTCCGGTACTCGAACGTGTACGGGCCGAGGCAGGACCCGCACGGCGAGGCGGGTGTCGTCGCCATCTTCTGTGAACGGTTTCTCAAGGGACAGGCGGCGGTCGTGAACGGCGACGGTGAGCAGACGCGGGACTATGTTTACGTGGAAGACGTCGTCCGGGCAAACATCGCGGCACTGGAGCGGGGGGGAGGACGGTCGATCAACATCGCCACCGGGATCGAAACGAACGTGAACACGATATTCAGGGTCCTCCGCGATCTCGCGGGAAGCAGCCATGAGGAGATCCACGGGCCTCCCATGCCGGGAGAGCAGCGCAGATCCTGTCTGGAAAACCTTCTGGCATTGGAGGAACTCGAGTGGTATCCTGAGACCTCATTGGAGGAAGGACTCTCCCGGACGTTTTCTTTCTTCCGAGAAAAGATCCGAATCTCAGGCAAGTGGTAAGGATGCGCACAGAACACATCCGCAATTTTTCCATCATCGCCCATATCGACCACGGGAAATCCACTCTCGCCGACAGGCTGATGGAGGTAACGGGAACTCTCACAAGCAGGGAGAGAGTGGACCAGTTTCTCGACAAGATGGATATCGAGCGGGAGCGGGGGATCACCATCAAGGCGCAGACCGTCCGTATGAACTATCGGGCGAAGGACGGCAGGGATTACGTGTTCAACCTGATCGACACCCCCGGTCACGTCGATTTCTCCTATGAGGTGTCCCGGAGTATAAGCGCATGCGAGGGAGCCATCCTGGTCGTCGACGTCTCCCAGGGGGTGGAGGCACAGACCCTCGCCAACGTGTACATGGCGCTGGACCAGGACCTGGAGATCATCACGGTGCTGAACAAGATCGACCTTCCAAACGCCGAGCCCGAGCGTGTCCGGCAGGAGATCGAGGATGTGATCGGTCTTGACACCATGGATATCGTCTCGGTCAGCGCAAAGCTGGGTACGGGTGTGGAGGACCTCCTCGAGGCCGTGGTGCAACGCATTCCGCCCCCTTCCGGAGACGAGAATGCTCCCGCGAAGGGGCTGATCATCGATTCCTGGTTCGACAACTACCAGGGGGTGATCGTTCTGGCCCGGATGTTCGAGGGCCGGATTTCTCCCGGGCAGAAGATCGCCTTCATGTCCACGGGAAGGACGTTTGAAATCCAGGAAGTCGGCGTATTCTCCCCGCACCCGAAAAAGGTGGACTCCCTTGGACCCGGTGAGGTGGGGTTCGTGATCGCCAACATCAAGAACGTCATGGAAACCAAGGTGGGCGACACGATCACCGACGCAAAGAGTCCCGCTGCGATACCCCTGCCCGGTTTCAAGGTGATTCGCCCGATGGTGTTCGCAGGGTTCTATCCCGTCGTCTCGGACCATTACGCCCAACTGCGCAGCGCAATCGAAAAACTTCGTCTGAACGACTCCTCGTTCACCGCCGAGCCGGAAACCTCCGTGGCTCTCTGGTTCGGATTCCGTTGCGGCTTCCTTGGCCTTCTCCACCTGGAAATCATCCAGGAACGCCTGGAGCGGGAGTACGGTGTGGAACTCATCACGACCGCACCGACCGTCGGGTACCGGGCCATCCTGCGGGACGGAAGCATGGTGGAAGTAGACAGCCCGGCGAGGCTTCCCGAGCCCATCGAGCTCGACAAGATCGAGGAGCCCGTGATCCTCGCCACCATCCACCTGCCGTCGGAGCACCTGGGAGGCGTCATCAAGCTTTGTGAGGAGCGGCGGGGGATCCAGCGGCAGATGAAGTTTCTTTCGTCGAACCGGGTCATTCTCGAGTACGAGTTGCCTCTGAACGAGATCGTCCTCGACTTTTACGACAAGTTGAAGACCGCTTCGCGCGGCTACGCCTCCATGGATTACGAATTGCTCGAGTTTCGCCCAGCCAACCTTGTGAAGCTCGACATCCTGATCAACGGGGAGAAGGTCGATGCCCTTTCGCTCATCATTCACCGCGACCACTCATATTACAAAGGTCGTGACGTGGCCGAGCGCTTGCGGAAACTCATTCCCCGGCAGCTTTTCGAGGTGGTGATCCAGGCCGCCATCGGCTCGAAGGTGATTGCCCGGGAGACGGTGAGGGCAATCACCAAGAACGTCATCGCGAAGTGCTACGGGGGGGATATCACCCGGAAAAGGAAGCTGCTGGAAAGACAGAAAGAGGGAAAGAAGAGGATGAAGCAGGTGGGAACCATCGAGATCCCCCAGGAGGCCTTCCTCTCCATCCTGAAGGTGAAGGAGTGATGAAAAGGAAAAAGGGCAGAGGCGCAGGACCGAACGAACCGCCGGCGTCCGCTGCGGAGAGGGCGGCCCCTCCCTTTGGAGAGGCGGGCAAAGAAGTGCGGGAAAAAGGGAAACTGCGCGAATACGTCGAAGCGTTCGCCATTGCGCTCCTGATCGCCCTCCTGGTGCGGACAATCGTCATCCAAGCGTTCAAGATACCGTCTGGTTCGATGGAGAACACGCTGCTCGTCGGCGATCACATCTTCGTCAACAAGTTCCTCTACGGGTACCACGTACCGTACATGAAGGGGAGGGTCCTCCAATTTTCCACTCCCAAGCGGGAGGACATCATCGTATTCGTTTTCCCCGAGGACCCCAGCAAGGATTTCATCAAGCGCGTCATCGCCGTCCCGGGAGACACCCTGGAGATCCGGGAGAAGGTGGTGATCCTCAACGGGGAGCCCCTCAAGGAGAAATTCACGAGATTTTCCGACAGAAATACCATGAACGGGATCGTGCGGGGCAAGGACAACATGCCCCCGGTAACGGTTCCGAAAGGGAAATATTTCGTCATGGGGGACAACCGCGATCGATCCTACGATTCCCGATTCTGGGGCTTCGTCGACGAGGAGGCGATCGTCGGAAAAGCACTGTTCATCTATTTCTCCCTGGACTGGAGTGCCGACCCGCGCTGGTACGAGGTCTGGCGCTACCCGGAGCTCGTGCGGTGGGGACGCATCGGGGATGTCCTCAAGTAGGAATGTCTCCATTGGTGTTGACGAAACGCCTGGGCGGAGGTATGATCGCAATAACCTTTTAAGCTAATCCCGTGAGGTTAGCAAAGGATGGTAAATCGTGACAGCATCGGCAGACACCACCTCTCCGTTTGATCGGGGGGGTTTTTTTTTACCCCTCCCTGTTAACCCGCTGCGATCCTTTTAGAAGAGGGCAAAAGAGATGAAAAAAAGCGGAAAGAAGCTGATCCTGGACGCCAAGGGAGTGGACCGGGTGCTCTCGCGTCTGACCCACGAGATTATCGAAAAGAACAAGGGGGCAGAGGAGATCGCCCTCGTCGGGATCTGCTCCGGGGGAGTGCCCCTGTCCCGGGTTATCCAGGGCAAGATCCAGTCGATCGAAGGGCTCGACGTGCCGGCCGGCTACGTGGACATCACCCTCTATCGGGACGACCTCTCGCGGGCGGGATACCAGCCCAGGCTGAAAAGGACGGAGATCCCCTTCTCGATAGACGAAAAGAGAGTCGTCCTCGTGGACGATGTTCTCTTCACGGGAAGGACGATACGGGCAGCGATGGACGCCCTGATCGATTTCGGGCGCCCCAAGAATATCCAGCTCGCCGTCCTGATCGACCGGGGGCACCGCGAGTTGCCCATCCGGGCCGACTACGTGGGAAGGAACGTCCCCACCGCGCGCAACGAAACCGTCGAGGTCATCGTGGAGGGGGAACCGGAAGAGTGGAAAGTGATGCTTCGGGAGAGCGCCCCCGGGAAAGGGGAGTAAGGCCCATGGAATGGAGGCGCAGGCACGTACTCGGGCTGGCGGATTTCAGCACGGAGGAAATCGAGTTCGTCATCGACACCGCCCGGTCAATGGAGGATGTGCTGACAAGAGATATCAAGAAGGTGCCCGCACTCCGGGGAAAGACGGTCGTCAACCTCTTCTTCGAACCGAGCACACGGACCCGGACTTCCTTCGAAATCGCGGGGAAGCGCCTTTCGGCGGATATGGTGAATTTCAGCTCCACGGTCTCGAGCATCTCCAAGGGGGAGTCCCTCCTGGACACGGCAAGGAATATCGACGCGATGAAGCCGGGGATCATCGTCATGCGTCATCCGGCTTCCGGAGCAGCCCATTTCCTTTCCCGTTACGTCTCATGCTCGGTCATAAACGCGGGGGACGGGTCTAACGAGCACCCGACACAGGGGCTACTCGACCTGTACGCAATACTTAAAGTAAAAAACAAGATTAAAGGCATCAAGATAGCTATTATAGGGGATATATTACACAGCAGAGTAGTGCGTTCCAACCTGCATTCCCTGGGACGGATGGGGGCGGACCTGTGGCTTTGCGGTCCGGCCACCCTCTTGCCAAGAGAGATGGCAAGATCCGGAGCAAAGTTGACGAACGATATCCGTGAGGCGGTTCGGGACGCGGATGTGGTGATGATGCTCAGGATTCAGTTGGAAAGACAGCATACCGCCTATTTCCCCTCTCTTCGGGAATATTCCCGCAAATACGGGTTGAACAGCGAGGTCTTCTCCCTGGCCAGGAAAGACGCCGTGATCATGCATCCGGGCCCGATCAACCGGGGGGTGGAATTGTCCGATGAACTGGCCGACAGTGCGCATTCGATCATTCTGAATCAGGTGGAGTCGGGTGTCGCCATCCGCATGGCGCTCCTGTACCTTCTCGCGGGAGGACACCATGCTGCTCATTAAGCAAGGGCGCGTGATCGATCCCGAATCAGGAAGGGACGAAACGGGGAATATCGTGATTTCGGCCGGGAAGATAACGGATTATCTTCCCGGCGAGGCTCCGAAAAACTTCGACGGAACGGTGATCGACGCGGCAGGGCACTGGGTCCTCCCGGGCCTGATCGACATGCATGTCCACCTGCGCGACCCCGGTTTCGAGTGGAAAGAGGACATACGGTCGGGAACGGTTGCCGCCGCCGCCGGGGGATTTTCCTCCGTTGCATGCATGGCGAACACCAGCCCGGTAAACGATCACGCGGAAGTGACGCGGTACATCCGGGAGAAAGCCGCCTCCCAGGGGGCTGCGAACGTATTCCCCGTGGCAGCGGTTACGCGCGGGATGGAAGGCAAGGAAATGACCGACTTCGCCGAACTTTTCGAGGCCGGGGCGGTCGCATTCTCCGACGACGGGAAACCGGTACGGAACGCGTTGATGTTACGGCGTGCGCTCGAATACGCAAGGGCTTTCGATTTCCTGATCATGGAACACGCGGAAGACCATGACCTGTCCGAAGGGGGAGCGGCAAACGAGGGGTGGGCGGCCCTTAGGCTCGGGATCCCCGGCATCCCTTCCGCCTCCGAGGAGGTCGCCATCGCACGGGACATTCTCCTTGCGCGGCTTACGGGCGGGCGCATCCACATCCAGCACATCAGTACCAAGATGGGGGTCGATCTTCTCCGGATGGCAAAAAAGGCGGGACTTCGCGTAACCGGCGAAACCGCACCGCATTACTTCACGCTCACCGACGCCGCGATCGAGGGGTACAACACGAACGCCAAGATGAGCCCTCCTCTCCGGGGAGAAGAGGACAGGATGGCGATCCTCGAAGGGATCGTGGACGGGACGATCGACGCCATCGCGAGCGATCATGCCCCGCACGACGATTTAACGAAGCGGTGCGAATTCACAGCCGCGTCCAACGGGATCATCGGCCTGGAGACCGCGCTTCCCCTGTCGATGTCGCTCCTCGCGGGAGGAAAAGTCACTCCGGCGCGTCTCGTGGAACTCCTGAGCGTAAGCCCCGCCCGCATCCTCGGACTCAAAGGGAAAGGATCCCTCCGGAAGGGGTCCGACGGCGACGTCACGATCGTGAATCCGGAAGACGAGTGGGAATTCCAGGAGTCTGACGTCCGTTCGAAATCACGCAACAGCCCGTTCTTCGGGTGGAAGATGAAGGGGCGGGCCTTTGCCGTCCTCTGCGGTGGACGTGTCACGCATTCCCTCCTGAGAGATGTCGCCGCGGATGTATGAACGGAAAGCGTTCCTTGCCCTTGCCGACGGCACCGTATACCACGGAACCGCTTTCGGGCACATCGGCGAAAGCGGCGGGGAAGTCGTCTTCAATACCGGGATGACCGGATACCAGGAGGTGCTCACGGACCCTTCCTACAAGGGGCAGATGGTGACGATGACCTGCCCCGAGATCGGAAACACCGGGATCAATCCGGACGACGTGGAGTCCTCCCGCCCCTGGGTGGAGGGGTTCATCGTACGGGAAGCGTGGCGGCTTCCCTCGAACTGGCGCCACGTGGAGTCCCTGGACGGGTACCTTCGCAGGTACCACATATGCGGGATTTCAGGAATCGACACCCGGGCCCTGACGAGACGTCTCCGCGACGGAGGCTCGCAGGCGGGAATCATCTCCTCCGTGGATTTCGAAGAAAAGCGGCTCGTGGAAAAGGCGAAGGGGCTCCCGCCGATCGTCGGTCGCGACCTCGTCCGGGAAGTTACGTCGAACCGGGAAACCCGCTGGGAGTCGGGCGACTGGGACCTCGTGAAAGGGTACCTGCCCGCAGCAGAGTACCGCTCCCGGTTCGGCAGAGTCCCGAAGGTGATCGCCGTCGACTACGGGATCAAGCAGAACATCCTTCGAATGCTCGTCTCCCACGGCATGGAGGTGACGCTGGTCCCTTCGGAGACGTCCGCCTCCGCGATCCTGGCGCGCAGGCCCGACGGCGTCTTCCTCTCCAACGGCCCCGGAGATCCCGAAGGCGTTCCGTACGCCATCGACAACGTCCGGGAGCTGCTGGGGAAGGTGCCGATATTCGGAATATGCCTCGGTCACCAGATCATGGGGCTGGCTCTCGGGGGGAAGACGTTCAAGCTTTTGTTCGGACACCACGGGTTAAACCAGCCGGTGAAGGACCTTGCCACCGGCAGGGTCGAGATCACGAGTCAGAACCATAATTTCTCGGTGGACGCCCCGTCCCTCGGGGATCTGGCCCGGATCACACACGTCAATCTGAACGACAGGACGGTGGAAGGTTTGAGCGTTCCGTCGCTGCGCTGCTTCTCGGTGCAGTACCATCCGGAGGCCTCCCCGGGCCCCCACGACTCCCGCTACCTGTTCTCGCGATTCTACCGGGTTCTCATCGGGGAAGAGGAACTGTAGATGACGATCGCGGGATTGCACACGTTCCTCTAAGGAGATCTAGTGCCGAAACGTACCGATATTCGGAAAATCCTCCTCATCGGCTCCGGCCCCATCATCATCGGCCAGGCGTGCGAGTTCGACTACTCCGGGACCCAGGCGTGCAAGGCGCTGAAGGAAGAAGGGTACACGGTCGTGCTGGTGAACAGCAATCCCGCGACGATCATGACCGACACCGATTTCGCCGACCGCACCTACATCGAACCGATCACCCCGGAGATGGTGACGAAGATCATCGACCGGGAGCGGCCCGACGCCCTTCTCCCCACCATCGGCGGACAGACGGGACTGAATATCGCCGTATCGCTCCACGAGATGGGGGTCCTCAAGGAGTATGGCGTGGAGCTTATCGGGGCCAACTTCGACGCCATCCAGAAAGCCGAGGACCGGGACCTGTTCCGGAAGGCGATGGAGAAGCTTGGTCTCGTCGTCCCCCGGTCCGGCTACATCCGGTCCCTGGAAGAGGCGCTCGAGGTCATCCCGCAGATCGGATACCCGGCCATCATCCGGCCCTCCTTCACCCTTGGGGGTACGGGCGCAGGAATCGCCTACAACAAGGAGGAGTACGAAGACGCGGTTCGCTGGGCCCTGGACGCGTCTCCGAAACGGACCGTTCTCATCGAGCAGTCGGTCATCGGGTGGAAGGAATTCGAGCTCGAGGTGATGCGGGACCTGAAGGACAACGTGGTGATCATCTGCTCGATCGAAAACCTCGACCCGATGGGAGTCCATACCGGCGACTCGATCACGGTCGCTCCCGCGCAGACGCTCACCGACAAGGAATACCAGCTGATGCGCAATGCCGCCATCGCCATCATCCGGGAAATCGGCGTGGACACGGGAGGAAGCAACATCCAGTTCGCCGTTCACCCCGACACGGGGGAGATGGTGATCATCGAGATGAACCCCCGCGTTTCCCGGTCCTCCGCCCTGGCGTCCAAGGCGACCGGGTTCCCCATCGCGAAAATCGCCGCGAAACTCGCGGTCGGCTATACTCTCGACGAAATTCCCAACGACATCACCCGGGAGACTCCCGCTTCCTTCGAGCCCACCATCGACTACGTCGTGACCAAGATCCCCCGGTTCACCTTCGAGAAGTTCCCCCAGACGGAGGACGTCCTCGGAACGCAGATGAAATCGGTGGGAGAGGTGATGGCGATCGGCAGGACCTTCAAGGAATCACTCCAGAAGGCACTCCGTTCCCTCGAAATCGACGTATACGGGTTCGACCCGGTGCTTCCACCCGTGTCGTCGGATATCCGGAAGAATGCGATTGCGGAGAACCTGCGAAGGCCCAACTCCCAGCGGTTGCTGTACATCGGGGAAGCCATCCGGGAGGGTTTTCGGATCGAGGAGATCAACGGGATGACCGGGATCGACATCTGGTTCCTCGAGAACATCCGGCAGATCATCGCGGAAGAGGAAAGCCTTAAAAATTGGGGAGACCGGTTCCGGGCGCTCGCGGGGGGTGGAGAGATCGCCCGTGAGGAGACGGCCCCCCTATTGCGCGCGAAATCGATGGGGTTTTCCGACAGGAGACTCGCGGGACTCTTCGGGACGACCGAAGATTCGGTCCGGGAATTCCGTCTTCGCGCGGGGATTCGGCCCGGGTTCAAAAGGGTGGACACGTGCGGTGCGGAGTTCGAGGCGTACACTCCCTACCTGTATTCCTCCTACGACGAGGAGAACGAGGCAATGCCATCCTCCCGGAAGAAGGTGGTGATCCTCGGAGGGGGGCCCAACCGGATA
This sequence comes from Deltaproteobacteria bacterium, assembly GCA_030668225.1. GTDB lineage: Bacteria > Desulfobacterota > Deferrimicrobia > Deferrimicrobiales > Deferrimicrobiaceae > CSP1-8. Next base: position 28,182 of record DAOUUI010000009.1, read on the forward strand.
GGGCAAGGGATCGAGTTCGACTACTGCTGCGTGCACGGTGCCTTCGCTTTGCAAGAGGAAGGGTTCGAGACGATCATGGTCAACTGCAATCCCGAGACGGTTTCCACCGACTACGACACCTCGGATCGGCTCTACTTCGAACCGCTTACCAAAGAGGATGTTCTCGCGATCATTGAGGAGGAAAAGCCCGAAGGCGTCATCGTCCAGTTCGGCGGCCAGACGCCGCTGAAGCTCGCGATCCCCCTCCAAAAGGAGGGGGTGCCGATCATTGGGACCTCCCCCGACAGCATCGACCGGGCGGAGGACCGGGAACGATTCAAGGACCTCCTCGACCTTCTGAAGCTCAGGCAGCCGCCGAACGGAATCGCCCGGTCCGCCGAGGAGGCGGAAACCATCGCCTCGCGGATCGGGTACCCCGTGCTCCTCAGGCCGTCCTATGTCCTGGGGGGACGCGCCATGGAGATTGTCCACGACGAGGAAGGGCTTAGGAAATACCTGGCGCAAGCGGTCCAGGCGTCCGAGGAAAAGCCTGTGCTGATCGACAAGTTTCTCGAGGACGCAATCGAGATCGACGTCGACGCGATCGCCGACGGGGAGACCGTCGTCATCGGCGGAGTGATGGAGCACATCGAGGAGGCGGGGGTCCACTCGGGCGACTCCGCATGCTCCCTCCCGCCCCACTCGATTTCCCTTGAGATCACGCAGGAGATCATCCGCCAGGCGAAGGTCCTCGCAACGGAACTTAAGGTTGTAGGCCTGATGAACATGCAGTTCGCCGTCCAGAAGGGGGAGATCTTCCTTCTGGAAGTAAACCCCCGCGCCTCCCGAACCGTCCCTTTCGTGAGCAAGGCGATCGGGATCCCCCTGGCGAAACTGGCGGCCAAGGTCATGGTGGGCCGGAAGCTTACCGACCTCGGATTCACGGAGTATATCGTCCCGGAACACATTAGCGTCAAGGAGGCGGTGTTTCCCTTCATCAAGTTTCCGGACGTCGACACGCTTCTCGGCCCCGAGATGAAGTCCACCGGCGAGGTGATGGGGATCGACGTCAAGTTCGGAAGGGCGTTCGCCAAGGCGCAGATCGCAGCGGGGATGATGCTTCCGAAGGAAGGCAAGGTGTTTGTTAGCGTCCGCGACGCCGACAAGTCCGGGGTACTCGGTCCCGCCCGGATGCTCAACGAGTGCGGATTCCGGATCGCGGCCACCGGGGGCACCGCCGATTTCCTGACCCGTCACAACATCCCGGCGGAGCCCATCCTGAAGATCAACGAGGGACGTCCCCACGTCGCCGACCTCATCAAGAACGGGGAGATCGACCTCGTCATCAATACGCCTCTCGGGGCGCAGTCCAAGGCCGATTCGTATTACATCCGCCGGACCGCGCTCATCTACAATATCCCGTACGTCACGACGCTTGCCGCGGCAAAGGCAGTGGCCCACGCGATCCTCCACCTGACCGAAGAAGACCTCTCCGTCCGGAGTCTGCAGGAATACCACGGTGCTCGGGAACGGCAAGCCCGGGACCGGGCACAGGACGGCGGGACCGGGCGATAAGGGTGTCGGATACCCCCTCCATCCAGTTCGTCAAGGGGGTGGGCCCCAGGCTTGCCGAAAAATTTGCCGCCCGCGGCATTCGGACACCGCACGACGCCCTCTTCTTTTTCCCGAAAGGATATGAGGACAGGCGGCGGATCATTCCCTTAAGGTCGGTACGGGGCGGGATGACCGTGCCGGTCAGGGGACAGGTGCTTGCGGTGCAAGGAAGCGGCCGGGGGTGGTGGGGAAGGCGCCTGCTCGAAGTGGTCATCTCCGATGGAACCGGCCGTCTTTCCGCAAAGTGGTTCCACTACCGGCCATCGCTCGCGGAGAGATTCCGGGTCGGGGAGACCGTTTTCCTGTGTGGTGCCGTGAGACTCTTTCAGTTCCGGCTCGAGATGCACCACCCCGAGATTCTCGCGGTCGCAGAGGAGTTCGACCCGGTGAACATGGGCCGGATCGTACCGGTGTACCCCGCTGTCGAAGGGATCCCCCCTCGCACGCTCCGGAAGATCCAGTGGGAGGTCGTACGGAAATACGCCGCCGCGGAGAAGGAGTTCTTCCCCGGGTGGATCCTCGATGCCGCACGCGTTCCTCCGGTCCACGAATCGCTCGAGACGCTGCATTTTCCTCCTCCGGAATCGGACGCGGAAGCGCTCCTCTCCTTTTCCTCCCCCCCCCAGCAACGCCTCATCTTCGGGGAACTGTTCTACATCCAGTGGGCCCTGGCCATGCGACGGTCCGGGATGATGAAGGAAGCCGCGGAACCGCTGCCGTGGGACAGGGAGATCGTGGAGGAGATCAAGCGAAGGCTTCCCTTCCGGCTGACGGACGCGCAGCGCAGGGTCTTAAACGAGATTCTCAAAGATATGTCCCTTCCCCACCCGATGCACCGGCTTCTGCAGGGGGACGTGGGGAGCGGAAAGACGATCGTCGCCTGGGTAGCATCGATGGTGGCCTGGAGAAAAGGATCTCAAACGGCGCTCATGGCTCCCACCGAGATCCTTGCGGAGCAGCATTTCAGCCGGTTCTCCTCCCTGTGCCGAGACCTTCCTTTGCGGATCGTCCTTCTCACATCCTCGCTTTCCGCAAAAGAAAAGGAGAGGGTCAGGGAGGAGATCCGGGAGGGAAGAGCGGACGTGGTGATCGGGACGCACGCCATCATCCAGGAAGGGGTCGAGTTCAAGAAGATGGCATTGGGGATTATCGACGAACAGCACAGGTTCGGCGTCCTGCAGCGGGCGGCCCTCCGGGGAAAGGGGAGGGTCTCCCCCCATCTCCTCGTGATGACAGCGACCCCGATCCCCCGGACCCTGGCAATGACACTGTACGGAGACCTGGACGTCTCCGTCATCGACGAGATGCCTCCCGGCAGGATCCCGGTGGAGACGAAGGTCGTGACGGAGGACCGGAGGAAGGAGGCCCGGGAGCGGTTGCACAGGGAAATTGCGACGGGAGGGCGTGCATACATCATCCTTCCGCTCGTGGAGGAGTCGGAAAAACTCTCGTTGCGCGATGCCAAGAGGACGTTCGAACAGGTCCGCAAAGAATACCCCGGTACCGGGGTCGGCCTCCTGCACGGCCGGATGAAGGCCGAGGAGAAGGAGACCGTGATGAGGCGCTTCCAGGAGGGGGAGATCCGGATTCTCGTCTCCACGACCGTCGTCGAAGTGGGGGTGGACGTCCCGGAGGCCACGGTGATGATGGTGGAGCACGCAGAGCGGTTCGGACTCTCCCAGCTCCACCAGCTCCGCGGGCGCGTCGGAAGGAAGAACCGCCCTTCCGTTTGCCTGCTGATGGTCGGGCGAGAGCAGGGGGAGGAGGCGGCCGCGCGCCTTTCCGTGATGGAAAAGACGAACGATGGTTTCCGGATCGCCGAGGAGGACCTGAAGATACGCGGGCCCGGGGAATTCGCCGGCGTCCGGCAATCGGGGATCCCCGACCTCGTGTTTTCCGACATCGTCCGGGACGCACGGATCCTCACCAAGTCCCGGGAGATCGCCAACCTGCTTCTGGTCCGGGACCCGGACCTCACCCACCCCGAGCACGCGGAACTGAAATCGTGGCTGCAAAGCAGGCAGGTGGCAACCTCACTGGTCACATCGGGATGATGCCCTCCAGGGCGTGAAAGGGGGATTGCCTTGAACAACTGATGGCGATTAGCCATCAATTTCAGGTAAATACCCCCCCTTTACTCACTAAATGGTTCATTTCACAAATATGACAACCTATCCGTGTGGGTATCCCTGTGCCAGGTGCTCGCGGGCGGCTTCGCGGATAGGAATCCGTCTCCCTCTGGGGACCCTAGGCGATGCGGGGGGGTTCCGCGCAGCGGCCTATGGAGCGAAGGGGAAATTGTGTCGAGCGGAATGGCAGCGAGCGGGCTTCAGCCCGAATTTCTCCCCAGGCTTCTGCTGCTGCGGCGGATACAGACATGCCTGCTTCGTTGCGCTCGGTCGGGCTCCTCGACGTAGTGTCGACTACGTCTGCGGAGCCTCTTTACGCGCGCTCCGGTAAAGATTGGGGGGAGCGGCTTCGCGTCCGGGGTCCCAAGCTCGATGT
>DAOUUI010000161.1 GCA_030668225.1 Deltaproteobacteria bacterium
GGAAACCTTTTTATGAAGGCCTGAGAAGACAACTTCCTCGCCCACGGTGCTGTGTTCCCCCACGATGCCATTTGCCTGCAATGCCAGTCGGTCCCGATTGAACAGGGGGTTGAACTCGTTGAAGGAGGGATCCCCCGGGCCTCCCCCCGCAATGGCCAACAGATTGCTTTCCGCGAGGTGTGGTTGAACGGGGGTGATATTCATCGGTTGCAGCAGTTGGGACTGCAACAGTTCGCTGACCCTCGCGATCTCATGCCGCGGCAGGGCGGAATAGGAGTCTGCCAGGAACCTGTGGGCGGAATAGTTGCTCGGATCGGTGTTCACGGATTTCCATCCTTCCACCAGGGCGCGCTGCTGAAAGCCCAGATCGCTGTAGATCCGGCCAAGGCTCGCACTCCGCGCCGCCAGGTCCTGGTCCAGCAGAAGGCGCGAACGGTAGACCGCCCGGTTGTCATTCAGTTCGATGGCCTTCTGCAAATCGTGCAGGGCCTCCACGGGCCGGTTCACCGTCTGCTTCCGGATCGCGTCGTAGAAATAGGGGGTGGGGTCCAGCGGATCCAGAGTCTTGGCCATGTCGAACTGGCCCTTGGCCAAATCGTCGCGCTTCTCTTCGTAGTAGGCTTTCCCCAGATAGCTGCGGAGGAGCCCGTTGCCGGGGTCGAGGGTGATGGCGATCTCAAGCTCCCTTCTCCCCTCCTCCAGGTTCCCCTCCCGGATCTTCGCCAACCCGAGTCCCAGCCGCGGGAGAGGATCGGCCTGGTCCAGCCCGATCGCTTTTTCAAAAGCCGCCTTGGCCTGGTTCGTCTCGATCCGGGTAAGGTAGGAAAATCCCAGCACGGTCTGCGTCCGCGACAGGTCGGGATTGAGCGCCGAGGCTTTCTTCGCCGCGTCCAGGGCTTCCTCCAGCCTGCCGAAGGATTGGCGCAACTCCGCCAGTCTCGCCCAGGCCAGGGCATTTTCCGGCCCCAGCTTCACGGCCTCTTCCACGCTGCTTAACGCCCCAGGCAGATCGAAGCTGGCCTGCTGCGCGTAGGAAAGAGCGATCCGTGCCGTGGGGGATTTCGGATCCGCCTCCACCGCCTTATTTGCAAGATCGAGAGCCTTCTCTTTCTCGTTCTGCGTGACGGCGATGATCGATCGAAGAGCGAAGGCGTCGCTGTTCTTGGGGTCGATACCCTGCGCGCGATCAATGTCTGCGGTTGCCTCGTCGACGCGGCCCACGGCCAGCAGCTGCGATGCCCGATAGATGTAGAAGCGCGGATCGTTGCTGTCCTCCTTTATATCGGCGGAGCGGGAATCGATGACGGGCGGATAATACAGCGCCCACCGGACGGCATCCCGGGGACGCACCACGACCCGATAGACAGGCGCTTTGCCCGCCTCGGCCACCGCCGACTGGCCGCTTACGACCGCGAGGCTTCCCGCCTCGTTCGAGGCCAGGACCTTTCCTTCGAAGATCGACAGTTCGGTCTTCCCTTCTTCGACCCTGATGAAGAACTCGGTCCCCTCCACACCGGCGTTCACGGTGGCCGTGCGCACTTCCAGGTTCCGGGTGACCCGGCTGAAGAAGAGCGCGGCCCCACTCAACATGTCGATCAGGGAGGTCCGTTTGTCCTTCATCCCTCCGAAGGTGATGGTGCTGCTCTCGTCCAGACGAAGAATCGGGTGGTTTTCGAGAGCGACCTCCGCCCGGCTCCTTCTTCCGGTCCGGAGCGTGTCGCCGGGGCAGTAGGTATCGTTCATTTTGGCCGGCTGCCACTCCGTCCCCCCTGCGACCTTGGCATCAACGGTCCCCTGCAGGGAGACCACCTTCCCGGCCCATTTCTCGCATGTTGCCGAGAGCGCGACACCGGGGGTGAGCGCGATTGCGCCCCCCACGCATGTCAGAAGAACAACCAGAAAGCACGAAGTCATCCGTTTCATCGCCTGCCCCTCCTTGTATTGTCTCGTCATCCCCTCTGTTATCTCGTTATCCCCTTAAACGGTCCCGTCCCGCACCCTGTCCCCTTCTACTTTTTCTCCATGCGGACCACCCCGTCCCACGGTTCCTCGGGTGGATCCTTCCGGTAGAGTTCGCAAAGACCCAGGTAAAACCGGGAAGGACCGTCTTCCTCCAACTCTCCGATTACCCGTTGGAACATCTCACGTGCCTCATCCCAGGCCCCTCTTTGGAAAGCCGCAAGCCCCCCGGCAAAGGTCGCGCAGGTGTCTCTCTGCCTTTCGTCCGAATCCTCCAGCCTGCACCATAACTCATGCACGCCGATCGGGGTATTTTTCCCTTTCAGCCGGAACTTCCCGCAATCCCTCGCCAGGTAGCCGTCGAGCTCATGGAAGACCTCGTCCGACACCAGCACCGTCGTGCCCAGGAACTTGTTGAGACCCTCGATTCTCGACGCGGTGTTTACGATATCCCCCATCGGGGTGTACTCGTAAAAGTCCATGGCGCCAATATGGCCGAGCAGGATCTGGCCGCAGTGAAGGCCGATGCGGGTTTTGAGCTTCACCCCCTCGAACGACTCGTCGTACGACTGCAAATCCTTGTGGATGTCGACCGCCGCGAAGCATGCCTTGTCCCTCAAGTCCGCCTCCGACCGCGCCGACACCCACAGCGCCAGCATGGAGTCGCCGATCACCCCGGAGACGAACCCGCCGTGCCGCTTCACCGGCCGGAACATCGTCTCGTAGTACCGGTTCATGAACTTCCCCAGCTCGTGGGGGTCCATCATCTCGGACAGCGTGGTGTATTCCGCCGCGTCCGAAAACATGCAGATCCCGTAGACGACCCGGCCGCCGGTCTGGATATGCGCGATGTCTTTGGACAACTGGTCGACGACGTCCTTGGGGAGGTAGTGCTCGAAGGCGCTCTTGATGTTCTGCTTTTCCTTGTCCGCGTCGAGATAGTTCCACACCACGGCCCCGAAAAAGGCGACAGGGGCCTGCAAAAAGAGGGGGACGGCAACCGGGAGCCATTCGTTGTGGGCCTCGAACCGGTACCGCGCCGCAAGGACGTACAGAACGCTCAATCCCACGACGCTTGCCGCGGCGGCCCCGATCGTTAATCGACGGGAGAGAACGCCCGTCAGGATTCCCCACCCGAGGAGGACGAGGATATGGACAGGCAGGCCGATCGGTTTCACCGGGGCATCGGCCAGGAGGTTCGAGAACGCGGTGGCAGAGATCTCCACCCCGGCGATGAACGTGCCGTTTGCTTTCGAAAAGACCGTGTAGAAGCTGTCCTTGCGTTCCGCCAGCAGGACCTCCGAGAGCCCCACGAAGACGGCCTTGCCTTTCAAGTCTACCCGCTTGTCGCCCAGCATCCCATTCCGGATCGTAAGCGCCTGATAGTACGGGATGGTGGTGACCGTGCCCGGGGGACCGAAGAAGTTGATGTACCGGTTCCTCGGGCCCCCGTACATCCTGATCAGGGATTCGATCACCCGGCGCGTTTTCCCGTCCTCCGACAGGGTTTGTGCACTGTCCAATTCCTTCAGCATCCGTCCCGCCAGCGACGGGTCGCTTTCGAAGATCCCCCGGATCCTTTCGATCAACCCCTTTACGCCCAGGGTCTTCATCGTCGCAGCGCGATTCGCAGGA
>DAOUUI010000130.1 GCA_030668225.1 Deltaproteobacteria bacterium
CGTGGAAGAGATCTGCTCCCTTCTTCAGGACCCGGACCGTGAGGCGGTCCAGGGACTTCATCTTAACCGGGTAGTAGTAGCGGGCAGGCAGGTTGGAGAAGATCTTCGTCGCGTAAAACCGCATGGGCCGTATATAGCGAGCCGGGATCTCCTTCTGCCGGTTCCCGTACGCCACTACCTTCTCCAGGTATCCCCGGGAGTAAATCCCCTTCAGTGCCTCGAAACTGTCGACCCCGAGGCCCCCCGCGCCGATCCGGGTCGGAATGGAGTATACGATTCGCATGGGTTTCTCCCGGGCGCGAGGTGCCGCCCTGTTACGCCTTCTTGATCCTCAGGTACGCTCTCGAAAGGAGCGGATTCGTGTACACCGCCGTGCGGCGCGTGAACCACCGGACATTGTCCTTGACCACGATCCGGGGGATGTCGAAGGGGTCGTCGTCCGCATTGACGACGCCTTGCTTCGTGGTGAACGCGGCATGGTACCCCACCTGTTTCGCCGTCTCCACCGCGGCGAGGCTCGTTCTGCCGTAAGGCCAGCAGAGATACCGGCACGGCCTGCCCGTTTTCTCCTCGATCGCTTCCCTGGACCCCCGGAGCTCGCTCACGAGTCCATCCGGCGAAAGGGTGTCGCACCGGGCATGGGTCATCGTATGGGAGAAAAATTCGACGAGGCCACTTCCCGCCATCTCCCGGACGTGATCCCAGTTGAGCACAACCCTTCGCGGCGTACCCGCCCGAACAAGCTCCTTGGACTCCCGGTGGGTCGGGACGGAAGATCCTGCCTCGCGGCCGCCCGAAGAAGCCCCGTCCACCCGGTCGGGCACGAGGAAGATCGTCGCACGGACGCCGTATTTCTTCAGAACGGGAAAGGCGAACAGGTAGTTGTCCAGTCAGCCGTCGTCGAACGTGACGGCCACGGATTTCTTCGGAACCGCCCCTCCCCGAAGATGCGCCACCAGATCGTCCGGGGTTATGGATCGGTATCCCCCGTCACACAGACACCGCATCTGTCCCTCGAATACCTCCGGGGTCACCGTCACGGTGTCCCCCCAGCGCGGGTTGACGTGATGGTACATCAGTACGGGGACGGGCCCCACGATTCCCCCTCCCGGGAGCGGCGTCCCGGACCATCCCGGAACCGCCGCGAAGATCCAGAGTGGTCTACTATACCAAACCGGCAGGCCCCCCCGAGGGCATTTCCTCCCAGGCCCTCGAAAGAAGAGCGGCCGTCTCCTGGACGTTTCTTTCCTGCGGCAGCGATTCCGCCGCCCGTCTCGCCGCCTGCCCCATCCTGCGGCGCAGGCTTCCGGAGAGAAGGGCCTCCATCCGGTCCGCGAGGAGCGCCGCATCCATCGGGTCCTCCAGGAGAAACCCCGACTCGCCGTCCCGAAGGACCTCGGAGACCCCGTTGACCGCCGTCGTGACGACCGGAAGCCCCGCCGCCATCGCCTCCAGGCATGCGTTGCTGAACGGCTCGTAGATCGTCGGGAAGACGAAGGCGTCTGCCCCCAGGAAATATTCGCGGGCGCCGGGCACCGGCCCCAGGAAGCGGATCCTCCCCTCCGCCCCCCCTTCCCGCGCCCTCCGGAGGTACCGTTCCGCATCGCCCTTCCCGATCACGAGCAGGCGAAACGGCGCGCCGGCGCGGGAAAGCCGCACCGCCGCATCCACGAGGGCGCCGACCCCCTTCCTCGCGAACCCGGACCCCACGAAGAGAAAGACCGTCTCCCCGGGCGGAATGCCATGCCGGTCCCGCAACGCCCTACCGGCGGCCTCCCGGCGCTCCGGGGGAAATTCCGAAAGGTCCACCCCGTTGCGGATGACCGCGATCTTCTCCTCCGGGACCCCGTAGTGGCGGACGATCTCCTCCTTCCCACGGCGGGAGTTGGCGATGACGGCGATCAGACGGTCCGAGGCAAACATCGCCCGCTCCAGGGAAAGGTAGGCACGGTTCAGCGGGCGAAGCAGGTCGAGGAGGTGCGCGGCGGGGCGCAGACGCCTCTTGCGAGAAAGCCATTCCGCGTGGCACCCGTCCCCGGCGCGGTACACCTGCGCGCCGGGGACCCGCTCGAGGGAAACCAGGAGCCAGCCGGGGTGCTCACGCCCCCACCGCCGGACCGCGCGCGCGAAGAGAAGCACGCGGAGCGGGGCGGGCTTCGACGGGACATGCACCGTCTCCACGGGCACCGCGCCCGGAGCGCCGCTCCCCCAGGAGGAGGAGAGGATGCGCACCTCCGCCCCCTCGGAGGCCAATCCCCGCGCGAGCGCGTCGAGGTACCGCTCGGACCCTCCGTGCGGCGTGTACCGGTAGCGGACGAGTGCAATCCTCACGGGAGAGATACCCCCTTCGCGGCAGCGAGACCGTGGTAGAAGGCCTCCGTCTTCTCGCACATCGTGGCGACCGTGTACCGGGCGAGGACAAGGTCCCGCCCGGCCTTCCCCAGCCGTTCCCCGAGCGTGGGATCCCCAGCGAGCCGCAATAGCGCCCCGGCATAGGCGGCCGCATCCCCGGTCGGGCAGAGAAGCCCGGTTTCCTCCGCATGCACCACCTCCGGGATCCCTCCGATGGGGGAGGCGACCACCGGCCTCCCCATCGCCAAGGCCTGGAGGATCGCCTGCGGGACCCCCTCGAACCGGTCCGAAGGAAGCACCAGCGCGTCCGAGGCGGCGAGGATCTCCGGCACATCCTCCCGATAGCCGGTCATCGTGACCGTATCCGACAGACCCTGTCCCCGGATCGCCGCGGAGGTCTTCTCCCGCTGCGGTCCCTCCCCCGCCACAAGAGCGCGCACGGGAATCCCCCGTTCCCTGAGAAGACGCATCGCCTCCAGGAAGAGGTCGTGCCGCTTCCAGCTTCGCAGCACCCCGACCATCGAGACGAGGAAAGCATCCTGCGCAATGCCGAACTCTTTCCGGATCCCGCTTCCGTCGACCGCCGGCGAGAACCTCTCCGGATCGACGCCGGTCGGGATGGAGACCACACGGTCGGGCGGGATTCCCTCCGCGAGGAAATGCTCCCGGATCATCTCCCCGGTGGTGACGTACCCGTCCGGCCACCGGTAGACCAGGTTGAAGGCGTGTCTGCGGATCGGGACGGAGATATGCCGGGTCCGGATCAGCAGCGGCACCCCCACGACCTTCGCGGCGATCGATGCCACCCAGGAGTCCTTGCCGCTGTGGGTGTTGACGACATGCACCCTCTCCCAGCGGAAGAGGGTGGACAGGGTCCGGATCGCGGTGAGATCAGCGGAGGAGCGGATCGGCAACGGCGTCACCGGGATCCCCGCTTCCCGCGCCTTCGGAAACAGCTCCGCCTCCGGGCGGCAGGCGATCCGGACCCGGTGCCCGCGGCGCATCATCTCCCGGCACTCCAGCAGGATCCGGTGCTCCTGCCCGCCGAACCCATCCGACCACTCGGTGTGGACGATCGACGCCATCCTACCGGACCGCTCCCGCGTGCAGGATCCGGTCGACCGCCGCCTCTACCTCCGCCAGGGTTATCTCCTCCATGCCGGCGTTTTTCCTTCCCTCTTGCTTCCCGCGTGCAAGGGAAACCCACTCCTTCTGCACAACAACATGGCGGCCGACCCTGCGCGTCCCCGCCGGACGTTCGGGCGTGTACCCCCAGTCGATCCCCTCCCAGGGCGCCCAGTTGAACGCCCCCGTGGGCCCGAACAGCGCGACGACCGGCGTGCCCCCGGCCGCCGCGATATTCATCGGCGCCGAATCCACCCCGACGAAAACGCGGGCCGGGGCGATCGCGGCCCCCAGTTCCTTCAGGCTGAAACGCCCGGCCAGGGAAACCGCCTCTCCGCCGCTTGCGGCCGCGATCCGTTCGGCCTGCGCGACTTCGGACGGGTCCGGACCGGAGGTGACGACCGGCATGATCCCTCGCCCCGCGAGGTGTCCCAGAACCCCGGCCATCCCCTCTTCCGCCCAGCACTTGAACTTCCAGCGGGACGTGGGCTGTACCACCGCGTAGGGAACGCCCCCGGGCACCCCTGCGGCAGAAAGCTTCCGTCGTGCTTCCTCCTTCTCCTTCTCCGAGAAGTGAAACCGTAAGGAAAGATCCCCCGGCGGGATACCGGCCGCGGCCAGCACGTCGAGATCCTTCCAGACCTGGTGGCGGTACAGGTCCGGGCGGGGGCAAAGATGCGTATAGAACCTCTCCTTCCTCCACAATCCCCGGCGGGCGGGTGCGACGCCCACGCGGAATCTCGCGCCGGAGAGCAGGGAGAGGGTGGCGCCGCGGTCTCCCTCGGTGAAGTTGACAGCAACTTCCGCGCGGAGGGACCGGATTTCCCGGAGCAGGGCGAGTTCCTCCCCGAAGCGGCTTTTCCCGCGCGCATTCCTGCGGCCCCGGCGGAACACCAGAATGCGGTCGATGTCCGGGTTGCCGGAGAGCATGTCCTGCGTCCCCTCGTTCACGACGGCTGCGATCCGGGCCCCCGGAAAAGCCCCGCGCAGCGCGTGGAACGCGGGCGTGGAGAGGAGGACGTCCCCGATGTGCCGCAGCTTGAACGCCACGATCGAGCGGATGTCGCGCCCATGGAGACTATCCCGCATTCCGCTCCCTCAGTTTCGAATATTTGGCGAAGGTGTACCGGGAATAGAGCAGAGCCAGCCGGAAGC
>DAOUUI010000118.1 GCA_030668225.1 Deltaproteobacteria bacterium
GACGACGGTCTTTTCACAACCGCCGCACTTGATGATGATCGCCATCAGCTCGGAACTAGCCATGCTACTTCTTACCTCCGAAGTGTCTGATAAATACCTTTTCCGAGAGCAAGTAGAACATAACTGCTTCCTGCTCGTAGAAATCAGCCGTGATCTTGGCGATCTGCTGGACGATCTGTTCGATCTTGTTCCCTTCCCCGTGGGAGAAAGAGATCGTCATCCGGCTGATCCCCTCGACGTGCGTGTGGCCGACGGTGATCGTCTCGACGTTGTACCGTTTCTTGCGGATGAGAGAGAGCAGCTTGTACAGGACGCCCGGCTGGTTGTGGGCGAACGCCAGGATCGTGTGGAGTTTTTTTTGTCTCATCGGGTGACCCTCATGTCGGAAAATCGGGAGCCCGCCGGGATCATGGGCATGATCATCTCATCCATGTCCGTCACGATCTCGACCAGGTAGGCCCCCTTGTGCTTCATCGCCCGCCGCAGGGCCGGCTCGAGCGATTTCTCTGCCGTGACCCTCTCCCCGGAGATCCCGTACGCCGAGGCGAGCGCGATGAAATCGGGGTTTTTCACCGGGGTTCCGATGAACCGCGATCCGTGGAAGAGGTCCTGCCACTGGCGGACCATCCCCAGGAAGTTGTTGTTCAGCAGGAGGATCTTGATGTCGATATTCTGCTCCATGATGGTGCCCAGCTCCTGGATGTTCATCTGGAACGATCCGTCCCCGACGATCACCCACACGCGCTCTTTCGGGCGTGTATACTTGACCCCCATCGCCGCCGGGACCGAAAATCCCATCGACCCCAGCCCACCGGAATTGAACCATGTGTTGAAGCGGTTGAACTGGTAATACCGCGCCGCGAACATCTGGTGTTGCCCGACGTCGGAGACCACGTTGTCTCTGCCGTCTGTCAAGTCCGACAGCTTCCGGATGACGGTCCCCATCAGCGGGTTTTGCTTGTCTCCCCGGCTGTTTCCCTGGTTCACGGGATCGATACCTTCCCAGTACCTGCGGTTTTCCGCCGCGAAGGCGTACCATTTCTTGTACGGTTTGTGTCCCACGACCTTCGTCATTTCCACGACGGCAGGCTTGAGATCGCTGTAGATGGGAACGGTCGCCCGGACGTTCTTGTTGATTTCGGAAGGGTCGTGCTCCACGTGGATCACGTCCGCGTCCTTGGCGTATTCGTCGAGTTTCCCCGTCACGCGGTCGTCGAACCGCATCCCCAGCGCGATGATCAGGTCGGCGTTCTCGATGGCGCGGTTGGCCTCCACCGTCCCGTGCATTCCCATCATCCCGAGATACTGCGGATGATCTCCGGGGAGAGCGCTGATCCCGTGAAGGGTGCAGGAAAACGGCATGTTCGACTTTTCGAGAAACCGCCGGACCTCGCCCTGCGCCCCCGACTGGATGACGCCGTGCCCCACGAAGACGATCGGCCTCTCCGACGAGGCCATAAGTCTTTGCGCATGTGCCACCTGGTCCTTGCCGATTCCCGGCGGCGGGAGAACGGGGTACCGGATCGTCGCGTCGAAGCCGTCATCGGGGATGACGGCATTGGCGATGTCCTTGGGCAGGTCGATGATGACCGGCCCTTTCCGCCCCGTGTTGGCGAGATAGAACGCCTCTTTCACCACGCGGGGGATTTCGTACGGGTCGTCCAGGATGTACGACTGTTTCGTCACCGGGACGAGCATGCCGATGATGTCGCTTTCCTGGAACGCGTCGGTCCCGATCACGGAGGTGGCCACCTGCCCCGTGATGGCTACGATCGGGATGGAGTCCAAATGGGCGTCCGCGATCCCGGTCATAAGATTCGTGGCCCCGGGGCCGGAGGTGGCGATGCATACCCCGGGCTTGCCGGATGCACGCGCCACTCCCTGGGCGGCAAACGCCGCCGCCTGTTCGTGGCGGACCATGATGTGCTTAAGTTGCGGAAACTTGGGGAATGCGTCGTACACCGGCATGATCGCGCCCCCCGTGTAGCCGAACAGGTAGGTCACCCCTTCTTTCACCAGGGAACGGCAGAAAAGCTCCGCCCCCTTGATCGTTTTCTTGTGCCTGGCCATCGGGTTCTTCTCCGTTTTCCTTTATCTAGCTCGTCACCGCGCCATGCGACGCGCTTCCCACGAGCTTTGCGTATTTTCCCATGACGCCGCGCCGGTATTTCGGCTCCGGGGCTTTCCACCGGGATAGCCGGGCCGCGATTTCCGCATCTCCCGCTTCGAGGGAAATCGAACGGTCCTTCGGGTTGATGGTGATCCGGTCGCCTTCCTGAACGATTGCGATCGGCCCGCCCGCCTGCGCCTCGGGGGCGATGTGTCCGACCATGATCCCGTGTGTGCCGCCCGAGAACCGGCCGTCGGTGATCAGCGCGACATCCTTCCCCAGTCCCGCGCCCATAAGCGCGGCAGAAGGGGAGAGCATCTCCCGCATTCCCGGCCCGCCCTTCGGGCCTTCGTGCCGGATGACGATCACGTCGCCTTTCCGGATATTGGCGGAAAGAATCGCGTCCAGCGCGTCCTCTTCGCGCTCGAAGACCCGTGCCGGCCCTGTGTGGTGGTCCAGCTCCTTCCCGCTGAGTTTCAGGACCGCTCCTTCCGGGGCGAGGTTTCCGCGGATGACCGTGATGTGCCGTCCGGGCGGCGAATAAGGGCGCTCCGGCGGAAAGAAGATGTCCTGGCCGCCGGGGACCGTCGGTGTGGCCGCGAGGTTTTCCGCTACCGTCTTCCCCGTGACGGTCAGGCACTCCCCGTGGAGCAGGCCGGCGCCGAGAAGCGTTTTCATCACCATCGGCAGTCCCCCGATCCGGTCCAGGTCCGCCATGACGTATTTCCCGGAGGGCTTGAAGTTTCCCAGCAGCGGGACGTTCTGTCCGATCCGGTGGAAATCGTCCAGCTCGAGCGGCACCTTCGCCTCGTGGGCCAGCGCGAGAATGTGCAGGACGCCGTTTGTCGACCCGCCCAGGGCCATCATCACGGCGATGGCGTTCTCGAACGCCTCCTTCGTCGCGATGTCGCGGGCGCGGATCCCCCGTTCGAGAAGCCCTGTGAGCGCTGTAACGGAATCGACGCAGTCCTTCCGCTTCGTAGGCGAGATCCGGTTCTCCCGGTCCACCGCCACGTGCGAGGCGGACCCGGGGACACTCATCCCCATCGCCTCGATCGCGGAAGCCATCGTGTTGGCCGTGTACATCCCTCCGCACGAACCTGCTCCCGGGCAGGAGTTACACTCCACCTGGTGCAGTTCCTCGTCCGTCATCTTTCCCGCACCGTGTGCGCCGACCGCCTCGAAAGTGCTCACGATGGTCAAGTCCTCTCCCTTGTGCCGTCCCGGCAGGATCGTTCCCCCGTAGAGCGTCAACCCGATGGCGTTGTTTCTAAGGATGGGCATGAGAGCGCCCGGGATGCTCTTGTCGCATCCGGAAAGCGTGAGGATTCCGTCAGCGGCATAACCCTCGTGCATGGTCTCGATGCAGTCGGCGATCAGGTCCCGGGACATCAGGGAATATTTCATCCCTTCCATTCCCATCGTCTCCCCGTCGCTGATGACGGGCGTGCCGAAGAGAAACGGCTTCCCTCCTGCCGCGCCGATCTCACGGGAAATAATGTCGCCGAGTTCCCGGATGTGGTCGTTGCAGGGGGTGGCGTTCGTGTAGGGACAGGCAACCGTGATGATCGGCTTTTCGAAATCCTCGTCCGTGAAATCGACGGCGCGAAGCATCGCGCGAGCCGCGGCTCTTTTGGCCCAATCCGCTCCCCCCGGAGTGCCGGTAAGCAGGGTGCTGCGATGTTTCAGTGTGCGACCCGTCACGACAGTTTCCCTTCCCTGATTTTTGCGTAACGGGGACATTCCTGATTCATCTCCGGGATGCGGGAGAGGAGTGTCCCCGCTCAGCCTTGAGGAGTGTCCCCCCCCAGCGTTCGAGGAGTGTCCCCGCACTGTTGATGCGCCGACCAGGGGATTAGATTCCTCTTTTTTTTAAACAGTTAAGGTTTGAGGACACCTCCCGGGAAATGCCATCCGAAAAAAACCTATCCCCGGAATAATGCATCATAAGGTTTCCTATGCCAACGATCATTCGAAAAATATGGGACCGGCACGTCGTGACGGAGCGACCGGAGGGATTGTGCCTTCTCTACATCGACCGGCACCTGGTGCACGAGGTCACAAGCCCCCAGGCGTTCGAGGCCCTTCGGTTGGCGAGCCGGAAGGTCAGGCGGCCTCTGTCCCTGCTGGCGGTTCCGGATCACAACGTGCCCACCTCGGCGGACCGGTTGGAGCGGATCGAGGATCCGGACAGCCGCAAGCAGATCGAGACGCTGCGGGAGAACGCCAGGGAGGCGGGCATCACCCTCTTCGACATGGACGACGTCCGCCAGGGGATCGTCCACGTCACGGGCCCGGAAAACGGCCTGATCCTGCCGGGGATCACGGCAGTGTGCGGCGATTCGCATACCTCCACCCTCGGCGCCTTCGGGGCGATCGCGTTCGGGATCGGGACCACGGAGGTGGAGCACGCCCTTGCCACCCAGACGCTGTGGCAGAAACGACCCCGGGAGATGCGGATCACCGTCACGGGAACGCTTGGAGCAGGTGTATCCGCGAAGGACGTGATCCTGGCGATCATCGGGAAGATCGGGGCCGGAGGGGGCACGGGCTACGCGATCGAGTACGCGGGGGAAGCGGTTCGCCGGATGTCGATGGAAGAGCGGTTGACGATTTGCAACATGACCATCGAGGCGGGGGGCCGGTTCGGGATGGTGGCGCCCGACGAGACGACCTTCTCCTATCTTTCGGGGCGCCCCGCGGCCCCGGGGAAAGCGCATTGGGAGTCCGCGGTGGCGGAATGGAAAACGCTGACTACGGACAACGGTGCCTCCTTCGACCGGGAAGAGTCGATCGACGCCTCCCGGATCGACCCGCAGGTAACCTGGGGAACGAGTCCCGAGGACGCCCTCCCCGTGACCGGCGTCGTTCCGGACCCGGCAAACCAGCCGGATCCCCGGGTCCGGGAGAGAATGGAGAGGGCGATGCGGTACATGGACCTTCGCCCGGGGACGCGGTTAACCGACATCCCGGTCGACAAGGTGTTCATCGGGTCGTGCACGAACGCGCGGATCGAGGACTTGCGGGTTGCGGCCAAGGTGGCGAGGGGAAAGAAAGTGGCGGACGGCGTGACGGCCATGGTCGTTCCGGGTTCCGGGCTCGTCAAACAGCAGGCGGAGGAAGAAGGGCTCGACACGATCTTTCTCGAGGCGGGGTTCCAGTGGAGACTCCCGGGGTGCTCCATGTGCCTCGGGATGAACCCGGACCGCTTGAACCCCGGCGAGCGTTGCGCTTCCACCTCGAACCGGAACTTCGAGGGACGGATGGGGCCGGGGGGACGGACCCATCTCATGAGCCCGATGATGGCGGCAGC
>DAOUUI010000249.1 GCA_030668225.1 Deltaproteobacteria bacterium
AGCCGACCGCCGGAAACGTTCAGGGGGTAGGGGAGCCGCTCGTACTTCGCGGACAGGCTCATCGCGTCGACATCCACCGTCACCTGGAGCGCCTCCACGGTTTCGCCGAGAGTCAGCCTTCCCGAGGCGTTCCCCTTCCAGTCCGTGACAAGGGACATCTCCTTCCGGTACGATTCCGACGGGATCAGCAGGTGCAGGAGGGGCGGAAGCTCGGCCACGTCCGCCGCGACGTCCGCCTCCAGGTGAAACGGGGTGTCGGACTCGAGAAACCCCATCCGAAGCGTTCCCCCATGCGCCACGATCTTCCCCATGCTCCCCTCGAGGTCGCTTGACGTAAGGAAGCCCCGCGAAAGGGCCAGGTTCCCCCGGACATGGTCGATGTCCAGGTCCGCCTCCCCTGCATCGACGGTGACTTTTCCGTCGAGAATGCGCCCCTCGATCCCCATGTTCTCCAGCTGCCACAGGTCGTCTGCCGTTTCCCCTTCCGCGCGGAAGGCAAGCGCCGGGATCGTCCCCCCCTTCACGATGGAGAAGATATCCGTAACGAGGGGAACGTCTCCCGCCAGGGCCAGGGCGTGCTCCCGCGCGGAGGCGACGTCTACCTGCCTGGCCTGTGCGTCCGCGCGGGACTGTTCGGCCTCCCCGTCCAGGAAGAGGTTCCCGGAGAGTAGGAGCCGGGGGGATTCGAGGGAGAGCCGCGTGAGCGCGACCGTTATTTTCTCCCCGTCCCGATCCAACGTCCCTTGGACCGTGCCGCCTGTAAGATCCAGCGTCCTTTTCCCCCGGTACAGCGCCATGCGGGGGAAGGAGACGTCCCCCTCGGCGCGCAGCTTCGCCCACCCGTCCGCCTCCACACGCAGATCAAGATCGATTTCCGAATCGGAAATCCCCGATCCGGCCCCCGGAAAGAGGGAACTTGTGAGAAGGTGCGGACGGAACCCTTTCAGGACGATCTGCCCCTTGCCCGCGAGGGACTCCGCTTTGAAACGTCCCTTCACCGAGCCGCGCTCCCACAAGGTGCCGGCGCAGGAAAGATCGAGGTCCGGCCCGGCCGGGGGAAGGACGGCACTCCCCTCGATCCCGCGGAACGAAAGCGGAGGGAAACCCCCTCCGGACACGTCCACCCGGACGTCCGCCAGCACGAGCCTCAGGTCCGGCGCGCCCCTTGCCATCGAGTCCAGCACGGACCGCACGTTCTCCTCGAGGGAGACGGGTGCGGATATTTCCCCTTCCTCCCGCGGTTCGCTTTTTGCCTTTTCGGGAATTGTTACGGTGAAAGACGCCGAC
>DAOUUI010000147.1 GCA_030668225.1 Deltaproteobacteria bacterium
CGGACCGCACCGCCTGCTTTTTCGGGGCGCACCCGCAGAACAGGGAGAAGACCATCACGGATGCCGCCGCAAGCGGCAATACGTTCCCCCGGATTCTCATCGAACCTGCCTTTCCCCATCCACTCCATTGTACTCCCGTACCGGCCGGTGGTAACCCTGCCGGAGGGTTTTACCAGGAGGTATAATAGAAAGATAAGCGGCGGGAACCTGATCCGCCCCGGGGGACCGATCGATGACCCCTCTTGCGGGTCCACTACTGGCGAACTTCTGGATGTATGAAGAGATCGATGCGCTTCGTTATCTTATGCCCAGCGACCTCGTCCTCTACCTTGCCCTGGCGGGGCTTTTGCTCACCCTCCTCCTCGACTTTCGCGCCCGGTGAGGCCGAACGGAGAGTTTTTCCTGCCCCCAGAGGGAAACGGCCAGCTTCTTCGCCTCTTGCCTGCCGGAAACCCGATCGGTAAGCGTTGCTTCCCGTATCTGTTCCAGGATCGATTCCACCTGCGGACCGGCCGGAATCCCCAGGGCCAGGATGTCGTCGCCGGAGAGAAGGGGTGGCCGTCTTGCCGCGTTCACAAGCACGGGGCGAAAATCCACGACTTGCTTCGAAGCCGCGCTGCGGGAGGCCGTTACGAGCGCTTGCAAATGATCCGGATTCTCCCACCTGCCAAAGATCGCCTCGATCCGGGCGTGGGGGTTTTGCAGGTTCCGCAGATGCATAAGCCGTGACAGGTCCTCCACCATCTGCACCACTTTCCGGACACGGGGAAGATGGAGGCGGCGTGCGAGAGCGTTCGTGCGGGGCAGGCGGAAGGTGTTCCTCCCGAATGGTCCACCGTGGTCAACTCCCCGACCCCGCGGAGAATCCCGTTTCCTCTCCCGGGCGAGAAGGCGAGCTTCGTTCTCAGCGACGTCTGTCAGGAGGTTGGCGAACAGCACCGTCTCCGGCAGGTGTCGTCCGAGCGAACGCTCGAGAAGGAGGTACCGCTTCTTCAGGCGGGACATTGGCCCGGCCCCCCAGTCCGGGATCTCGGGGATCAACCTCGGCAGAATTCCCGCCCGGTACAGGTCCGATACCGTTCCGGACGGGTTCGCCGACAGGGATTTCGACAGTTCGCCGACGAGGCGCTCGGCAGAAATCGTCCCGAGCAGTTCCACCGCCTCCCGGCAGATCGCCTCCCATGTACTCTTCTCGATGACGTATCCGGGACGCTCGTTCTTCTGGCGGATGGCACGCAGCATCCGCAGGGGATCTTCCCGGATACGGTCTTGCGGATTCCCCACGCCCCGGATCCGCTTGCGGCGGAGGTCTTCCCTTCCCCCGAAGAAGTCGATCACCTCCCCGGTAAGCCGGTTTCCCTTTGTACGGAAGGAGACCATCAGGCTGTTGATCGTGAAGTCACGCCGGGCGGCGTCTCCCCGGGCATCGACTCCGTCGGTGCGGATCACGAACTGGCGGTGCCCCGGGCCGGTGGAGCGTTCCGAACGCGCAAGCGCCACGTCGATCTCCTCCCCGGACCAGGAGGTCGACACCTTGTACACGGCGAACTGCTTCCCCGCCGATACGACCCGCCGGATTCCGAGCTCTTTCTGGGGAAGGGCCCGGACGATTCTTCCCAGCGTTTCGAACCCGATTCCGGTGACCATCAGGTCGACGTCCTTGCCCGGGCACCCCTCGATGAGATCGCGTACGATCCCCCCCACGAGGTAGGGGGAACCGCCGGCTCCTTCCGCGGCGCGGCAAAACTCCTGGACGAACCGCCAAAGCCTCTTTCGCCTCCGCAGGGCGCCAAGTACGCGGAAGGATATCTCCTTCGGGACGGGATTCTTTTTCGCCGGGACCATGCGATGGAGCCCTCCCTCCGCCCACGATACTATCGTCGTCGGGATTCCGGGACCGAAAAGAAGAGAAGGGGCATGGGGTATCATGAACGATGATACCACCGTTATTTTCAGGAGATGAGATGGAGAGGCTGTTCGGGTCCGGCAGGATCCAGTTGGTCCAGGGCGACATCACGGAGGAGTCGACGGATGCCGTCGTGAACGCCGCGAACCAGTCGTTGCTCGGAGGAGGCGGAGTGGACGGGGCGATTCACCGTGCCGGAGGGCCGGCGATCCTTGCGGAGTGCAAGGCGATCCGGGCGAGGCAGGGAGGCTGCCCCGCGGGGGAGGCGGTGGTCACGACCGGCGGGCGGCTCCCTGCACGATATGTCATCCACACCGTTGGGCCGGTGTGGACGGGAGGGGACCGGCGGGAGCCGGAGATCCTCGCATCCTGCTACCGGAACTGCCTTCGTCTCGCCGTGGAAAAAGCGTTGCGGTCGGTCGCCTTTCCCTCGATCAGCACGGGGGCGTACGGATACCCGGTCGGGGAGGCTGCGTCCGTCGCCCTTTCGACCGTCGCGACGTTCCTTTCGAAGGAGGAAGCGGCTCCCGCGCTGGTCCGCTTCGTTCTTTTCGATGCAGGGACGCTTCGGGCATACGAAGAGGTTCTTGCATCCCTGTGAAGGCCCTCCGGTGCGCTCGGCCGGTCAGCGGGGATGTCCCACGGCGCTAAGGTATAGGACGCTCTCTTCCACGCCGTCCACCCCGAGGAGTGTGTTCATCTCGTCGTCGAAGAAGGCGCCCACCTGGCAGGTCCCAAGCCCGAGCCCTACGGCCGCCAGTGCCAGGTTCTGCGCAATGTGCCCCGCGTCGAGGTAGACGTACCGGTAGGCGCGCTGACGGTATTTCCACTTCGCGCGCGGGAAGACGGCCGTCCAGACAAAGGCGGCGCTCGCCTCGGAACAGAACTCCTGAAACAGGGCCGCACGCACGAGGTCTCCCCGGAAATCCCCCGAAGCGACCTCCTCGAGGAGATGGTCGCGGACGCCGTAATGGTAGACGCCGGGCTCGACTCCTTCCACGCGGTGTGCGATTACGTATGTGTCGACCGGGTAGAGGGCTCCGGCGGAGGGGACGGTACGGAACGCATGGCCATCCTCTACCCTCTGGAGCCCTGAGGAGGCCCACAGGAGAAAGGAAATATCCTCAAGGGGAATGGGCCGGGGGGAGTACTCGCGGACGCTGCGCCTGCGGGACAGGATTTCCGCGAAAGAAGGAAGGACGGGTGTCCCGGGCGGGGGGAGCCGGATCTTCCTTGCTTCGGGATATTCCTTGTACAAGAGGGGCCTGGACGTCCAATCGATCCGGCCTTCCCCCAGCCGTTCCCGTTCGTACTTCGTCTCCTGCTGAAACCGGTCTCCTGTGCCTTGCGGTTTTTCCATGGCGGCGTCACTCCCTGGGGAAATTTTACATCGACTCCATGCCTTTTCCCAAAGGAGCGGAAGGGAAGGCATATAATGACCCCGTGGGACCGGGGAGCACGGGACCTCCCGGCGGCGGGCGCCGGCAGCCGGGGGAAATGGAGGGCGCAAGCAGGATGGACGCCACCTGGTGGGTCTACATGATCGAATGCCGGGGAGGGAAGATCTACACGGGTATCGCGAAGGATCCGGATGCCCGCTACCGTCGGCACCTGTCCGGCAACGGCGCCGCCTTTACCCGGATGAACCCCCCCGTGGCGATGCTTGCGAAGCGGCCGTGCGGGACCCGTTCCGATGCCCTGAGGGCGGAGCGGGCACTGCGGAAGCTTACCGGGAGGGAAAAGAGGGCCTGGGCGGGGACGTGAGCTGCCAGCGAGTAATCCCGCTTGCTCTTCGTGAGGGGAAAAACCCAGAATAGGGGAGAGTTGCCGCCTCCGGGAAAGCGATGCCTCTGAGGAGAGAAAAACTCCCGCTCGAAGGGCTGGGCCTGTCCCACCCCCTCCCGAAGCAGGAAATCGAAAAGGGCTTCGAGACCCTTATCGGGGAGAACCGGCTCTTCGGAGCCGAGCTCAACCCCGATATCATCAAAAAGGAGGGGGCGAAGAGAAAATTCCTCGTGAGCAGGCTTCCCTCGAGGAAGAAGCTTCTCTCCCGCTGGGAGCGCCTTTTCCGCGATCTCGTCTCCCCCGCCCGTTTCTTCGAACGTGTATCCGAGAAAATCCAGGATTTCGAACACCGGGAGAACATGCTCCTGGTGGGGAAAGACAGGATCATCTACGACACCCAGATTTATACCGGGGTCGATTATGTCGGGGAGATGACGCTCTACTTCCTCTCCGAGATGGACAGGAACCTCGGTCTGTTCGCCTATCTCCGCGGCGGGCGACGGCGGATCGTCTACATCGATCACATCC
>DAOUUI010000073.1 GCA_030668225.1 Deltaproteobacteria bacterium
GACTACGTCCAGGTTCTCGAAGGGCTTCGGGAGGTAATCGCAGGCCTCTTTCCGGATCGCCTCGATCGCCGTGTCCGTGGAGGCGTAGCTGGTGATCATGATGACCTCGGTATCCGGGGAAACCTTCTTCAGTTCCCCCAGAAGCTCGAGTCCGTTCATCCCGGGCAACCGGATGTCCAGCAGCGCCACGCCCGGTTTTTCGCCGTTGAGAGTCGACAGGGCCTCTTCGGCGGAGGAGACCGCCTTCGTCCGCCAGCCCATCCGGGCGAACAGGCTGGAAAGAACGTAGCGGATCGACTGCTCGTCGTCGACCACCAGGATCAGGTCGGAATCCATGGTCATTTCTGTTTCCCCCAATGCGCTTTTTCAACTCACCGGTTGCCGAACGTAATACCGGCTCCCGTTTGTTTTATCGGCGGCATTTACATTATTGTTTAGGGGAAATTGCACCGTCCCGAAGGGGTTGCCGAGCCGGCAATCTTCACTCCCTTGCCCAATCCCCCGGGGGGGAAGCCGCAACGGTTGACTGTCCTGCCGATTCGGAGGAAAATAGCTTGGTTTACTCCTGCTTATGGGGGCTGGATGCAAAAATCGGCGTTCTACGCCATCGTGGGCACATCCTTGCTCGTAACCGCCGTCTCTCTCGGGTATTCCGCGAGCCGCTACTTCTCCACACGGTATTACGCTCCCCCTCCCCCTCCGTCCGTGGGGGAGGTGACAAACCCGGTCGGGGGGAAGCCCGATCTTCTTCCGGAACGGTGGACGAACATCTTCGCCCCTGCCAGCGGCATGAACATCCCCTCCCGTTTTCCGGGGCAAAGTGCCGGGCCGGTTCCGACTTCCACCAGTTCGTATATCCTGCTCGGAACGATCTCCTCGGACCTCCCCACCGCACGGCGGGCGATCCTCTGGGCGGAGGGGATGAAGGACCCCCTCCTGGTGCGCGAGCACGCGGAGATCGAACCGGGGGTGCAGGTTGCAAGTATCGAGCGCGATCACGTGTGGATCGCACGCGGCCCGTCGAGGGAGAAGCTGGACCTCCTCCCCGTCGGGTCAGGGACAAGGAAGGGTTCGGCGCCGGCGCCGAAGCCCAAGCGCGTAACCGCACGCAGCTCGCGGACCGCCACCCCGGCGAAAACCACCATTAACGTGAACAAGATCGACGAGAACACGTATTCCCTTGACGAGGCTACGGTCACCGAACTGTCGGGGGACATCAACAAGTTCATGACGCAGGTCAGGATCATCCCCTATTTCGAGGCGAACAAGTCGGCGGGGTACCGGTTGGCCGCGATGCGGCCCGGGTCCACCTTCGCACAACTGGGCTTCCGCGGAGGGGACATCATCCAGCGGGTCAACGACGTCGAACTGACCAGCCCGGAGAAGTTGTACACGATCTTCCAGAACCTGAAGGACGAAAAGGTCGTGACCGTCGACATTCTCCGGCAGGGAAAGAAAAACACGTTGACCTACGAAATCCGTTGAGCAGGGAGAAAACGATGAGAAAGATGGCCCTGGCCGTCATTGTCCTGACACTTTGTTCCGCAGGCGTCCCGGAGGCTGCGGATCTCCCCTCCCGGGCGCAGCCGCCCGCGGCGGCGGACAACCAGGCTCCCGTTGCGGACGTGATTGCGGGCACCGTGCCGGCGACCGACAACCAGGCCGTCTTCGAGGGGAGTGTCAGGAACATCACCGTCTCGAGGACGACGTATTACACGAATATCGATGTCCAGATCGATGGGAAAATCGAGTCGTACAACTCGATCAAGCTTCTCGATCCGTTCCGGATCGTGGTGGATATCCCGGGAGTGGACCAGGGCACGGCGGCTTCCGAGATCCCGGTAGGAAGCGCCCAGGTGAAAACGGTCCGGGTGTTCCGGCAAAACAACGGGCTCAGGATAATCGTGGAACCGCCGGAGGACCGGGTGGTGCCGTTCCTGGTAAACCTCGAAGGGAGCAAGCTGGTGCTGTCCATCGGGGGAGGACAGGAAGAGAAGGCGGCGGAAGCCGGAAGCCAGGAGGCGCCCGGAAGCCGACCGGCGGCGGCCGGAAGTCAGACGTCGACCGAAAGCCAGGAGGAGGCCGGAAGTCAGACGGCGGCCGAAAGCCAGGTTGCGCCCGGAAGCCGGCCGGCAGTCGCAGAGACCAGGGGGAGGAAGGCGAGTCCCCCCAAGCAGGTTCCCGGCAAGCGTCCCGTGTACCTGTCGATGGACTTCACCGACGTGGACCTTCCCGTGCTCATCAAGTTCATCAGCGAGCAGACGAAGAAGAACTTCATCTTCGACGAGCGCGTGAAGGGGAAGATCACGATCATCTCGCCCCGCCGGATCAGCCTGGACGAGGCGTACAACGTCTTCCTGTCGGTCCTCCACGTGAAGGGGTTCGCCACCGTGGAGCAGGAAAACACGATCAAGATCGTTCCCTTGCGGGAGATCAAGCAGGAAGACCTCCCCACCGGGACGGGCAGGGGCGAAGAGCCCGGTTCCCGGTTCATCACGAGGCTTATCCCCCTGCAATACGTCGACGTCGCCGGAATCGTCACCCTTTTGACCCCGCTGATCTCCAAGGACGGGCTCATCACGTCGTTTCCCCCCTCCAACACCCTCATCCTCATCGACTCACGGTCGAACATCGACAAGGTCCTGCGGATCCTCGGGCAGATCGACCAGGAAGGGACGGGGGACACGATGCGGATCTTCTCGCTTACGAACGCCTCCGTCACGGAAATCGCCAAGACCCTCGGCCTCCTCTACAAGGCGACGGCTGCACCCCGGGCGGCGGCACGCCGCGGTCGGGCTGCCCGACCGGCGGCAGCCGGCGGAAACGCCCCGAGGTTCATCCCCGACACCCGCACGAACATCCTGATCGTCGTCGCGGGGCAGGAGGCGATGGCGGATATCGAGGATCTGATCGGCAAGCTGGACATCCCGACGCCGGAGAATACGGGAAAGATCAACGTCTACTACCTGGAGAACGCGGACGCGGAGGAGGTCACCAAGGTCCTGTCTTCGCTCACCGAACGCAAGGGCGCCACCGCGCAGGGCAAGCCGCAGGCCGGCACGATCAAGGGGATCATCGCAGCAGAGCTCGAGGGAGGGGTAAAGATCACGGCGGACAAGGCCACCAACTCCCTCATCATCATCGCCTCGCTCAACGACTACCAGACGCTCGTCGACGTCATCAAAAAACTGGACATCCGCCGGCGGCAGGTCTACGTGGAAGCCCTCGTGATGGAGATCGGGCTGGACAACGCGCGCGACGTGGGAGTCGAGTTCCGCGGGGCAACCGAGATCGGCAGTGACGGCGCCGCCATCGGCGGCACGAACTTCGACTTCCAGGGCAACCTGAACGAGCTCCTCCTTGGCCTGGCGACCGGGAATCCCCTCCTGTTTTCCGGCAGCGGACTCATCGCGGCGGGGATCGCGGGAAGCGTCACTCTCCCGGACGGAACGGAGGTCCCCGCCATTACGGCGATTCTGCGGGCCGCGCAGACCCTTAACAACGTCAACATCCTGTCCACGCCGCACCTTCTGACCATGGACAACAAGGAAGCGGAGATCATCGTCGCCGAGAACATCCCGTTCATCACCAGCCAGTCGCGGGATACTACGAACCTCGCCAACGTCATCAACACGGTCGATCGACAGGACGTCGGGATCATCCTCCGGTTCACGCCGCGCATCAACGAGAGCAATTTCGTAAGCCTGGAGATCTACCAGGAGTCGTCCGCCGTCAAGGATGTCTCCATCCTGACGGTCTCCACAGTGGGCCCCACGACGACGAAGCGGTCCGCCAGGACCAGCGTCCTCGTAAAAACCGGGGAGACCGTGGTGCTGGGAGGGATGATGCAGGAGACCGTCACCAACCAGGAATCGAAGGTCCCCCTGCTGGGAGATATCCCGATCCTGGGGAACCTCTTCAAGTTTTCGTCGGTCAGCCGGAGAAAAACGAACCTGCTGATCTTCCTCACTCCCCACATCATCAGGACTCCCGAGGACATGGGAAGGGTGACCACCGACCACCGGGGGAAAATGGACAGGTTCATCGAGGAGCACAAAGAGGAGGTGGAGAAACTCCTCCCCGAGAGCAAGGTGGAGAAGATCCTCCCCGAGCCCGAGACGGAGGAGGAATACGAGTGAGCCAGGAAGCGAGAAAGGAAACGGCGCAGGACCTCGCGGCACTCGTGCCCGAGGCCGATCTGCTCGGAAGGATCCCGATCGGGTACGCAAGGAAGCACCTGCTCCTGCCCTGCCGGGATGCCGAGGGGACTCTCTTCATCCTCTCCGGCAGGCCCGACTCCTCCTACGCCCTCGACGAGATCCGCTTCCTCTGCGGCCCCGCCCGCATCCTGTCCGCTCCGGAGGAAGTGATCCTGGGAAAGATCGACACGGCGTACGAGCGGCGCCACGCCCCCGAACGGGAGATGGTGGAGGGGCTTTCCGGGGAGTGGGACCTTGACGTCGAGGCGGCCATCGAGGAGACCCGCGACCTCCTCGAGTCCCCGGACGAGGGGCCGGTGATCAAGTTCGTCCACTCCCTGATCTTCCGGGCGATCCGGGAGCGTTCCAGCGACATCCACGTCGAGCCGTTCGAAAAGGAACTCGTCGTGCGCAACCGCATCGACGGGATTCTGTACCCCATGGTCGCCGCCCCGAGGAAGTGGCACGCCCCCGTCGTGTCGCGCATCAAGGTCATGGCGAACCTGGACATCGGCGAGCGGAGACTACCACAAGATGGCAGGATCAGGATCCGTCTCGGGGGAAATGAGATCGACATCCGCGTGTCCGTGGTCCCCACGGCGTTCGGGGAAAGGGCGGTCCTCAGGATTCTCGACCGGTCGAATCTCCTGCTGGGACTCGAGGACATCGGCCTGCCGCCCCACGCCCTGACCTCCGTGAAGCGTCTCCTGGGGAGGCCCAACGGGATCCTCCTCGTCACCGGCCCGACTGGATCGGGGAAAACCACGACCCTCTACGGGGCGCTGCGCACACTCGACTCGGGGACCAAGAACATCATCACCATCGAGGACCCGGTGGAATACCAGATACAGGGGATCGGGCAGATCCAGGTCAATCCGAAGATCCACCTCACGTTCGCCGGGGGGCTTCGGTCGATCCTGCGGCAGGATCCCGACATCATCATGGTGGGGGAAATCCGGGACTCCGAAACGGCGGAGATCGCGATCCAGGCGTCGCTGACGGGGCACCTCGTGCTGTCCACCCTCCACACGAACGATTCCGCCAGCGCGGTGACACGGCTGATCGACATGGGGATCGAGCCCTTCCTGCTCGCCTCCTCCCTCTCCGCAGTGATCGCTCAGCGCCTCGTGCGCAAGCTCTGCCATGACTGCCGCATTTCGTACCTCCCGTCGCCTGCGCAGTGGAAGGAGATGGGGCTCTCCGGGCCGCCCTCCGGGAGGTTCTTCTCCGCGGGGGGTTGCTCCTCCTGCATGAACACCGGGTACCGGGGGCGGGTGGGCATCTTCGAGATCATGATCGTGGACGAACGCCTTCGCGCTCTCATCCTGGAGCGGGCGGATTCGGAAGGGATCAAGTCCCGTGCCGTCTCGCAGGGGATGCGAACGATCCTCTCGGCGGGGGCGGAAAAGGTCCGTGCCGGCATCTCCTCCGCGGAGGAGGTATTGCGCCTCACCCAGGAAGAGTAAGGGACCCGCGTGCCCACATACCGGTACACGGGAGTCTCCCGCGAGGGCGTCGAGAGAAAGGGCGTTGTGGACGCCGAGAGCGTCCCCGCCGCGCGCCTGAAGCTTCGCACGGACGGGATGTACCCCCTCGCGCTCACGGAGGAGACGGGCGTGAGCAGGCTCCTGCCCTCCCTCTCCCTGCTCGGCCGCAAGGAGTTCCTCCCCCTTCTTACCCGCCAGCTTTCCACCCTCGTCGGGGCGGGCGTCCCCGTGGTGTCCGCGCTCCAGTCGCTCTCGGCGCAGGTGGACGACCCCGAAAGCCGCCGGGTGCTGGTCGAGATCCAGGAGAGCGTTCGCAGCGGCATGTCTCTCGGGCGCGCCATCGAGTCCCAGGCCCAGACGTTTTCCGAGCTGTACGGGGCCATGGTGCGGGCCGGGGAGGAAAGCGGCACGCTTCCCCTGTCGCTGTCCCGGCTGGCCGACCACCTCGAGGACCAGGCGCGGACGAGAAACCGCGTCCGGTCGGCCCTCACGTATCCCCTTCTCATGGCATCGGTGGCGGGGCTGGTGGTCGTCTTCCTTCTGTCCTTCGTCGTGCCGAAGATCGTCGGGGTGTTTTCCCACCTGGGGCAGGCCCTTCCCCTTCCCACCCGCGCGCTCATTGCGGTGTCCAACGTATTTGCCTCCGGCTGGTGGGTGCTGCTCCTTTTGCTTGGGGCCCTGGTAGTGGCGGGCAGACGGTACCTGGCCACCGATCGGGGGAAACGGGCCCGCGACACCCTCCTCCTTCGCCTTCCGATCCTGGGAAGGATCGTCCACCTGTCGGCGCTCTCGCACTTCGCCCGTACCCTGTCCACCATGACGGCAGGCGGGATTCCCATCGACCGGGCGCTGCGGCTCGTCGCCCCCACCGTGGGAAACACCGTGATCGAGGAAGGAATCGAGGCGGCGGCGGCCCGCGTCGTGGAGGGGACCTCCCTGTCGGAGGCGCTGCGCCAGCACGCCTTGATCCCCCCCTCATTCATCCAGATGGTGGCCGTGGGGGAGGAGAGCGGAAAACTGGATTATCTGCTCGACAAGATGGGGGAGGCCATCGACGGGGAGGTGGAGGCCCGCCTTTCACGCGCGCTCTCCCTGCTGGAACCGGTTATCATATTGGTGATGGGAATGGTGGTCGCCTTTATCGTCATCTCGGTACTGCTGCCGATGCTCGAGATCTCGACAATCGTGCGCTAAAGGAGACAAGACATGGAAAGGGAACGGAACGGGAGGAGCCGGGTTTTAAGCCGCGGGGGGTTCACCCTCCTGGAAATCATGGTCGTCATCGTCATTCTGGGGCTCCTCGCGGCCCTCGTGGTTCCAAAACTGATCGGGCGGACGGAGGAGGCCAAGCAGACCCAGACCCGCCTCCAGATCAAGAACATCGAGCAGGCCCTGCAGCTCTTCAAGCTCGACAACGGGTTCTACCCCGGCAGCGAGCAGGGGATCGAGGCCCTCGTGCGGGCCCCGGAAATCGGCAGGGTCCCGAAGAACTACCGGAAGGGAGGGTACCTCGGCCGGGTCCCGAAGGACCCGTGGGGCACCGAATACGTTTACGTCTCCCCCGGCACGAACGGGGACTACGACATCACCTCTTACGGGGCGGACGAGGCGCCCGGCGGGGAAGGCGAGGATGCGGATATCAACTCCTGGGATGAAGGATAGCCCGGGCTTCACGCTCATCGAGTTATCGATCGTACTTTTCGTGCTGGGGCTCATGCTCTGGATCGTCGTCCCCCGTGTATCCTCCGTGGTGGGCATAACCCGCAACACCGTGTTCCGCCAGATTGCCGCCGGCTCCGAGGCGGCCTTCGACATGGCCCTCTTCGAGAAACAGGAGGTCAGGCTCGTCATCGACCCCGCCGCAGGGACCTACCGGTTCCAGGGACCGGAGAAACGCAGTGCGCAGCGTCCGCCGGGCGAGCTGTCGGAAAATCTGTCGATCACCGGGGTCCGGGTCGAGGGGGAGGATCGTCCCCCCGACGTCGTCACCGAGATCCGGTACCTTCCCGGCGGCAGGATTCCCGCCTTCCGAATCTTCTTCCGGGAATCCGGGGGGGAGGGAGCTCCCCCCGAATGGACCCTTCGGGTAAATCCCTTTGACGGGTCGGTGGACGTCCTCGAGGGGAACATCACGGACGATGCCTGATAGAGCGGTCTCCCCGAAAGGCTTCACGCTCCTCGAGGTCCTCGTGTCCCTGGCGATCCTTTCTGCAACGCTCATCATGGCCTTCCAGGTCACCTCCGGCGCCATCGCCGCCGCGGAGAGGTCGGAAGCGTGGACCACGGCCTCCCTCCTCGGTGAGGAAAAGCTCCGGGAGGCCACCGATACGTTTGCGGAGGCCCAGGAAACGAAGGGAACTTTTCCCGCCCCCTACGAGGAATACGCCTGGGCGATTTCCGTCAAGCAGGCTCTTCACCCCGACGCCCGGGAGGTGTACGTTTCGGTGTCGTGGAAGACGGGCGGCGTCGAGGAGACGATCACCTTGTCGGGGCTTTCGGTCCGGTGAGGGGGACGGCCGGCAACCGCGGCTTCACTCTCCTGGAAGTCCTCCTGACGCTGGCGATCTTCTCGGTGATCCTCGTCCTTCTGCTTTCCTCCTTCACGGGGACGGAGCGCACCCGCGAGATCCTCACGGACAGGTCCCGGGACTTCCGTCAACTGCGGATGAGCATCGACCGGATCGGGTCGGACCTTGCGGGAGCGTTCTCCTCCACGAGGATCGAGGCGACGGCGCTTACCTGCCACGAGGACACCTTATCCGGGAAACCCGCCTCCACCCTGGTCTTCACCGCCTTCGTGCTTCCCGAATCGGGAGGCCCGCGGCCCTCGGGCGACATCGTGAAAATCAAATATTACCCGAAGCTGGACCGGGACGGCACGTTCCTCGAGCTGTACCGCGAGGAGTCCTCCCTCCCCCTGATCGAGAACAAGATCCCCACGCGGGAGGTCCGGATGGCGGACCGCCTCTTGGGCTTCCGGGTGGAGTTCGCTAGCGGGGACGCGTGGACGAAGGAGTGGCCCCCGGGAGGCCGGTCGAAGAGTCCCCTCCCCGGCAAAGTCGCGTTCATCCTCACGGCTTCGTCCGGGCAGGAGTACCGTCGGGTCGTTTCCCTCCCTCTCTCGGGCCAAGAGGCGTCTGTCCCCTTTTCGGGGAAGCGAACGGGGGAGGGATTGTGAGGGCGCGGCGGGCCGGCTGCGACAAGGGGGTGGTTCTCCTCATCACGCTCATGATCCTCGTCCTGATCGTGACCCTGGTGTGGGAGATCTTCCGGGTCGGCGCGAGGTCCGCGCAGACGGGGGCGTTCGGCCGCGACTCGATTCGCGCGGGGCTCGTCGCGGAGGCGGGAATCGCGGCGGCCCGGGTCGCCCTGCGGGAGGACGAGGGGGACAACAACTACGATACGCTCGACGAGATCTGGTCGAGACCGGTGCCCCCCATCGACCTGGGCGAGGGGACGATCCACATCGTCGTGGAGGACGAGGAGAGGAAGATCAACATCAACCGCCTCGTGCTCACCAACGGGAACGCCCCCGACGACCAGAGGCTCGCCGTCTTCCAGCGGCTCCTCGAGATCCTCGATATCGACCCGTCGCTTGCCGACGCCGTCGTCGACTGGCTCGACAACGACGAAACGCCGCGGGTGGGGGGTGCGGAGAGCGCATTCTATCTTTCCCGGAAATTCCCGTACAAGTCGAAGAACGACCTTTTCGACACCGTGGAGGAACTCCGTCTCGTCCGGGGCGTGACACAGGAGGTGTTCGAGAAAATCAGGCCCTTCATAACCGTCTACTCGTCGGGGAAGGTCAACATCAACACCGCGCCGGCTCAGGTCCTCATGGCCCTCTCCGCCGGGCAGGGTGAAGCGGATGTCGGGGAGATCACCGAAGCGTTGGCAAACGAGATCGTGGAATACCGGAAGGATGCACCCTTCCAGAAAATCGAGGAGATCAAGAACGTGAGCCCGTTCCTTTCCGACCTGTACAAGACCGTGCTCCGGGACCTTCTGGACGTCCGGGGGACCGCGTTCCACGTTCGTTCCACGGGGGAGTTCACCGGCACGGTCCGCGTGATCGACAGCGTCGGGATCCGTGCCGGAAAGGCTATACATTGGAGGTACTGGAGGGTAGAATGATCCGCCGAATTCAACCAGTTGCGGGGGAACCATGAGACGCTTTCCGACGACGATCTGCGCGGTGGTGCTTGTCGCCGCGATGGCCGCGACCGCGGCCGCGGAAAAAACCGTGGCGGTGAACGATCCCGCCGTCCCCGGCGTGTTCGACCAGCC